>URCK01000035.1 GCA_900546295.1 uncultured Eubacteriales bacterium | reverse complement strand
GCTGTCGCTTCTTGACCAGTGCGCCGCCGCCGGCGGCGCGATCGACGCGCCCGCGGTGCTCGATGCGCTGGGCCTTGCCGGAAACGTGCAGACCGCGCAGCTCATGTCCCTCATCCTCTCGCGCGACACGCGCGGCGCGCTCGAACTGCTCGGCAAGCTCTACGACGGCGGCAAGGATGTCGGCGCGGTGCTCGGCGAACTGTCGACGCTCTCGCGCGAGCTTCTGATCCGCGCGACGGCGGGCGAGGGCGGCGAGAGCCTGCTCAGCGGCGCATACGACAGCGCAACGCTCGAAAATTTAAGCAGGCAGGGGACGAGCGCGCGCTTCATCCAGCTCTGCACGCTCTTACAGGAGGCGGCGGCGCAGCTCCAGTTCAGCGTCAACCGCCGCACGGACGCGGAGCTTTGCATCTTGAAGCTCTGCGACGAGACGCTCTCGGGCGACCTCGCTGCGCTGAACGCGCGTATCGCGCGCCTGGAAGAGCAGATCGCCGCGGGAGTACAGTTTGCCGCGCGGAACGCTGCGAGCGCTCCTGCGGCCGCTCAGGCCCCGGCAAAGGCTGCTTTAAAGCAGGAAGCGCCAAAGGCTGCGCCCAAAACGGCCGAAGAAGCCCTGCCGTGGGACGAACCGCCCCTTCCGGACGACTACGACGCGCCCCCGCCCTACGGCGAGCCCGTCGAGCGCGCGGAAAAGAGCGCGCCCGCGGAAAAGAGCGCGCCCGCGGAAAAGAGCGCACCGAAGCAGGCCGAGCCTGCCGCGCCGCTATCGGAAGGCAGCGCCGCGGACGACGACACGTTCTATCAGCTCATGGAGAGCTACAAAAACCGCCTGACGCCCGACAAGCGCGCCTTCATCGGCACGGCGGAGGGCGAGGTGAAGGACGGCCTTCTCACCGTCTACTGTACAACGGAGGTGCAGAAGGCGATGCTCGACCAGCAGGTGGTCATCGACGTTTTATCGGACGTCACGTCCCGTGCCGTGGGGCAGGAGATCCGCGTGCGCTTCCTCGTGGGGCCGCGCCCGGGCGCGAAAAAGCGCGACCGGATGCAGGATCTTCTGCGCATGGGCAGCAAATTCGACAACTTTACAGTAAAATAAAAGGAGACAACAACGATGGCAAAGGGTTATAGTGCACGCCGCGGCTTTTCCAACGGCAGCGGTCAGATGCTCAAGCAGCAGCAGATGCAGCAGCAGATCATGAAGATGCAGGAGGACATGCAGAAGGCACAGCAGGAGGTCGAGGAGAAGACTTTCTCGGCGAGCGTCGGCGGCGGCGTCGTCAGCGCCGAGGTGAACGGCAAGAAGGAAGTCACCGCCATCACCATCAAGCCCGAGGCCGTCGATCCCGAGGACGTGGAGATGCTCCAGGACCTCATCCTCTCGGCCGTGAACGAGGCGCTCCGTCAGGCGGAGGACGCGATGAACGGCAAAATGAACGCGCTGACGAGCGGCCTGGGCCTCGGCGGCTTCGGTCTCTAAGCGCTTCGCGAAAAAAGAATAAAGCCCTTCTGCGGGCGTAAAAAAATCGCTCTCCCACAACGGGAGAGCGATTTTTTTATCGTTTCTTGCGGCGGGGGAGGGGAGAGGCTTACTCCTCCTCGTGCGCCGTGACGGCGATGTGCAGCTCGTCGAGCTGCTTCTGCGTCACCTCGCTCGGTGCGCCCATCATGATGTCCTGCGCGTTCTTGTTCATGGGGAAGGGGATGATCTCGCGGATGGAATCCTCGCCCGCGAGCAGCATCACCATGCGGTCCACGCCCGGAGCGATGCCCGCGTGCGGGGGCGCGCCGTAGCAGAAGGCGTTGTACATGGCGGGGAACTTGGCCTTCACGTCCTCTTCGCCGAGGCGGACAAGCTCAAAGGCCTTGATCATGATCTCAGGGTCGTGGTTACGCACCGCGCCGGAGGAGAGCTCCACGCCGTTGCAGACGAGGTCGTACTGGTCGGCGGTGATGCTCAGCGGGTCGATCTCGCCGCGCTCGGCCTTGAGCAGCACCTCGAGGCCGCCGGAGGGCATGGAGAACGGGTTGTGGCAGAACTCCAGCTCGCCGCTCTCGTCGCCGATCTCGTACATCGGGAAGTCGACGATCCAGCAGAACTCGTAGCGCTCCTTGTCCATGTGGCCCTCGCAGGCGGGGCCGAAGGTCTTGATCATCACGCCGACGAGCTTGGTGGCAAGCTCGCCGCCCGCGACGAGCACGAGCGTGTTCGGCGCAAGCGGCAGGAGCTTCGCGGCCGCTTCCTTGTCGACAAACTTTGCAATGCCGCCGGCGAGGTCGCCTTTTTCGTCCACCTTGAACCAGTAGCCCTTCGCGCCGGCCTGCACCTCGCAGTCGGTGAGGAGCTTGTCGATCTGCTTGCGCGTGAGCGCGCAGTTCGAAATGGCGACAGCCTTGACGGTCTTGTCCGCAAGGACCTCAAAGCTGCTTCCCTCGAAGAGGGAGGAGACGTTCGTTGCGGTCAGGTCGATGCGAAGATCCGGCTTGTCACTGCCGTAAATCTCGAGCGCATCGAGATACTTGATGCGGCGGAAGGGAGGCTTGGAGGCAATGTCATAGGTGCCGAACTTCGCGAAGATCGGGGGCAGGACATCCTCGCAGACGGCGAAGACGTCTTCCTGAGAGGCGAACGCCATCTCCATATCGAGCTGGTAGAATTCGCCGGGGCTGCGGTCGCCGCGCGCGTCCTCATCACGGAAGCAGGGCGCGATCTGGAAGTAACGGTCGAAGCCGGAGGTCATCAGCAGCTGCTTGAACTGCTGCGGGGCCTGCGGCAGGGCGTAGAACTTGCCGGGGTGCTTGCGGGCGGGAACGAGATAGTCGCGCGCGCCCTCGGGGGAGGAGGCCGTCAGGATCGGGGTCGTGATCTCAAGGAAATCGTGCTCCATCATGGCCTTGCGCAGCGCGGCGATGACGTTGCAGCGCAGGATGATGTTCTTCTTGACGGCGGGGTTGCGCAGGTCGAGATAGCGGTACTTGAGGCGCTGCGTCTCATCGGCCTCGCGGCTGCGGTTGACCTCGAAGGGGAGGGAGTTGTAGCGGCAGCGGCCGAGCAGCTCGATCTTCTCGGGCACGACCTCGATGTCGCCGGTGGGCTGCCCCGGGTTCTTGCTCGCGCGCTCGCGCACGGTACCCTCAACGGAGATGGTGCTCTCTTTGTTGTAGCCCTTGATCTGGGCGAGCAGCTCGCTCGTCTCGACGACGATCTGCGTCGTGCCGTAGAAGTCGCGCAGGACGACGAAGGCAAGGCTGCCGCCGACTTCGCGCACATTTTCCATCCAGCCGACGAGCTTGACGTGCTCGCCGGCATGCTGCGCGCGAAGCTCGCCGCAGTTGTGTGTACGGGATTGCATCATGGTAAAATCCACTCCTGTTAGTATATTATAAAATAAAAATTACAAAACGTATTTAAAAACCGACGCCTGTTGCTCAAGTGGTGAAGGGCTTGGTCTTGGGGTTGACGATATCGCGCCAGTCGAGGTCGCCGCGGGAAAGACCCATGATGAGCATTTCGGCGGTGGCGATGTTGGTGGCGAAGGGGATGTTGTTCTGGTCGCAGAGCTTGGTGATATAGGTGAGGTTATCGTTGTACTGGGGGCTGTTCGGGTCGCAGAAATAGAGGACCATATCGATCTCATTGTAGGCGATGCGCGCGCCGATCTGTTCTGCGCCGCCGTGGATGCGTGCCATAAAGAGGTGAATGGGAAGACCGCTCGCCTCGCTGACCATCTTGCCGGTCACGCTGGTGGCGCAGAGCGTGTGGCGGGACAGGATACCGGCGTAAGCCGTGCAGAACTGAACCATCAGTTCCTTCTTGTTGTCGTGTGCCATGAGGGCAATGTTCATAGTGTGTTACAGTCCTTTCTGGTGTGAAATTTTCTATTTCGGGAGCCGCTCACCGGTTGACAAGGGCAAGCACGCTTTTTTGCGGAGAAGACCGGGAAGAGCCGTGTTTGCCTTTGTGAACCGATGCTTAAAGCCGCATCAGGCGGACCCGCTCGCCGCAGAGGCGGCGGGCGATGTTCTCGCAGGCGCAGATCGCGCCGGAGCGGTACTTGAGCGTGTAGTTGAGGCCGCGTCCGAGCGCGGCGGGGACGTTCTCATCCTCGGGGATGACGCCGAGCAGCGGGAGGCCCGCCGCGTCGATGGCGTCGTCGATCGTGGTGTGCAGCGATTGCAGGAGCCGCCGCCGCACGCGGTTGACGACAAGGTGCAGCTGCCCCGTGGGGAAGCGGTGCAGCTCCATCACGGTGCGCTGCGCGTCGCGCAGGCTCGAAGGATCGTTCGTTGTGATGACCACGGCGCGGTCGGCGCAGCAGGTAGCAAGGGCGAAGGCTTCGCCGATGCCAGCGGCGGCGTCGATGAGGCAGAAGTCGAAATAGCGGCGGATCTCGTCGATGAGGCGCTGCATCTCGCGCTTGCCCGGAAGGCGCGTGCCGAAGCTGACGGGCGCGGTGAGCAGGTAGAGATTGGGGTAAAGCGGGTGGCGTACCACGGCCTGCGCAAGCGTCGTGCGGCCGGAGATGACGTCCGTAAAATCCATGAGCGCGCGGTCGGAGACGCCGAGGTAGAGGTCGAGGTTGCGCAGCCCGATGTCGCAGTCGAGCAGCAGCGTCTTTTTGCCGAGCTGCGAGAGCGCCATACCGGCGAGCGTGGTGAATGAAGTTTTTCCCGTGCCGCCCTTGCCGGACACGACGGCGATGACCTGAGACAAGGCTTCGCACCTCCTTTTTGCGGAATAAAATGCGTTACAGCGGGGCTTTTTTGATCTTGGCAAAGGCGCGCGGATAGGCGCGCGGGGTGGGGGAGATCTTTTCGATGAGGACAAGGCGGTGGACAACGTCGCTCGTGGGGATCTTGTAGTCCTCTACCTTGACAATGCGGCCGCCGAGCGTTTTGATTGCGCTTTTCGCCGCTGTGATCTCCTCCTCGGTGTCGACGCTCTTCATGGCGATGAACTGTCCGCCGACCTTGACGAGCGGCAGGCACAGCTCGGATAAGATCGAAAGCTGCGCGACGGCGCGCGAGGTCGCGATATCGAACTTTTCGCGCTGCTGCGCGGCGAATTCCTCCGCCCGCGCGTGGACGCAGGAAACGCGCGAAAGATGCAGCGTATCGCAGACCTCGCTGAGCCAGGTGACGCGCTTACCGAGCGAATCGAGCAGCGTGAGGTCGAAGTCGTCCTCCAGAATGCGCAGCGGCATTCCGGGAAAGCCTGCGCCGGTGCCGACGTCGACGACGTTCTTCCCCCTGAGGTCGACAAATTGCAGCAGTGCCGCGCTGTCGAGCAGGTGGAGCTGCGCGACAGCGTCGGGCTCTGTGATGGCCGTGAGGTTCATCACCTCATTTTTTTCAAGCAGCAGGGCGGAGAAGCGCTCGAGCGTTTCCGCGCGGCTTACGTCCAGCCCCAGCTCGCTGAGCCCCTGCAAGAGAAGCTCGTTCATTTGCCCTGCTCCTTCAAAAGGTCGCGGATCTCGGTGAGCAGAACTTCTTCCTTCGTCGGCTCGGGTTCTTTTTCCGGCTCCGGCTCTACAGGCTTTGTGAGCTTTTCGTGCATCTTGTTCACGGCCTTGACCATGCAGAACACGGCGAAGGCGATGACGATGAAGTCGAGGATGACGGCGATGAGATTGCCGTAGTTGACGGCGATCTCCTCGCGCACGACGGTCTCGCCCTCCGTCACAGCGGCTCTGAGCACCCATTTCCAGTTGGAAAACTCAATGCCGCCGGTCAGCATGGAGATGAGCGGCATGATGATATCGCCCACGAGCGAGGTCGTGATCTTGCCGAACGCGCCGCCGATGACAACGCCGACGGCCATATCGAGCACGTTGCCGCGCATGGCAAAGGCCTTGAACTCTTCAAAAAACTTCTTCATTTAGAAGGCTCCTTTGGCTGGATTTGGGAACAATACGATGACTTATCGTATAGAATGATAAAATTATTACTAAACGGAATTACTTTTTCGGCGTGAGCACGGTCTTGCCGCCCATGTAGGGCTGGAGCACCGCGGGGATCAGCACGCTGTTTCCCGCGCGGCAGGCCGCGCGGGAGCCCTTTTGATTGCACATCCTCGGGCGGAGTGAATCCGCCCTGCGGCAAGATTTTGCTGCGCAAAATGCTTGTACGCCGCACTCGCGGCGGGGCGGGCAGCGTGCTTACTTTTTCGGCGTGAGCACGGTCTTGCCGCCCATGTAGGGCTGGAGCACTGCGGGGATCAGCACGCTGCCGTCGGATTGGAGATTGTTCTCGAGGAAGGCGATGAGCATACGCGGGGGCGCGACGACGGTGTTGTTGAGCGTGTGGGGCAGGTACATCTTGCCGTCCTCGCCCTTGACGCGAATTTTCAGGCGGCGTGCCTGCGCGTCACCGAGGTTCGAGCAGGAGCAGACCTCGAAGTACTTCTTCTGGCGCGGGGACCAGGCCTCGATGTCGCAGCTTTTGACCTTGAGGTCGGCGAGGTCGCCAGAGCAGCACTCCAGCTGACGCACGGGGATATCCAGCGAGCGGAACAGCTCAACGCTCCACTTCCACATTCTGTTGTACCAGTCCATGCTGTCCTCGGGCTTGCAGACGACGATCATCTCCTGCTTTTCGAACTGGTGGATGCGGTACACGCCGCGCTCCTCGATGCCGTGGGAGCCCTTCTCCTTGCGAAAGCACGGGGAGTAGGAGGTGAGCGTCTGGGGGAGGGAGCTTTCGGGCAGGATCTCGCCGATGAAGCGGCCGACCATCGAATGCTCGCTCGTGCCGATGAGGTAGAGGTCTTCGCCTTCGATCTTGTACATCATGGCGTCCATATCATTCTGGCTCATCACGCCCTCGACCACGTTGCCGTGGATCATGAACGGCGGGATGCAGAAGGTGAAGCCCTTGTCGATCATGAAGTCGCGTGCGTAGGCGAGCACGGCCTCGTGCAGGCGCGCAATGTCGCCGAGCAGGTAGTAGAAGCCCGCGCCGGAGACGCGGCCTGCCGCGTCCATATCAACGCCGTCGAAGCTCTCCATGATCTGCGTGTGGTAGGGAATGTCGAATTCGGGCACCTTCGGCTCGCCAAAGCGCTCGACCTCGACGTTGCAGCTGTCGTCCGGGCCGATGGGCACGCTGGGATCGATGATGTTCGGGATGAAGAGCATGATCTTGTGGATCTTCTGCTCGTACTCTTCCTCGAGCTTTTCAAGCTCCGCGAGACGGTCGGCGTTCTGCTTGACGGTCGCCTTGATCTTCTCGGCTTCCTCCAGCTTGCTCGGGTCCTTCTTTGCCTGCCCCATCAGCATGCCGATCTGTTTACTGAGGGCGTTGCGGCTGGCGCGCAGCTCGCTCGCCTCGGTGATGGCGGCGCGGTTCGCAGCGTCCAGCGCGATGACCTCGTCAACGAGGGGGAGCTTTTCGTCCTGGAACTTCTTTTTGATGTTTTCCTTGACCAGTTCGGGATTTTCCCGCAGGAATTTCATATCCAGCATTGTGATTTACCTCGCTATCCTTGTAAAGTGAGCGGCAGATGCCGCGTTTGTTCTCAGTTTACGCCGTTCGGGAAGAGCTCTTCTACGATGGTCTTATAGCGCGCGGCGGGGGAGGGGGCGTCGTCGCCGGTGATGGAGGTGCGCAACGCCTCTGTGGGAAGATCTTCTGCGGCGCCCGCCTTTTCAAAGGCGCGGATGTTCTCCTTCGCCTCGTCAAGCTCCTTGGCGCGGCAGTCGTTTTCGATCTCGATGAGCCAGTCGAGTGCGCGCAGCTGCTCGCTCTTGCGCTCGAGGGCCTCGCTGAGGGCGTCCCTGTCGGCTTCTGCTTCGGCAAGCTGCGCTTCCAGCTCCCTGGCGCGCGCTTCGAGCGTGTCATTTTCCTCGAGCGTGCTTTGCAGGGCGCTGTTGCCGCTCTTGATCTCGTCGCGGATCGCCTGACTGCTGCGCTGATTCATTAAAAATGTCCATAAAATCAGCAGAAATGCCACGCAGAAGAGAATGGCGACGTAGGTGTAGACCTTTTTCATGCGCTCGCGCTCGGTGGTGGGCTTTTCCTCCTTGGGCGCGCTTGCCTTGCTCGGGTCCTTGGGGGCTTCGTGAACAAAATCGGTCATTCTTTTTCGCTTCCGTCCTTTCTGCGCTTGATGGCGGCGAGCGCTTCGAGCAGGTCGTTCAGATCGTCCATGCCGTAGTAGTCCAGCTCGATGCGCCCTTTCTTCTTGCCCGAAACGATGCGGCAGGTGCGGCCGATCTTGTCGCTCAGCTCCTGCGCGGCGAGGCGGCCGTAGCTTTCGGCCATGATCTCCTCGTTCGTGCGTTTTTTCTCTTCCTTCGTGCTGCCAAGGCGCTTGGCGAGTGCCTCCGTCTGGCGGACGCTCAGACCCTGCGCGGCGATGAGCTTCGCCCCTTCAAGCTGGAGCTCTGCCTTGAGCGGCAGCAGTGCGCGGGCGTGGCCGCCGGAAAGCGCGCCGTTTTGCAGCATTTCGCGCACCTCGGGGCAGAGACCCAGCAGCCGCAGGCTGTTTGCCACGGCGGAGCGGGACTTGCCCACGCGCTCGGCGGCCTCCTCCTGCGTGAGCTGGTAGCTGTCCATCAGCGTTTTGTAGCCCTCGGCCTCTTCGATGGGGTCGAGGTCCTCGCGCTGTAGGTTCTCGATGAGCGAAAGCTCGGTCATCTTGCGGTCGTCCGCCTCGATGACGATGGCGGGGACCTCGTGCAGGCCCGCGATGCGCGCAGCGCGCCAGCGGCGCTCGCCGGCGATGATCTGATAGTAGCCGGAAGAAAGGCGGCGGACCGTCAGCGGCTGGATGATGCCGTGCTCGCGGATGGAATCGGCGAGATCCTGCAAAGCGTCTTCGTCAAAGTGGTGGCGCGGCTGATTGGCGTAGGGCTCAATCTTTGAAATGGGGAGGTAGAGGCTGTCAGACGTGTCGGCGTGCAGGGCGGCGTCGCCCAGCAGCGCGCCCAGACCCTTGCCGAGCCCTCGGTTTGCGTTTGCCATGGGAACATCTCCTTTCTGCGGGGGTGAAAGGGCGGAAAACACCCTTTGTTATTTAATGTATCACTTGTTCTGCTTCAAAAACTCGTTGGCGAGGTTGCTGTAGGCCTCTGCGCCGCGCGAGACACGGTCGTAGTAGTTGATGGGCTTGCCGTGGCTCGGCGCCTCGGAAAGGCGCACATTGCGCGGGATGACGGTGGCGTACACCTTGCCGGGGAAGTAGCGCTTGACCTCTTCGGCCACTTGCAGGGCAAGATTCGTGCGCCCGTCGAACATCGTCAGCAGCACGCCCTCCAGCTCAAGACCGGGGTTGAGGTTGCGGCGCACCATACGAACGGTGTGCATCAGGTCGGAAAGGCCCTCGAGGGCGAAGTATTCGCCCTGCACGGGCACGATGAGCGAGTTTGCCGCGCAGAGGGCGTTGACCGTCAGCAGCTCGAGCGAGGGCGGGCAGTCGATGAGGATGAAGTCGTAGTTGGGGGAGAGGATGTCAAGCGCCTGCTTGAGCAGGAATTCGCGGTTTTCGCGGTCGATCATCTCGATGCCCGCGCCGGCGAGCGCCTTCGAAGACGGCAGCACATCGCCGTAGCGCGTGTGCGAGACGCTGGCGGTCACGTCCGCGCCGTTGATGAGCACGTCGTACACGCTGCGCGCGCTGGTCTTATCCACGCCCATGCCGGAGGTGGAGTTGGCCTGCGGGTCAAAATCGCACAGCAGGACGCGCTTTCCCTTTTCTTTCAATGATGACGTCAGATTCACGCAGGTGGTCGTCTTGCCGACGCCGCCCTTCTGATTGACGATCGCAACGATCTTAGCCAAAAGAACACCTACCTTAGTTTCGGATACAAAGAACCATTTTCATTCTTGCTTAGTATAACACAAACCCGTTCGATTTCAACAGAAAACGAGCATTTTTACGAAAATTGTTTCACGTGAAACATGACAAGGCGCAAACCTTTACGTCTGCTTTGGGCGCGGATATGCCTGCTCGCGGGGGAATGGGGAACGGGACGCGAAAACGCCATGGTAAAGGCAATGACCTTTACCATGGCGTTCAAAACAGTGTTTCACGTGAAACAGAGGGTCAGTTTTCCGGCTCGACGAGCAGCACCGCGTCGTAAGGCTCGAGTGTCAGGCGGAGCGCGCCGTCGCAGCAGAAGAAGGACTGGCGCGTGAGCGCGTCCTGCGCAAGGGGAGCGTTCCACGGGAGAGTGAGGGCGGCGGACTGCTCGCCCGCGTTGACCGCCGTGATGCATTTTTCACCGTTCGATGCGCGGCGGAAGGCCAGCACGCGCTCCTGCGCCGCGCAGTAGTCGATCGTGCCGCGCTGCAAGGCCTTGTGCGCCTTTCGCAGCGCGCCGAGCTGACGGAAATAGCGCAGGAGCGCCGCGTCCTCGTGCCCCCAAGGGTAGGGGCCGCGGTTGAAGGGGTCTTCAAAGCCCTGCATCCCGGCCTCGTCGCCGTAGTAGAGCATCGGCGAGCCGGGGAAGGAGTAGAGGATGAGCGCCGCGAGCTTCAAAAGCGCCGTGCCGCGCGCGCGTTCCTCACCGCTCAGGCGGTAGGCCGCGCGCTCGTCGCGCGTCGCGGGCGCGTCGCCCTCGTGGCCGAGAAGCGTCAGAAGACGCGGCGTATCGTGCGTGGAGAGGAAGTTCATCGCGCCGTAGTAGGCGGGCGCAGGATAGTGCTCGCGCAATTCTTCCATACGCTCGCGGAAGACCGCGGCGTCGCCGCCGCGCAGAAAATCGAGCAGGGCTGTGCGGAAGGGATAGTTCATGAGACCGTGCGTTTCGCGCCCCAGCAGGTACTTGCGGCGCCTGGAGTAGGCGATCTTTGTCGTGCCGTCCTCCCAGACCTCACCGAGGAGGTAACCGTCGGGGCGTTCCTCTTCCATGGCGCGGCGGATGCGCGCGATGAATTCGTCGGGCAGCTCGTCGGCAACGTCCAGCCGCCAGCCGGACGCGCCAGCGCGCAGCCAGCGGCGGATGACGGAATGCTCGCCCTCGATGATGTAGTCAACATAACTCTGCTCCGTCTCGTTGACGGCGGGCAGGTTCTTGATGCCCCACCATGCGTCGTAATCGTCGGGGAAGGGGTGGAAGTTGTACCAGCGGTAGTAGGGGGAGGCGGGCCCCTGCGCCGCGCCGAGCGTGGGATAGAAGCCGTCGGCGTTGAAATAGACGCTCTTTCGCCCCGTGTGGTTGAAAACGCCGTCGAGCAGCACGCGGATGCCGCGCTCGCGCGCTCTTTCGCAGAGCGTGCGGAAGTCCTCCTCCGTGCCGAGCAGGGGGTCGACGCGCTCGTAGCAGGCCGTGTCGTAGCGGTGGTTGGTGGAGGCTTCGAAGATCGGACAGAGGTAGAGCGTCGTCACGCCGAGGGAGGCGAGATAGTCGAGCTTTTCCGTGATGCCAGCAAGGTCGCCGCCGAAAAAGTCGCTGCAAGTGATCTCACCCTGTTCGTTCGGGCGGTATTCCGGCAGCTCGTCCCACTGCTCGTGCAGCGTGCGTGGCCCGACAAGTCCTGTGATCTCTCGCTTTTTCGCGCGGTAGAAGCGGTCAGGGAAGATCTGATAGGTGAGGCCGCGGCCGAACCATTCGGGCGTTTTGTGCGTGTCGTCGTAGACCGTGAGCTGCCACGGCTCGACCGCGTCCCACGCGCAAAGCCCTGCCTTCCCGTAGCAGCTCGTGCCGCCGTCCGCCCAGAAGAGCCGAAAGTGATACCACACGAGGTCTGCTTGTCGCGGCGCGACGTATGTGCCGCGAAAGACGGTCGCGCCGTCCTCCCGCGCTGCTTCCAGCGGTACGGTCTCCCAATGATCGGCAAATTCCGCGTGGGCGAGCAGCTCGCAGCGCGTGATGGCCGCGCCCGCCTCGGGCCGCAGGCAGAACTGCACGCCCGTGCCGCAGGGCACCGCGCCGAAGGGAGATTTGTTGTGAAGATCGCGGGAGTCGAACCAAGAAGTTGACATAACATTCCTTTCCGCCGCCATGGAGCGGCTGCAAGAAAAAGGAGAGCGCGCCGATGTGGCGCGCTCAGCCCAAAAGCGTATTTTCGCCCGTCACCGCCGTGCTGGCGGCGGCGTTGGAGAAGTAGGCGTTCAGAATTTCGACCGCCGTGGAGGCGAGCGCCGCGCCCGTGCCGCCCTTTTCGATGACGATGGCCACCGCGATCTGGGGGTCGTCATAGGGGGCAAAGCAGACGAACGCGCCGTTGTTGTTCTTCGTATCGCCCGTCTGGATCGTGCCGGTCTTGGCCGCGGCGTCAACGATACACTCCTTGAAGTAGGACGACACCGCACCCTCTGCCGCAAGGTCGTGCATACCGGCGAGCACGGCGGCGAGATTTTCGCTCTGCATCTCGATCGTCTGCACGGGGGAGGCATCGTAAACGTATTCGAGCATGCCCGAGCCGCTCTCGCGCACGTTCTTCAAAAGGTGCGTCGCGTAGCGATCGCCCCCGCCGCAGAGCGTTGCGATGTAGTTGGCGAGCTGGAGGGGGGTATATTCCTGGTTCGCCTGACCGAAGGCCGCCCACGGGGCGAGGTTCTCGCCCTCTTTCTGCGAGGGGAGGCGGCCCGCGGCGTCGCCGATCTCAATGCCCGTCGGCGAGCCGAGGCCAAAGTCCGCGTAGTACTCGCGCAGCGTGTCCATGCCCATGCGGTAGCCCATTTCGGCGAAGTAGTAGTTGCAGGAGTTCGAGATCGCGCCGCGCACGTTGAGAGACCCGTGTCCGCTGCGCTTCCAGCAGTAGGTGTAGCTCGCCGAGTAGCCGGGATAGACCCACTTGCCCGAGTCGTAGAGCTTTTCGCGCACGGTGGTCGCGCCCGATTCCAGCGCGGCGATGGCCGTGAGGGGCTTCAGGGTGGAGCCGGGGGCGTAGGAGGCCTGCGTGGCGCGGTTCCACAGCGGGCGGCGGACCGAATCGCTCGAGAGAGCGGCAATGTCCTGACGGAAGGTCGAGAGGGAATAGGTCGGATACGAAGCGAGCGCCAGCACATCGCCCGTGCCGACCTGCACGACGGCGACCGCCGCGCCGCGCTCGATGCCGTCTGCCTTGGTCATCGCGCCGACGGTGCGTTCGAGCGATTGCTCCACGTCCTCCTGAAAGTCGATGTCGATGGTCAGCGCCACGGTGGAGCCGGGCTTGGGCTCCACGGAGTAGAGCTCGCCGGTGATCTTGCCGGAGTCGTTGTCGTAGGTCACAAGGCGCTTGCCCGCGTCGCCGTGGAGATATTCTTCAAAGGCGCTCTCCGCGCCCGAGATGCCAACGATGCTCGCGAGCGTGTAGCCGGGCTTATCCTTATAATCGTCCCAGTCCTGAATGCTGCCGGTGTAGCCGAGAACGTGGGCGGCATAGTCGGTCTCATAGACGCGCACGGACGAGGTGTCCACCTGCACGCCCTGATAATTGCCATCCTTGATGATGGAGATGAGCGCAACGTCCACGTCGCTTGCAAATTCAAAGACCGATGAGCCGTTGAGCTTGGCGACGGCGAGGGAGTAGCGCAGCCCCACGAGCGTGCGCGCCGTGGCGGCGGGGAGCGATGCATCCACGCCGTATTCGCTGCGCAGGCGCAGGTAGAGCGAGGGGCCGGTGATGCCTGCGGGCAGGCCGCTTTCGTCCACGTCGTCCTCGTCCATCCACTTGAGGGAGACGAGGTATTTGACGAGCGCCTTCGCCCCGCCGTCCGTGGTATCGTAGGCAAAGGGCACGTTCTGCGAGAGGGGGATCGTATCCTGAATCTCAACGCCCTGCGCGTTCATGAGGTCGATGAGGCGCAGCAGCGCGCCGTTGAGTTCGTCGTGGGCGACGAGCGAGGAGTCAAAGTTCAGCGTATAGACCGCGCGGTTCGATACGAGCACCTTGCCGTTGCGGTCGGTGATGATGCCGCGCGTGCCCTTGACCGTTTCGACCTTGGCATTTGCGCGCACGGACTGGGCGAGGTAATCATCGCCGTGGACGATCTGCGCGTCAAACATCGTAACGACGAAGACGAGCGCGACAAGGAACATCGCCGCGCCGAGCGCGACGAGGCGGCGGGTAAAGCGTTTGGGGTCCATTTGGATCGCTCCTTTCCGAGCGGAGTGGGGGAAAAACAGGGGAAAACGGGAAAATTCAGGCGGCGAAGAAACGGTGCACCGCGCGCAGCAGAGGATAGCTCGGCAGGAGCAGCACGCAGGAGATGATCGTCTCGCGCAGGAAGAGGAAGAGCATCGCGGGCACGGCCGCGCCGCGCGGCAGCAGAAAGAGGATCTTGAAAAGATCCACGATCGCAAAGGTCAGTACGCTCGAAAAAAACGCGCGGGCAAGACCCTTTTGCAAAAGGCTGCTCATCACCGTGGCGGTGAGCAGCGAGGAACACGTAAAGGCGAGCGTATAAAGGCAGGGGAAGGAGGTGGGGAGCACCAGGTCGCACAGCGCGCCGAAGACGATGCCCGAGAGCACGGCGGGCTTTGGTTGCTCGAGCGAAGCTTCCGTCGCCAGCAGGACCGGCGGCAGGAAGGGAAGCACCCCCCAGAAGAGCGCGGAGCCGAGCAGCAGGCGGCGCAAAAAGCACAGAAGCAGCGCCGCGAGCGCGTAGAATGTCCACTTGAGGGCGGCAGTCTGCCTTACGTTCATCTGCAAGCGCCCCCTTATTCGACAATGTCGTGGTCGACGATGACGAACAGCTCCGTCAGCGCGTCAAAATCGACCATGGGCGCGAGGACGGCGTAGCGGGCAAGACCGTCGTCATCCGTCTGCACCGACTCGACCGAGCCGATGACAAGGCCGCTGGGGTAATACCCGCCGAGGCCCGAGGTGACGATCTGGTCGCCGATGAGCACCTCCTCGTTCGCTTTGAGGTAGGAGAGCTTGAGCTTTCCCTTGCCCATGAGGGAAAAGTCGCCCTCCGCCACGGCGATCTCGCCGGTGCGGAAAATGCGCGCGCCAAGCTCGGTGTCCGTATCCACGACGGTCAGCACCGTCGACCAGTTGAGGCCGACTTTCGACACGACGCCGACAAGGTAGCCCTCCGCGCTCACCACGCAGTCGCCCACGGCGATGTCCTGATCGGTGCCGTGGCTGAGCGTGAGCGATGAGGTCCAGTTGTCCTCACTGTGGGCAAGGACCGCGGCGGAGACAAAGGTGAAGTCGCGCCGCTGCTCCTGCAATTTCAGGAGCTTGCGGAAGAGCTGATTCTCCTCGCTGTCCGCCTGTGCCTGGCGCTGCTGGGCGCGCAGCTCGGCGATCTCCTTTTTGAGCGCGGCGTTCTCCTCCTTGAGCGCGGTCACGTCCTCGTAATACTGCTGCTTGTCGTCCACCCAGTCGCTCACGGCGGTGGCGGCGGCGCGGAACGGCGAGGTCAGCACGCCCGCGATGTTTTCAAGCACCGACGAGGTGGAGGAAAAATAGGTCAGCACACTCAAAAGCACGGCAACGGCCGCCGCGGCAGCCAGAATGCGCAGCCCATGCTGACGGAAAAATTCTTTCAAGGCGTAGCCTCCTTTCGCAGTGGGGCAGGGGAGAGGCTCAGAGCAGCTTCACGCCGAAGCGCGCGAGCGCAAGGCCGAGCTGCTCAACGGGCAGGCCCATGACGTTGAAAAAGTCGCCGTCGATGCGCTCGACAAAGAGCGCGCCCCGGCTCTGCACGCCGTAAGCACCCGCCTTGTCCATCGGCTCGCCGGTCTTGATGTAGGAACGGATCTCCTCGTCCGTCATGGGACGGAAATAGACGGCGGTGGAGACGGCGAAGGACTCGTAGCGCGCGCCCTGGCGCAGGCTCACGCCGGTGCAGACCGTGTGGCGCTCGCCGGAAAGCGCGCGCAGCATCCGGAAGGCGTCCTCCTCGTCCTGCGGCTTTCCAAGGCGGTCATTGCCGAGGAAGACCATCGTGTCCGCCGTGATGATGAGGTCATCGGGCGCGCAGAGCGCGGCCGCGGCCTCGGATTTCTTCCCGGCGATGAAACGCACGGTGTCCTCGGGAGAAAGATTTGCGGGGTAGCTCTCGTCAATGTCGAGCGAGAGGGTCTTGAAGTCCTCCACGCCGATGCGGGCGAGCAGCTCCTGACGGCGCGGGGACTGGG
>URCK01000034.1 GCA_900546295.1 uncultured Eubacteriales bacterium | reverse complement strand
TGTGCAGCTCCTCGGAGAGGATCTCCGCCACGCGGGGGCTGCAAAAGCCGCCCTGGCAGCG
The DNA here is from genome assembly GCA_900546295.1 of uncultured Eubacteriales bacterium. Lineage (GTDB taxonomy): Bacteria > Bacillota > Clostridia > Oscillospirales > Oscillospiraceae > Hominicoprocola. The sequence continues at coordinate 16,467 of URCK01000034.1, read as the reverse complement.
CCCCATGCCCGCGCGCGTGCGGCGCTTCACGCCGTCCACGCTCCGCGCCCCCACGGGGCGGCGGATCGCCGCGCGGATCTCCGCCTCGGTGACGGTCTCGCAGCGGCAGACGATATTGCCGTACAGTACATCGCGTTCGACCGCTGCCGCGCGCTCCTCGTTCGTCATAGCGTAGAAGGGCTTGGGCTGGGGAAGCGCGGGATGGTAGTCCGCCTTTTTCGCAAGGCCCATGGCCTCCGCGATCTGGCCGCCGAGCATCTCCGCGATGGCAGGGGCGGCGGAAAGGCCGGGGCTCTCGATGCCCGCGGCTTCAAAGGCGTTTTCCGCGCCGGACACCCTGCCGATGACAAAGTCATCCTGCTCCTCGTGCGCGCGGATGCCGGAAAAGTTCGTGATGGCGGCGCGCACACTGACCGCAGGCCACGTCAGGCGCGCCTTCTGGAGCACGCTTGCAAGCCCGTCCGCAGTGGTGGAAACGTCGCTCCCGTCAGGAATATCCTCGGCCGTCGGGCCGAGGAGCACATTGCCGTGCACCGTTGGAGAAACGAGCACGCCCTTGCCCATCCTGGTGGGGCACTGGAACATGGTCATGCGGAAGGGCAGCGGCGTTACGCGGTCGAGCAGATAATACTGGCCGCGGCGATAGATGATGTTCAGCTTCGTATCGGAGATCATGTTGTGCACTTCACCTGCGAAGACGCCCGCGCAGTTGACGAACACCTTCGCGCGGTATTCGCCCCTGTTCGTCTGCACGCGCCAGAGCTCTCCCTCGCGCTTTACGTCTGTGACCTCCGTATCGCGCTCAAAGCGCACGCCGTTGAGCGCGGCATGGTCGGCGAGCGCATAGGTCAGCTCATAGGGGCTGGTGAGGCCGCTCGTGGGCGCATACAGCGCGCAGACAACGTCGCCGTTTACGTTCGGCTCCATCGCCATGATCTCCTCGCGCTCGATAAGGCGCACGCCGGGCACGCCGTTTTCCGCGGCCTGCTTTACAAGCTTTTCGATGGTGGCGCGGTCCGCCTCACCAAAGCCCAGCACCAGCGCGCCGGGACGGCTGTAGGGCACGCCCAGCTCCTCGCAGAGCGCAGGGTACATTGCCGCACCCTCCACATTGAGGCGCGCCTTCAACGAGCCGGGATGTGCGTCGAAGCCCGCATGCACGATGCCGCTGTTGGCCTTGCTCGTGCCCTCCGCCACGTCGTCCGCCTTTTCCAGCACCACGACATTGCAGTCATACCGGCTCAAAACACGCGCCAGAGCGCAGCCAACCACACCGGCGCCCACGATGATGATATCCGAATCCAAAAAAATGCTCCTCCCACCTCAAGTAAACTTGTTGCCAGCAAACAATATGTTGAGCGCTCTCACGGAGAGAGCGTTTCTTGCCAATAAATTATACCCTTTTTCAGGCAAAATTTCAATGTTCAGACGATTTTTTCTGTCAAAAAGCAATAAAACACCCCGAAACCGTCAGGTTTCGAGGTGTTTTATGGTGGAGATAAGCGGGATCGAACCGCTGACCTCTTGACTGCCAGTCAAGCGCTCTCCCAGCTGAGCTATACCCCCATGCCGTTTTGTTTTTGCCGTTCCATTTGACTCGGAACAAATGATAATATAGCACGTGGTGTCGAAACTGTCAAGCCCTTTTTTCATTTTCTTCAAAACTTTTTTGAAGTCCCGTTTAGGCGCTGAAACGGCGGGTGCATCCGCGCCCGCCGCTCCCCTTCTTTTGCCCTGCACTACAGTGAAAACTCCGTTGCACGTCCGCTCGGCGCGTCAAAGAGGTTCTCGCCCGTTACGATCTTGACGCGCAGCAGTGTATCTCCGTGCAGCAGCGTGAACGCACCATAGCGCACCGCGCCCGTGCGCTCGTTGAGGTGATAGCCGAAGACCATGCCCTCGCCGTTCGTGCCGAGGTAGTTGATCTGGCCCGTGTATTCAAAGTAGAGGCCAACCTCTGCGTTGATGTCCTGCACCGTGATGCCGCCGCCATCGCTGAGCGTGAGGATATAGGTGCTCTCGTAGCTGCCCTGCTCGGCCGTGTCGTGCGTAACGTCAGCGCTCCACTCGCCGAGAAACTCCGCAGGTACGGTGTAGTCCGCGTCGCTCACGGGGCCTGCGAGGTCATACTTCCTGCCGTTTTTGTCAACGGCGAACACGGTCTGATAGGTGCCGTAGTCCTCCTCGACCTCGCCGGATTCGAACGAGGCGATATCGCCCACGCCGCCGAGCGGCCCGCCGCAGCAGAGGAAGCCCGCCGTCAGCCCTTCGAGAAGGTTGACATATTCGACCGCGCCCTCGCTCGTGAGCAGGAAGACATAGGGGAAGTACCCCTGCCCCACTGAGCCGATGAATACATCCGTATAATCGGAGTACAAGCCCGCGACGGGGTAGAGCGTTTCATAGTCAAAGCGGAAATTTTCCGCGTACCACGCGGAATCCGCCGTCTTCTCAAAGCTCACGTTCAGCCGTCCGTCCGCCGTCAGTTCGGCTCGTACAAAGCGATTCTCCGCCGTCCGCTCCGCGCAGGCGGGCGGAGTGAAGTCCGGCGTGAGGTCTACATGATAATATTCCGCCCCGGCGAACGAACCGAGGGGCTGGATCGTGTGCAGCACACCGCCCGCCGCGAGGTAGACGAGCATCTGCGTGTTGATGTTCGCGTCCGAGAGCGTCCATGCGCGGCGCTCGGTGTAGGACGCGATAAAATCCGCGCCGCTCGCCCCCTGCCGGAGCGCGCCGCGATAGGTATTGTCGAAGTAGTTTGCCGCCGTGCGGCGCACGCCGTCGACAAAATCCTGCCCGTTCAAGCCGCAGCGCGCGATCAGATCCTCGCTCGTCAGGCGCTGGCCGCCGTAAAAATCATAGCTGTAGACGGCGCAATCCGTCGAGCCATCGTCCCGCGTGCTCTCCACGACAAGGCAGAGAAGGCTGTCGTTCCAGTGGCTCTCCCAGCGGATCGACGGGCAGATGGGCGAGGTTTTCGCGTCCATCATATTCTTCTGTTCCTGCGCAAGCGCGCCGAAGCGGTCGGCGATCTCGGCGTTGAGCGCGGCGGCCACCGCCGTTTCCGACACGAGCTGCGGCACATGATAAGAATAGTGCACCGTGCCGCCGGAAGGGTCACTGAAGTCGCCCTCCTCTGCGTAAAGCTCTTTGATAAGCTTGTCGCCGTAGGCGGGCGCATCATCGGGCAGGTCATTCTTTTCGCCGCAGGCGGCGAGATTCAAAAGAAGCAGCGATGCAAGCAGGATGGAAAGAAGTTTTTTCATATTATTTCACCTCTTAGATCAAAGGGTCTTCTTCTCTGCCATTATAGCGGATTTTCAAAAAAGCGCAACGCTTTTCCCGCACCGCCGCGCCCGCCGATTGACAGAAATGCGGGAAGGATATACAATGTATGCACTTTTGATCAGCAGGAGTTTTTATGTACGATTATACACAAGCCAAAATGAACGACGACGCCATCCGCGCCATCAGCTCCATCGGCCTTGCCCACCTGGGCGATGCGGTGTACGAGCTGCTCGTGCGCACCTATCTGTGCGTACACGGCAAGGCGACGGGCAAGGGCCTTCACCGTGCAACGATCGAACTCGTCTGCGCGCCGCAGCAGGCGCGCTTTGCCGAAAAGCTCTTACCCCTTTTGACGGAGGAAGAGGCCTCTGTGTTCCGCCGCGGGCGCAACGCGAACGTCCACTCCATTCCCCACCACGCCGACCGCGCCGACTATCAGAAGGCCACAGGCCTCGAGGCGCTCTTCGGCTGGCTGTACCTGCGCGACGATCACACGCGCATCAATGAGCTTTTCAACCGGATGATGGAGGACGACGATGCCACTTGACGCGATCTGCCTGCGGGCAGTTTTGAATGAGCTGCGCCCCAAGCTCATCGGCGCGCGCATCGACAAGGTGCAGCAGCCCGCGCGCGACCAGATCGTTCTGCTGCTGCGCGGCAATTTGAGATTACTGCTCAACGCGGGGGCAAACCAGCCGCGCATCCAGCTCACGAACATTCTGCGCGACAACCCCGCCCAGCCGCCGATGTTCTGCATGCTGCTGAGAAAGCACCTGGTCGGCGCGCGCGTGCTTTCGATCGAGCAGCCGGACCTTGAGCGCATGGTGATCCTGACGCTCCAGTGCACGGACGAGTTCGGCGAGATCAGCCAGAAGCAGCTCGTGCTCGAGTGCATGGGGCGGCGGTCGAACCTTGTGCTGCTCGATGCGCAGGGGCGCATCGTCGAATGTCTGCGTCGCGTGGACGCGGACCTCTCCGCCGCGCGCCAGCTGCTGCCCGGCCTTTTCTACCGTCTGCCGACACCGCTCGACAAGCTCTCCCTCCTTACGCAGGAGGAGGACTCCATCGCCCTCGCACGGCGCGGCGGCGAGGAGGAAGCGGCCGTCGACAAGTGGGTGCTTGACCACTATACCGGCATTTCGCCGCTGATCGCGCGCGAGCTTGCCTTCCGCGCAGGCGGCGCGACCGATGTGCGCTTCGGCGCGCTAAGCGGCGCGCAGCGCGACACGCTGGCGCAGGAATTTGCCGACACCGCAAGCGCCATCAAGGAAGATCGTTACACGCCCGTCATCCTCTACCGCGACGGCAAGCCCGTGGACTTCACCTACCGTCTCATCGCGCAGTACGGCGCGGAGACACAGGTGGAAACGCGCGAGGATTTTTCGTCGATGCTCGACGAATTTTACGACGCGCGCGAGCGGCAGGAGCTTTCCGCCCGCCGCGGCCGCGAGCTGACGCACGCGGCGAGCGTCGCGCGCGACCGCATGGCGCGAAAAGCCGAGAACCTGAAGCGCGACTATGCCGCCACGCAAAAGCGCGATGAATTCCGCCTGCGCGGCGATCTCATCACCGCGAACCTCTACCGCATGAAGGGCGGAGAGCGTGTCCTGCAAGCTGAGAATTATTACGAGGACGGCTGCCCGCTCATCGACATCCCGCTCGACCCGCTGCTCACCCCCCAGCAAAACGCCGCGAAGAACTACAAGCAGTACAACAAGCTCAAAACCGCCGAATTCCACCTGCGTGAGCAGATCGAAAAGGCGGAAAATGAGAGGGCGTACTTAGAGAGCGTCTTGCAGGAGCTTGCGCAGGCAGAGACGGAGCAGGAATTCAATGAAATCCGACGCGAATTGCAGGAGACGAACTACCTCAAAAAATCCTCCGGCAAAAAAGAGCAGAAGCGCGCCTTCGCGCCGCGCACGTTCAAAACCTCCGGCGGGCTTGAAGTCCTCGTCGGCCGCAGCAACGTGCAGAACGATCAGCTCACCAAAAAGGCCGACAAGCGCGACTACTGGTTCCACACCCAGCACATCCACGGCTCGCACGTCATCCTGCGCTGCGCGGGGCTGACGCCCGGCGACGAGGATCTGCGCGAGGCGGCGATGCTCGCGGCCTACTTCTCGCAGGCGAAGGAGAGCAGCGGCGTCCCCGTCGACTACTGCCCGGTGAAATTCGTCAAAAAGCCCGCGAGCGCGCGCCCCGGCATGGTGACCTACGACAACTACCGCACACTCTACGTCACGCCCGAGGAAGGGCTTGTCAAAAAGCTCTTGATCAGGTAAACTATCGGAAAGCGATTCCCCTCTCCCCTGTTGGACGGCAAAAAGCAAGTTTGATATTGGAAAGGAGAACCACCCATGGGCAAGAAAAAGAAGGCCCTGCTCATCACCGCCGGCATTGCCGCAGTGCTGCTCGCCGCCGCGCTGCTCCTGAGCCGCCCGCAGCCGCTCGGCGAGCTGCTGCACACGGACGAGATCGAGCCGCCGATCCGGGCGATCTTCTCCCTCACCGCCACCGTTCCGACCGAAAACGGCGAAACGAGCGGCGTGTGCGACTATACTGCCGAGCCTGACAGCGAAGCGGGACAGGCTCTGCTCGATGCGCTGAGCGGCATTTCCGCGCACCGCCGTTTCCGTCTGCCGACCTCGCCGGTCAGCGTGATTCGCGCGCAAGACAACTATGTTTCCATCTGGTTTCGCGCAAATGGCCGCGACCATGATCTCTATCTCTTTGCAGACGGTTCTGTTCTCTATGATGACGCATCGCGCAGTGTTGCCTACGTTCTTGACAGTGACGCGGAGGACGCTTTCCGTGCGCTCGTGAATATCATCTTGCGCTACGGAACCAAGCGATGAACCCTTTTGCAACGCAAAAAATATCCCGTATGCTTTGGCATACGGGATATTTTTTGTCGTTTTACAGCGCCTTGGGCGGCATTTCCCAGGCAAAATGGTCGGTGTGCAGCAGGTGGTGCGACTTTTCTCCGAGCGGAGAGCCAAGGTAGTCGCGATACAGCGCCTTGACATCTGGATTCTCGTGCGAGAAGCGCAGGAGCTCATCCTGATCGAGCCGCCAGAGGACGCTGCCGCGTTCCTCGGCAAGCTCCTCGCCGTCGTGGATGGGCTGACCGCCGCCGCCCGCGCAGCCGCCGGGACAGGCCATGACTTCGACAAAGTCGTACGCTGCCTCGCCGCGCTTGAGCGCCTCGATGAGCCTACGCGCGTTGCCGAGCGAGCTGACGACCGCAACGCGCACATCGCCCGCACCAGGGATATTGAATGTCGCTTCCTTCCAGCCGTCCATGCCGCGCACGGCAGTGAAGGCGTCGGGGTCGGGATTCTTGCCCGTAATGAAGAAGTGTGCCGAGCGCAGCGCCGCGTCCATCACGCCGCCGGTCGCGCCGAAGACGACCGCCGCGCCGGTGGACGAGCCGAGGGGACTGTCGAACTCCTCCTCGGGCAGATACTTCGGCTCGATGTGGTTCGCGCGCAGCATGATGTTCAGCTCGCGCGTCGTAATGCTCACATCGACATCGGGGTCGCCCGCGTCGTTTTTCATCGTCGGCAGCTCACATTCGCTCTTTTTGGCCACGCACGGCATGATGGAGACGACGAAAAGCCGCTTGGGGTCGATGCCGATCTTCTCTGCAAAATAGCTCTTGGCAATCGCACCGAACATCTGCTGGGGCGACTTGGCCGTGGAGAGATTGCCCGTGAGCTCGGGGTACTGGGACTTGACAAAGCGCACCCAGCCGGGGCAGCAGGAGGTGAACATCGGCCAGGGATACTGCTCTTTGTGCGTGAAGCGCTCGATGAACTCGCTGCCCTCCTCCATGATGGTGAGGTCGGCGGCAAAGTTCGTGTCGAAAACATAGTGGAAGCCGAGCTCGCGCAGCGCTGCGACCATGCGCTTCGGCGTTGCAAACTCGCTCGAAAGGCCGAACTGCTCGGCCCACGCCGCGCGTACCGCAGGCGCGACCTGCACGACGGTCACGATGTTCGGATCGTCGATCGCGTCAAAGACGCGGCCCGTGTCGTCGCGCTCGCGCAGCGCCGCCGTCGGGCAGTGGGTGATGCACTGGCCGCAGTAGGTGCATTCGGTATCCTGAATGCGGCGGTTATAGGATGCGTCCACGACCGTGCGCGAGCCCGTGCCGAGAAGATCCCATATCTTCACGCCCTGCACCTTCTCGCACACCTGAATGCAGCGCAGGCACTGCACGCACTTGTCGTTCTCGCGGATGAGGGGCGTGGAATAGTCCACCGCCTCGTGCCGCAGTTTCTTGGGGAAGTGCGTACCGCGCATATTGAAGTCGTTGGCGAGCTGCTGCAAGCTGCAATTGCCGCTTCTCGTGCAGTTGGTGCAGGAGGTGTCGTGGTGGGAGAGCATCAGGCGCAGGTTCAGCCGGCGCGCCTCGCGCGCCTTGGCGCTGTTGGTGAAAACGACCATACCGTCGGCCACCACATTGTCGCACGCGGGGACCAGACGTTCCATACCCTCGACCTCGACACAGCAGATGCGGCACGCGCCGATCTCATTGATATCCTTTAAGTAGCAGAGCGTGGGAATGTGAATGTTGATCTTACGCGCCGCTTCCAGAATGGTCGTGTTTTCCGGAACAGTGACGCTCTTTCGGTCGATGGTCAGCGTGACATTTTTTACCATTTTCCTTTCCTCCCTCCGCGGAAGCTGCCGTAGCCGAAGTGGTCGCAGCGCAGGCAGCGGGACGCCTCGGTATAGGCCTCCTCATCCGTCAGGCCGCACTCGATGCACTTGAAATCGTGCTTTCGCTCGCCCGCCTCGCGCTCGGTGGTATCGATGCGGCCGTGCGGCGGCTTGTTGTTCAGCCGCGGCGTCGGCACGGACACACCGGGGTCGATCTCGTGGTGGAAGCCGAGATATTCGTCGATGTTCGCCGCGGCGACCTTACCGGCTGCGATGGCGCGAATGACGGTCGCAGGACCTGTAACACAGTCGCCTCCGGCAAACACACCGTCCATGTTATCGATCTGGCCGCTCGTTTCAGCGACAAAGGCGCCGCGCTTGATGGCGATTTTGCTCTGCTCAAAGCCATGCGTCTCCACACCCTGACCGATGGCGACAACGATGACGTCCGCTGCGATGCGCTTTTCGCTGCGCTTGGCCTTTTCGGGCGCAGGGCGTCCCTTCTTGTCCATCTCGCCGATGATCTGCGGCTGCGTCCAGAGCGCGGTCGCGTGGCCGCCCGCGTCCGTTTCGATGCGCACAGGGGCCTGAAGCGTCACCAGCTCCACGCCCTCGGCGACAGCGCCCTCCACTTCCTCGGGAAGCGCCGTCATGTCCTCCTGGCGGCGGCGGTAGACACAGCTCACCTTGCGCGCGCCCAGGCGCACCGCACTGCGGCAGACATCCATCGCAACGTTGCCGCCGCCGATGACGACGATGTCCTTGTTGCGGAAGTCCGGCATGTAATCGTCGCCGATCTCGCGCAGCATCTCGACCGCGGAGATGACGCCGTCGGCGTCCTCGCCCTCGATGCCGGTCTTTTTGTCCGTGTGCGCGCCGAGCGCGATGTAAAGCGCGTCGTTCTGCTGGCGCAGCTCGTCAAAGGTCACGTCGTTTCCAACATCGACATTGACGTGCACATCAATGCCGATCGACAGGAGCGAGGAGATCTCCGCGTCGAGCACCTCGCGCGGCAGGCGGTAGGCGGGGATGCCGTAGCGCAGCATACCGCCGAGCTTCGCGCGCTTTTCATACACCGTGACCTTGTGCCCCATCAGCGCCAGGTAATAGGCAGCCGACAGGCCGCTCGGGCCGCCGCCGATGACGGCGACCTTCTTGCCTGTGGGCTCGGCACAGTCGGGCTGCGGCACATAGCCCGCGTTGTCCACCGCATAGCGCTTGAGGCCGCGGATGTTCACCGCGTCGTCGATCATATTTCTGCGGCAGCGGGCCTCGCATGGATGCTCGCAGATATAAGCGCAGGCCGAGGGGAAGGGATTGTCCTTGCGGATCAGGCGCACGGCGTCGGCATAGCGGCCGTACTTGATGAGCACAAGATAGCCGGGAATGTCAACCTCCGCGGGGCAGAGCGCCACACAGGGGACGGGCTCGCGCATTCCGCCGAGGCAGCGGTGGCGCAGGATGTGCTCTTCATAGTCGTCGCGGAAACCCTGTACGCCGTCGAGCACCAGACGTGCCGCGTCGCGGCCAATGGCGCAGTCGGCGCTGTTGACGATCACATGCGCCATGCGCTCGATGACCGAGATCGTTTCCATTGTGGCCTTCCCCTCGAGCACCTGCTCCATCAGCTCCGAAAGCTGACCGAGGCCGATGCGGCAGGGAACGCACTTGCCGCAGGTCTGCGCGTGGCAGAGATCCAGAAAGTTCTTGGCAAGGTCCACGGGGCACAGCCCCGGAGGGCTGGCGGCGATACGCCGCTCCACATCGCGGTACAGACCGTCAACGACGGTCTGCGCGTGGGAGGGCGTCATAATATCAAGTCTTGACACGGCTGAGTTTCTCCTTTCGCTGCTTGTCAAAGAGTGCCGCCGGTCGCCCGGCAGTGCACCATTGATAGATATTATCTATAATACTGCATGCATTTTCGTTTTTCAAGCATCAATGTGCAAGTTTCGTCGTATTTTCTTGCTCTCACGCGCGCTGCGCAAAAAGGAGGCGGGGCCTGTGCTCCGCGTTGATAAGGTGGGAAACGTCAATCAGGATGCCGCAGCGTGCCCTTTACAAGATGGCGCAAAAACTGGTATACTAAAGAGCGAAAGGGGCTGAACGCCAATGGAGAACATTTCCCAGATCATTTCCCGCTCGATCGGCGGTTACAGCATCGCGAGCATCCTCTCGGCGCTGCTGACGTTCCTCATCTGCCTGATCGTCGTGCGCCTTGTGATGAAGCTCTTTGCGCGCCTGCTCTCGCGCGCGAGCCGGCTGAACGAGCGGCTGCAAAAGATCATCCTCACGAGCGTCAAAACGCTTTTATACCTGCTCACCATCATCATCACCGCCGAGGCGCTCGGCATCAACACCGCCTCACTCACGGCCGTCATGTCGGTGCTGACACTGGGCATCACGCTCGCCGCGGAGGACATTCTCGGCAATGTGGCGGGCGGACTGGTCATTCTCTTCTCGCATCCCTTCTCGCTTGGCGACGAGATCGAGGTGAGCGGCACGACCGGCACGGTGCGCGAGATCTCGCTGACGCACACGAAGGTCGAAACGCCGGACGGGCAGATCGTCTTGCAGCCCAACCGCGAAATGTCCAGCTCGAAGATCGTCAATTTTACGCTTCTCGGCCGCCGCCGCATCGTCTATAAGGTCACCGCGTCCTACGACGCGCCGACCGAGGACGTGAAAAGCGCCTGCATGGATGCTGTCGCCGCCTTTCCCGCCGTGCTCACCGATCCCGCGCCGACGGTGTATCTCTCGAACTACGGCGCAAGCGCCATCGAGTACACCATCCGCTGCTGGACGGCGACGGAGGACTACTGGACAACCTATTTCAAAATGTATGAGGTGCTGCGCGACACCTTCGCCCGACACGGCGTGGAGATGACCTACAACCACCTGAACGTGCACATGGTGCCGGAGCAAAAAGGCGAAGCATAAATTCTGCAAGCAAATGAAAAAAGACGGCCTTGGGACACCCTCCGTAAGGAAGGGCCTCCAATGATTTGTATTTAGCTTTTTTCGCGGATTGTGGTGTCATAATCCGATGCTTGCTATCCCTGTGGACACGACGGCAAATGCTTCGTATTATTTATTTATAATAACTCCTTTGTACCAAGTCGGAATGGATTTCGTCATATTCTCATACCAGCTTAGTACATCTTTTGCTTGATTTATCATTACTTGAATTTGGCTCTGCCCAAAAGGAATTGCCCAAGGCACAGAAGATAAAGTATTACTGCTAATATAAAGTGCGAGCAACTCCCAAAACGGAATTGGTACGTCATTGCTGAAGTATCCGTTTACCATTCCGGTTGCAAACAAAGGGGTAGCTTGAGCGCACCACACAATGCGGTTAAATTCTTCCCACGGATCTCCGAAGTCATTTCTATTAAAATCAATGATGTAGAGTCGCTTATCATTCCCTATCATCATATTGCCGATATGGTAATCTCCGTGCTGATAGGTTCGAGGGCGACCGCTGAGCAAATATCTGTGAGCGTTAATGTAATCAATGAAGGCTTGCCCATTTTCGTACTTGACAGGACATTCTTCATACATCTTGATTTTGTGGTCTGCTTTACGATTAAAATAGATTTCCCAATCTTCTATTTCTTTCGGAGCGGGGATTTTATGAATTTCTTTTAGTATTTTTCCCGCTTCAAAACCATAAGAATACTGTTCTTGGTTTGTTAAATTATGTATATTTTCTTCTGCATCAATGCCATCTATCCAAGTTTGAATAGAATAAACTCCTTCATCAAATGTGCCGAACTCTAAGGGGCGGCACATTGGTACACCGAGAGCTGCTACCTGACCCATAAGTTCATATTCGCTTTTCTTCCTGTCATACTGTTCAATCGGAGAAACACGAAGCAAAAATTTATTTCCTTGCTCGTCGGTAACACAGTATTTTCTATCTTCTGACCAACCTTTATCTATTAGTTGCTTTGTAATAAATTCATGTTGTGGCATAGTCTTTCCCTCCTTCAGATAGCAAATAGTTATTTGCTATCTGAAAATTATTATATCATAAAATGATTTTTCCGCAAACCAGTCATTTTGACGACTTACAAAAGCAAAAAGGGAAACGACTTCCTTGCGGAGTGTTTCCCTTGCGCCGTCTTTTTCATTTGCTGTTTTTTTCGTCAAATCCCTTGAGGGAGCGCTTCTCCTCGCGCACAAACGTGATCAGGCTCAGGAGGAAGGGGAAAAAATATGTCGCAACGCGGTAGAGTACCAGCGCCGACGACGCCGCGGCAGTCCCCGCCCACTGCGAAAAAAGGAGCAGAAAGGCGAATTCCATCGGCCCCACGCCCGCGACGTTCGGCAGCGCGTTCGTGATGAGCAGCATCAGCGAAGCAAGCAGCTGCGTCTGCCAGAACGTAAGCGCCGTGCAGCCTGCAAGGCGCAGTGCAAGATAGGGGATGGAGTAGAGCACGAAGAGCTTCATCATGCTGACGGCGACGCCCATGAGCTGCACCGGCGGCACGAGCAAAACCTTGCGCGCCTCGGTGTTGAGCTGCGTCAGCCCGGCGAGCCACTGCGTTCTCCGCGCGTCCCACTTGGGCGTCTGGGGAAATTTTCGCAGCAGTCGCCCGACAAGGCCGATCACCTTGTCCCAGGTATAGAGCAGCGTGAGAAAAAGCACGATGAGCGCGCCGATGCCATAGCCAATGCGGATATAGCGGGCAATACTGCTCGCGCTTTCGCGCAGCCACGTTCCCCCGAGCAGCAGCGCGAGCGTTGCGTAGAGCAGGACGGAGATCTTGTGCAGCACATATTCGCTCGCCATAATGCCCAGCGCGCCGCCGGCATCGAGCCCGCGCCGGTAAAGGTAAAAGCTCTGCATGGGCAGCGTGCCCGCGCCCATGGTCGCAATGTTGCCGAAAACGGCAAGAAAGGTCGTATTCAGTCCGTCAAGATAGCGAACATCCTTCTTTTTGCGCCGCAGCAGAACGAGGGCGACCGCCGCCTCCATTCCCTCGTAAGCAAAGCCCATGAAAAGCAGCAGCAAGAGTCCCCAGAGCGGCACCGCGCGCAGGTTCGCTAAGATGTCGGGCAGCGCATCGCGGAAGACGAGCAGCAGCAGGAGAAAGATCAGCGCGAGCGTCGCGGCGCTGATGAGATAGGACTTTTTTCTGCTCTTGTTCATGCGCGCCTCCCCTCTCCGGCCAAGGCCCTTTCACGCCCGTTGATCTGATAATTATCAGATTATAGTAAAATAAGCCCGCGCTGAACAGTGTCAATTTCCCCCGGACGCACAAAAAAAGATGCACTCGGCCCAAGATGTATAAAGGATTCGTTAAGAATTGCCCGATTCTTGCCTTGCATCTTTCATTTGTATCAGTTATAATGACAAATAATCCCGGAAACCGACAAGACTGAGAGGAGGCTCTCCATGGCGCTTCGCACCAAGAACGCGATCCGCCGCAGCTTTGTTGAGCTGCTGGCCGAACGTCCCTTTGACAAGATTTCCGTGCGCGACATTGCCGAGCGCAGCGAGGTCACGCGCAACACCTTCTATTACTATTATACCGACATTTACGCTCTGGCGGAGGATGTATTCGAATCGGAGATTGAGCGTCTCTCCGAGAGCGTGAGCGATTACGACTCGTGGCAGAAGGCATTTCTCGCCGCGACCTCCTTTGCCGCAGAGAACAAGCGCATGATCCTGCACCTGCATAACTCCGCCCACGGCGATATTCTCATGCGCTACTACCACAAGACCATCCTCACCGGCATGCTCGCCTACATCCGGCACGAGGCCGAGGGTCTTGACGTCAGCGAGCGCAAGATCATGGCGCTTGCCCGCTTTTACACGGCGGCCCTCGCCGGGCTGACGATCGAATGGATCGGCAGCGGCATGAAGGGCGAGCCGGATTCGTTCATCGAAGACCTCGGCGATATGCTCGATGGCAACATCCGCCGTTCTCTCGAGCGCGGCTGTGGCAAATAAACAAAACCAAAAAAACGATACCGGGAGGGACGGAAAAACCGTCCCTCCCCTTTTTGTCCTTCCACCGCGGGCAACCTTAACGGTTCGTTTACATTTCTCCCCTGTTCAGGACGTCCATTTTCTGGTAGAATAAAGTTGAAGAAATTTTCGAAGAAGGAGTGAGGTTTTGTACCAGAAGCAAATTTTACTTGAAAAACTGCGGGAAGCCGCTGCGTCGGTCCTGCCCATCAGCCTGATCGTGATGCTGATCTGCTTTGTGCTGGTGCCGGTAGACACGGGGCTGATGCTCTCGTTCGTGCTGGCAACGGCCATGCTGATCCTCGGCATGGGCCTCTTTACATTGGGCGCGGATATGTCGATGACCCGCATCGGCAATTACATGGGCGCAAAGCTGACGAAGTCGCGCAAGCTGCCGCTCATTCTGACTGTGAGCTTTGCCCTCGGCATCGCCATCACGGTGGCAGAGCCCGACTTGCAGGTGCTCGCGGGCAACGTGCCGGAGATCGACACGACGGTGCTGATCCTGACCGTTTCGGTCGGCGTCGGCTTCTTCCTGATGCTGTGCATGGTGCGTATTCTCTTTTCCATTTCCCTGCGCGCGATGCTCATTGTGTTCTATGCCATTGTTTTCGCCGCGGCGTTCCTGTCCGATACGGGCATTCTGTCCGTTGCCTTTGACTCCGGCGGCGTGACGACGGGACCGATGACCGTGCCGTTCATCATGGCGCTCGGCGTCGGCGTTGCATCCATTCGAAGCGACGAAAACGCCAAGGCGGACAGCTTCGGCCTCGTAGGACTGTGCTCCATCGGGCCGATCCTCTCGGTGCTGCTGCTCGGCGCGATCTACAAGACGCAGCCGAGCGCGTCGGAGAGCGATCCCTCGGCCCTCGTTTCCTCCACGGTGGATCTGGGCAAGGATTATCTGCACGCGCTGCCGGAATACCTCTGGGAGGTGACGATGGCGCTGCTGCCGATCGTTGTCTTTTTCCTCATCTTCCAGGTCATTTCGCTCAAGCTGCGGAAGCTGCCGTTCCTGCGCATCATGGTCGGCATCCTCTATACATATGTGGGGCTTGTACTCTTCCTCACGGGCGTGAATGTGGGCTTCTCCCCGCTGGGCTACGCGCTCGGCGCGGCGCTCGCCGAGGGGTGGAAGATGTACCTGCTCGCGCCGCTTGCGATGCTGATGGGCTGGTTCATCATCAATGCCGAGCCTGCCGTGCACACGCTCAACAAGCAGGTTGCCGAGCTGAGCGCGGGCGCGATCTCCGAGCGCTCGATGGGCCTGAGCCTGTCGGTCGCCGTGTCCGCCGCGGGCGGACTTGCGATGCTGCGCGTCATCACGGGTATCTCGATCATGTATTTCCTCGTGCCGGGCTATCTCATCGCCATCGCGCTGAGCTTTTTCGTGCCGCGCACCTTTACGGCCATCGCCTTCGACTCCGGCGGCGTTGCCTCGGGACCGCTGACGGCGACCTTCATGCTGCCGTTTGCAACGGGCGCGTGCGAGGCCCTCGGCGGCAACGTGATGACCGACGCCTTCGGCCTTGTGGCGCTCGTTGCCATGATGCCGCTGATCACCGTGCAGGTGATGGGCGCCATTTATGTGGTCAAGTCGCGCCACACGGCCGTGGAAGAGACTCTGCCCGACTTTGGCGACAACGAGATCATCGAACTGTGGGAGGCGTGCTGATATGGAACTCTATTGTGTAATTGCCATCACCGACCACGAGCGCGGCGAAGCGATGAATACGCTCTATCGCGCGGCGGGTCTGCGCGGCATCCTGAGTATGCCGGGCCGGGGCACGGCCACGAGCGAACACCTTGCCATCTACGGGCTGGACGCGACGGAAAAGTACGTCATCAGCGGCGTTGGCAACGGGGTCGAGGCCGAGGGCCTCATCAAGTCCGCCAAGCGCAAGCTATTTATCGACATTCCCGGCAACGGCGTCATGCTGACCGTACCGCTCAAGAGCGTGGCCGGCGGCAAGACGCTCGCCTATCTCACCGATGAACAGAAATTAGGAGGTGCACCGCGCATGGATTTTGAACACGAGCTGATCATCGTCATTCTGAACGAAGGTTATTCCGACTTTGTCATGGACGCGGCGCGCGCCGCGGGTGCGGGCGGCGGCACGGTGCTGCACGCCAAGGGCACGGGCGGCACACGCGGAGAGAAATTCTTCAGCGTGAGCCTTGCCGACGAAAAGGACATGATCTACATCATCGCCCACAAGGACGAAAAGGCCGCCATCATGCGCTCGATCAACGAGCAGGCCGGCCCCGGCAGCAGAGCGGGAGCGATCTGCTTCTCGCTGCCGATCTCCTCGGTCGCGGGTCTCCGCGCGCGCGAGGACGCATAATAGTTCTTTCGGCAAACGATGACAAAAGGGCCGCTGCCAGTTTGACAGGTGTTCGTAAAACAGGTTTAGACCGAAATTACGAAATGAGTATCTGTCAGGCAGGGTTGGGAACGGAATAACGGGTATCTGGTGAAAGCCGGATACCCGTTATTTTTTTGCCGTCACGAAAAGCAATAGATTTATTCACAG
>URCK01000033.1 GCA_900546295.1 uncultured Eubacteriales bacterium | reverse complement strand
CGATCCACAGGGACATGAGCGGCATCATCCACATCATCATGCGGCTGGAGCGGGCGGTGGCGTCGTTGCCTTCGGCGGCAACATTGCCGGCCATGGACGCCTTGGACTGCAAAAAGCTCAGCGCGGCAGAGATGAAGGGGATGAGCACAATGCCGATGATGGGCCAGCCGCCGGTGAAAAAGTCCTTCCACACATCCGTCGGCATCACGGTCAGGTCAAGGCCGAGGAAGTGGTAGTCCATGTTGATGAGACCGTCGAACTTGCCGGAGAACTCCGCGAAATTCTCGGAGATGAAGCGGGCAAGGCCGATCTCTTCATAGCCCTTGCGCACGGTATCGGCATTGTAGCCGAGGGTGGTGGCGAGGGTGGTGATCTGCGTCACAACGTCGGCCTTGAGCAGCATGAAGCGGCTGAGGGGCTGACGAATGATGGAGTAGAGCGCGATGAGAATGGGGAAGGGCAGGAAACTCCAGAGGCATCCGCTCATGGGGTTCACGCCCTCCTGGGCATAGAGCATCTGCATCTCTTCGTTCATGCGCTGGGGATTGTTGGCATATTTCGTCTGGATCTCTTTCATCTTGGGCTGGAAGAGATTCATGCGCATCATGCTCTTTTTCGACTTCATCTGGAAGGGAAGCGTGATGAGCTTCACGACGAGCGTGAAGAGCACCAGCGCCCAGCCGTAGGAGCCGGTCAGCTCATAGAAGGTGCGCAGGATCCAGGCGAAGGGAACGCAAATGTAGTAACCAATGATAGAAAAAATATTCTGCATGGTTTCGGTTTCCTCCGTGGTGATTGAGTTCGGTCACGGGACCGGGTCGTAGATCTTTCCGCCCTTGTAGAACGGATGGCATCGCATGATACGCCTGAAAGCAAGCCAGCCTCCCTTAAAAGCGCCGTACTTCTCGATGGCCTCGAGCGCGTACTGCGAGCAGGTGGGGATAAAGCGGCAGCAGGGGGGACGGTAGGGCGAGATGGCCCTGCGGTAAAACCGCACGAGCCAGAGAAGGAGACGCTTCATTTCTCCGTCTCCCAGAGATCGAGCTTTTTGCACGTTTTTTCAAACGCGCGCTTCATCTCCCAGTAGTCCGCGTTTGCAGCGCGCGTGCGGGCGACGACGATCAAATCGTAGCCCTGCTTCATCTTCCCCTGGCTGAGGCGGAAGATCTCGCGGATGCGGCGGCGGACACGGTTGCGCACGACGGCATGGCCGAGCTTGGTGCTGACCGTGACGCCGAGGCGGTTGTGCCCCAGCTTATTTCTGCGGAAATACACCACAAGGCAGGACGAAACACCGGATTTACCCTTAGCGTACATCCGGCGGAATTCGTAATTTTCCTTAACGGTGGTGGTGCTTTTCACGTGCTCTCCCTGCTTAGCGCAGCTTTGTCTCTATAGCCTGCAAGGGACGGCGATCGAAACAAAATTTCATCGGCCGTCCCTCATTGTTTCATCTGTAGCATACGATACGCAAGTTGCTCCCGCTCTTAGTGGGTGAGACGGGCGCGGCCGCGTGCACGACGGCGGGCAAGAACCTTGCGGCCGTTGGCAGTGGACATTCTCTTGCGGAAGCCGTGCTCCTTGGAGCGCTGGATCTTCTTGGGCTGATAGGTGCGAGAAGTAGCCATTTCGTTTTACCTCCTGAAAAAATTTTACCGGCAGGGGCCTTCCGGCCGCTGCACTTACTCGACGGCGGGTGAGGTCGCCCCCACGGACCGCAGTTGACATAAAAGCGCGCAACTTTACAGAAACGCACGGAGTATTATATCGTTTTCGCCCCATTCTGTCAACTCAAAGTTCGCAATTTTTGTGAGAAGCGATAGTATCACAAACTCTTGTGACAAAAAGGGCGGAAACGCGCAAGATATTGTTTTTTCTCTCGTCTTTTTGTGGGTAAAATCCTTTTGGAAACGGCATTTTATATTTAGAATATGTGTTGCGTTCTCAGCCCTTTTCTGCTATAATAGGAAAGGTTAATTTTCGGCCATTTGGCCGCTCAGAAGAAAAAGAAAGGAGCGCTTCCGTGAACTCTGTTGCAGACATCTGGAAGATTGTTCTCGCGCGGCTGAGCCAGGACCTTTCCGAGACGACCATCTCCACCTGGTTCGACGAGGTGGAGGCCGTATCCATCAAGGACCGCACGCTCTACCTCCACTGCCCGAACGATTTTAAGCGCAGCACCATCGAGTCCATGTTCTCGGACCGCATCAAGGATTCCCTGCGGGACATCTACTCCGCCGATTTTGACGTAAAGCTTCTCTCGAGCGATGAAAGCTCGTCTCTTTTCGAGCCGGCGGACAAAAAGTCCTCCACGCTGCTCGACTCCGGCGAATTCACCTTCGACACCTTCGTGGTGGGCGAATCGAACAAGATGGCCCATGCCGCCGCGCGCGCCGTGGCAGACGGCGTGGGGCACTATAACCCCCTTTTTATCTACGGCGACTCGGGTCTTGGCAAAACGCACCTTATCTACGCCATCGCCCACCAGATCCGCGCAAACCGGCCCTCGGCCAAGATCATCTACATCAAGGGCGACGATTTCATCAACGAATTCATCGAGCTCGTGCGCGCAGGCCGCGGCAGCGAGTTCCGCGCGAAGTACCGCGACGCAGACCTCCTGCTCGTGGACGACGTGCAGTTCGTCGCGGGCAAGGAGCAGGTGCAGAACGAATTTTTCCATACCTTCAACACGCTCTACGAGGCCGGGCGGCAGATCGTTCTGACCTCCGACCGTCCGCCTTCTGAGATGCACCTGCTCGACGACCGTCTGCGCACGCGCTTTGAGTGGGGCTTGCTCGTCGACGTGCAGCCGCCCGACTTTGAAACGCGCCTTGCCATCGTAAAGAACAAGGCCGCGCAGTGGGGCACGGTCATCGACGACGACATTGCCAAGTACATCGCCGAAAACGTCACCTCCAACGTCCGCCAGCTCGAGGGCACGATGAACAAGATCCTCGCCTACCGCGATCTCATCGGGCGCGAGATGGACGCCGACGCCGCACACCGCGCAGTGGAGGACTTCATGAAGAAGAACGCGAACCTCGCCCCCACAGCCGCGATGATCATCACCGAGACCTCGCGCTATTTCGGCATCGACGAAGAAGTCATCAAGGGCTCTTCCCGCAGCCGCGAGGTGGTCAACGCCCGTCAGGCGGCAATGTACCTCGTGCGCCGCATGACGAATCTCTCCACGCCCGACATCGGGCGCGAGTTCGGCAAGCGCGACCATACGACCGTTCTCCACTCGCTCGAGCAGATCGAAAAGAAGATGAAATCCGATCCCGTCTTCAACCAGACGATCAAGGAGATCACGATCAACATCAACTCCAAACGATAAGAAGTTTTCCACATTATCCACAGGGTTGTGCATAGGAAGCTGTGGATTACTTTTTTCAAAATTTTGCCTGTGGAAAGTAATATGACTTTTCAACATTGGGGCAGGGAAAACTTTTCCTTGGGATTTCTGGGAAAATTCACGTTTTCCACAGTTTTGCGCCCCTACTGCTGCTATTTCTAAAAACTATCCTTTTTTCTTTTCCAAAAGAGAAAAATTCTCCCATTTACGAAAGGAAGGCCGCTATGAAATTTTCCTGCGAAAAGCTGCTGCTGCAAAACGCAGTCAATACCGCCTCCCGCGCCGTGGCGGCGAAGAGCTCCATCCCCGCGCTCGAGGGCCTGCTGCTGACCTGCGGCGGCGAAAGCCTGACCGTTTCCGGCTACAATATGCAGACCGGTATCCGCACGCGTTTTCCCGTGGAGGCGACGGAGGACGGCGAGCTGGTCGTCAACGCCCGCCTGATCGGCGAGATCTTAAGAAGACTGCCCGACGACGTCGTGACCTTCACCGCGGACGATAAGTACCTCATCCACCTCTCCTGCGGCGACGCGGACTTTGACATCATGGGTCTTTCCGCCGCGGATTTCCCCGAGCTTCCCGAGGTTGAGGAAAAGTACGCCGTGCAGATCGCGGAAAAAACGCTCAAGTCCATGATCCAGCAGACGAGCTTCGCCGTATCGACGAACGAAGCTCGCCCTGTGCACATGGGCTCTCTCTTCGAGGTCGCGGCCTCGGGGCTGACGGTCGTCTCCGTCGACGGCTTCCGCCTGGCGCTGCGCAAGGAACCGCTTGAAAAGATCGAGGGCGGCGCGTTTTCCTTTGTCGCGCCCGGCACGGCGCTCAACGAGGTCGAGCGCATCTGCGAGGAGATCGACGAGAGCGTGGTCATCACGCTCGGCCAGCGCCACATCTTATTTGAAGTGGGCGAAACGGAGCTCATCTGCCGCCGCCTCGAGGGCGAGTTCCTCGACTATAAGAACGCCATCCCGCGCAGAAATCCCATCAACCTTGTGCTCGATACGAAGACGATGCTCCAGAGCCTTGAGCGCGTGAGCGTCGTCATCAGCGAAAAACTCAAGAGCCCCGTGCGCTGCCTTTTTGAAGACAACAAGGTGACGATGTCCGCCAAGACGGCCAGCGGCGACGCCAAGGACGTCTGCCGCATCGCGGGCGACGGGCAGGGGCTGGAGATCGGCTTCAACAACCGCTATCTGATGGACGCGCTGCGCTATGCCCCGGCCGACACCGTGAAGATGGAGCTCAACACCGGCATTTCCCCGGCCATCATCGTCCCCGTCGAGGGGGAAGAAAACTTCCTCTACATGGTGCTGCCCGTGCGCTTGAAGGCAAATTAAAAAAATACAAAGGGTATTATAACGTACAACGATTTCAATATGGAATCATCTGGTAAAGGACTTTTTTATGACTGACATGACCATCACCACGGAATTTATCAAATTGCAGGACCTTTTGAAGCTTGCAAATCTCGTCGGCACGGGCGGAGAGGCGAAGATCGTCATTCAGGAGGGCGAAGTTTCCGTCAACGGCGAGGTCTGCACGATGCGCGGCAAGAAGATCCACCCGGGCGACACGGTCGCCTACGACGGAGAAGAGCTGACGGTCTCCTATGCGAATTGATGCGCTGAAGCTTCAGTCCTTCCGCAATTACGACGCGCTGGATGTTGCGTTCGCGCCGGACTGCAACGTCATCGTCGGCGAGAACGCGCAGGGCAAGACCAACCTGCTCGAGGCCATCGTCTACCTTTCAAGTGCCCGTTCGCCGCGCACGAGAGCCGACCGCGAGCTGATCTCGTTCGGAAAGAGCGAGGCAAAGCTGACGGCGCAGGCCTTCGCCCGCTCGCGCGATTTTCTGCTGGAAGTATCGCTCGCTGCGGGGAAGAGAAGAAAAATTTTCATCAACAAGGTCCCGGCGAAAAAGGGGAGCGAGTTAACGGATGTGCTCGGCGCGGTCTACTTCTGCCCCGAGGATCTGTTGCTCATCCGCGACGGCGCGGCGGCCAGAAGAAGATTCATGGACGACGCGCTCTGCCAGCTGCGCGCAAGGTACGCCCAGGCGCTCTCTGACTATCACCGGGCTTACGAGCATAAAACACGCATCCTGCGCGACAGCGAGGAATATCCCTCGCTGCTCGACACGCTGCCGGAATTCGACCTGCGCATGGCGCAGAGCGGCGCGGTGCTCATCTATTACCGCGCGCGCTTTTGCGAGCGGCTGGGAGAATACGCGCGCACCGCGCACCGCGAGTGCTCGGGCGGAAGGGAAGAGCTCGGCGTCACGTATCAGACGGTTTCGACGATTTCTGACCCCCTCGCGCCGATCGAAACGATCTATGAGCAGCTGCGCGCGCATCAATCCTCGCACGCAACGGCGGAGCGGGCCTCGCGCATGTGCCTTTCTGGGCCGCACAAGGACGATATCGCCGTGACGATCGGCGGCGTGAACGCGCGGCAGTTTTCCTCGCAGGGGCAGACGCGCACGGCGGCGCTCGCCTTCAAGCTCGCCGAGCGCGAAATCTACCGCGAGATCACATCCCGCACGCCGCTGCTGCTGCTCGACGACGTGCTCTCCGAGCTTGACCCGAAGCGGCAGGAATACGTATTGAACCGCATTTCCGGCGGGCAGGTGTTCATCACCTGCTGCGAGGAGGACCGGCTGGGAACGCTTCTGAGCGGCAAGGTCTTCCATATTGCGAACGGCGCGGTGGTATAAAGGAGGAAGCAATGTATCTGCACATCGGCAACAACGTGATGCTTCCGGAAAAGCACATCATCGGCGTTTTCGACCTTGAGATCACCTCGCAGTCGAAGCGAACGTCGGAATTTCTGCGGCAGGCGGAGGAGGAGAGCCTCGTCATCGACGCCTGCGAGGACATTCCGAAGACCTTTCTGGTCTGCGACCACCCCTATCACCCGCAGCTCGTCTACCTCTCCGAGCTATCCAGCGCGACGCTGCAAAAAAGAATGGAAGAATAACCGCCGCGCGAAAAAGCGCGCTTTTCAGAAAAGACATTGTTCGAGGCAGGGAGAAACGGGCCGGAAACGGCTCCGACCCGGTTCTTCCTGCCTGATGACGAAAGGAGAACCCATATGGCAGAACATGAGATCCTGCAATCCACGGCAGTGGATGAGACCAACGACTACAACGCCTCGGAAATTCAGGTGCTTGAGGGCCTTGAAGCGGTGCGCAAGCGCCCGGGTATGTATATCGGCTCCACATCCTCGAGCGGCCTGCACCACCTCGTTTACGAAATTGTGGATAACTCCATTGACGAGGCGCTCGCGGGCTACTGCACGGAGATCAAGGTGACGATCAACGAGGGCAACACCATTACGGTCGTCGACAACGGCCGCGGCATCCCCGTCGACATTCAGGCGCAGACGGGGCGCCCCGCGCTCGAGGTCGTCTATACCGTGCTGCACGCGGGCGGCAAGTTTGGCGGCGGAGGCTATAAGGTCTCCGGCGGTCTGCACGGCGTGGGCGCGAGCGTCGTCAACGCGCTTTCCGAATGGCTGACGGTGCAGGTGCACAAGAACGGCAACATCTATGAGATGAAATTCTCCCGCGGCAAGATCACGCAGGAGATGACCATCATCGGCTCGACCGACCGCACGGGTACGACCGTCACCTTCAAGCCCGACCCCGAGATGTTCGAAGACCTTGAGTACTCCTACGAAACGCTCCACACGCGCATGCGCGAGGAGGCTTTCCTGAACGCGGGCCTTCGCATCACGATCGAGGATAAGCGCCTTGAGAGTGAAGAAAAGAGCGAGAGCGAGCGCCGCGACTCGATGTGCTACGAGGGCGGTATCCGCGAGTTCGTCACCTGGCTCAACAAGAAGAAAGACCCCCTGCACAACAGCGTCATCTACATGAGCGGCATGAAGGGCGACTCGTTCGCGGAATTGGCGCTCCAGTATGACGACGGCTATCAGGAAAATATCCTTTCGTTTGCCAACAACGTCCACACGCCCGAGGGCGGTATGCACGAGACCGGCTTCAAGGCGGCGCTCACGCGCGTTCTGAACGCCTACGGCATCAAAAACGGCATCATCAAGGAAGGCGACAAAGTAAGCGGCGAGGACTGCCGCGAGGGCCTGACCTGCGTCATCTCCGTGAAGCTCACGAACGCGCAGTTCGAGGGCCAGACAAAGGCAAAGCTCGGCAACAGCGAGATCCGCACATTGGTCGACGGCATCGTCTCCGACCGGCTGATGCAGTTCCTTGAGGAGAACCCCGTCGTGGCGCGCACGATCTTAGACAAGGCCATGACCGCCAACCGCGCGCGCGAGGCCGCGCGCAAGGCGCGCGAGTCCATCCGCCGCAAGAGCGCCCTCGGCGGCGCGGCGATGCCCGACAAGCTGCGCGACTGCAACGAAAATAACCCCGAGCTGACCGAGCTCTACATCGTAGAGGGCGACTCGGCAGGCGGCAGCGCCACGCAGGGGCGCGACTCGCGCTTTCAGGCGATTTTGCCGCTCTGGGGCAAGATGCTCAACGTGGAAAAGGTGCGCGCCGACAAGATCTACGGCAACGACAAGCTCCAGCCCGTCATCATCGCGCTCGGCGCGGGACTGGGCGAGGATTTCGACGTCAATAAGCTCCGCTATCACAAGGTCATCATCATGGCGGATGCCGATGTCGATGGCTCGCACATCCGGACGCTGCTGCTGACGTTCTTCTTCCGCTATATGCGCCCGCTCATCGAAAACGGCTATGTTTACGCCGCGGTGCCGCCGCTCTATAAGCTTTCGCGCGGCAAGACGCAGCGCGTTGCCTTCTCGGACGAGGAGCGCGACGCCGTTTCTGCCGAGCTGCGCGGCGACAATCCGAACGCGAAGGTCGATATCTCGCGCTTCAAAGGTCTTGGTGAAATGAACCCACATGAGCTGTGGGAGACGACCATGGACCCCGAAAAGCGCACGCTCAAGCGCATCACGCTCGAAGACGCGGTGCTCGCGGACGAGACCTTCACCGTGCTCATGGGCGAGAAGGTCGAGCCGCGCAAGGAATTCATCGAACAGAACGCGAAATACGCGGTCAATCTGGACTTTTAAGAGAGGAGGACAAGAAAAATGGCTCACAAAAACGTGGATTACAAACCCGAAGATATTCAGTTTCCCAACCAGAAGATCGTGCAGAGCGAGCTTGTGCACGAAATGCAGTCCTCCTACATCGAATACGCGATGTCGGTCATCGTCGGGCGCGCACTGCCCGATGTGCGCGACGGCTTGAAGCCTGTCCACCGCCGCATCCTGTACGCCATGTATGAAGACGGCCTCACGAGCGACAAGCCCTTCAAAAAGTCGGCGACCTGCGTCGGCGACGTGCTGGGCCGCTATCATCCGCACGGCGACGCGTCGGTGTACGACGCGCTCGTGCGTCTGGCGCAGGATTTCTCCATGCGCTATATGCTCGTCGACGGCCACGGCAACTTCGGCTCCATCGATGGCGACCCCCCGGCCGCCTACCGATACACCGAGGCGCGCATGTCGAAGATCGCGAACGAAATGCTGCGCGACATCGACAAGGAGACCGTCGACTGGGACCCGAACTTTGACGAGAGCCGCAAGGAGCCGCGCGTGCTGCCCGCGCGCTTCCCGAACCTGCTGGTCAACGGTTCGAGCGGTATCGCCGTCGGCATGGCGACGAACATCCCCCCGCACAACCTCACGGAGGTCATCAACGCCTGCGTCTGCGTGCTCGATAACCCCGAGGCGACGCTTTACGACCTGATGCAGCACGTCACGGGCCCCGATTTCCCGACCAAGGGCATCATCATGGGACGCAGCGGCATCCGCGCAGCCTACGCCACGGGCCGCGGCAAGATCATCCTGCGCGCGCGCACCGAATTTGAAGAATTCGGCCGCGACCGCACGCGCATCATCGTCACCGAGCTTCCGTATCAGGTGAACAAGCGGATGCTCATCAAGAACATGGCCGACCAGGTGAACGACAAGCGCTTGGAGGGCATTTCCGACATCCGCGACGAGACCGACCGCACGGGTATGCGCATCGTCATCGAAGTGAAGCACGACGCGAACCCGCAGGTGGTCTTGAACCGCCTGTTCGCACAGACGCAGCTCCAGACGAGCTTTGCCATCAATATGCTGGCGCTTGTGGACAACCAGAAGCAGCCAAAAATTTTGTCCCTGCGCCACATCATCGACGAGTATCTTGCCTTCCAGGAAGAGCTCATCACGCGCAGAACGCAGTACGACCTCAAAAAAGCGCGCGAGCGCGAGCACCTGCTGCAAGGCCTTCTCATCGCGCAGGACAACATCGACGAGGTCATCCACATCATCCGCACGAGCTACGACGACGCGAAGGAAAAGCTCATGGAGCGCTTCTCCCTCTCCGATATTCAGGCGCAGGCCATCCTCGATATGCGCCTGAAGGCCTTGCAGGGCCTCGACCGCGAGAAGCTCCAGAACGAGTACGACGAGCTGGAGAAAAAGATCGCCTATTTTGTCGAGCTTCTCTCCAACGAGACGATGCTCAAGGGCGTCCTCAAGGACGAGCTCATCGAAATTCGCGACAAGTACGGCGACGAACGCAAGACCGAGATTCAGGAGGTCGAGGACGAGATCGATATCGAAGATCTCATCGAAGAGGAGCAGTGCGTCTTCACGCTCACGCGCAACGGCTACATCAAGCGCACGAGCGCGAGCGAGTACACCGCGCAGAGTAAGGGCGGCATGGGCAAAAAGGGCATCACCACGCGCGAAGAGGACAGCGTGGTGGACGTGTTCACCGCCTCGACCCACGACTATATCCTCTTCTTCACCGATACCGGCAAGGTATACCGCAAGAAGGGCTATCAAATTCCCGAGAGCGGCAAGGCCGCCAAGGGCACGAACATCGTCAACATCATTCAGGTGGAGACAGGCGAGCGCGTGCAGGCGATGATCCACTTCCGCGATCTTGGCGCGGAGAATCTCTTCCTCACGATGATCACGCGCAACGGCACGGTGAAGCGTCTGCCGGTCGAAACGCTCAAGAACCTGCGCAACAACGGCATCCGCGCGCTGAACCTCGACGAGGGCGACGAGCTGGTGAGCGTGCGCGAGACGAACGGCGAGCAGCACATCCTCATCGCCACGCACGACGGCATGGCGGTCGTCTTTGACGAAAACGACGTCCGCCCGATGGGCCGCACGGCGGTCGGCGTGCGCGGCATCAAGCTGCGCGAGGGCGACTATGTCGTCGGCGCCGCCCGCGCCGACGCGGGCAAAGAGGTGCTCACCATCACCGAAAACGGCTACGGCAAGAAAACGCCGGTCGAGGAATACCGCATCACGAACCGCGGCGGCCTCGGCATCAAGAACTACATGGTCACCGAGAAGACCGGCGGTATCGTCGGCGTCAAGGTCGTGGACGGCAGCGAGGATCTGCTGCTCGTGACGCGCGCGGGCATTCTCATCCGCACGCCGGTAGAGGCCATCCGCACGACGGGCCGCGCCACGCAGGGCGTGATCGTCATGCGCTTTAAGGAAGAGGGCGACAGCGTCATCTCCATGGCGCTCACCGAGCACGAAGAGAGCGAGGAGTAAGCAAATGCAAAGGGGATATTCTCTCACGCGGGAGAATACCCCCTTTGAAGGCAGCGGCGGGCAGTTTTCCTCCCTCAGTGAGCGAAAAGACACGATGTAACATCAAAGTGGCGCGATAAAGTACGGATGTAAACCACAGCTTGCTGGAAAGCAAGACCTCTCTTCGGTAGAATAGAGAAAAAAAGAGGAGGGCACGGCAGTGGCGGATATTTTAAAGTCGCTGAGCGACGCAATAGAGCGCCAGCAGCAGCGCAAACACGAGAACAATATGGAGGTGCTGCGCGCCATCAATACCCGCCCGGGCATGATCGTGCTCGGCGTGATTTTGCTGGGTGCGGCGCTGGCGTTGATCTGCCCGCGGACCGCGCCGGAGAAGGAAGTGAACGGCGTTGTGATCGAACTTGAGTCGGGCGAGATCGTTTTCGACACAGGAGGCGGCAAACGCTTCAATCAGGAAATGCTGCGCGAGAATGAATTGCAGGACAAAGAGATGCATCTTCTCGGCGCGTGCGCGCTGGGTGTCGGTGCGGCGGCCTGTTTCGTCCGCGCGGCAATGCCGTGGAAAAAGAAGGAACAGGCGGTGCGTGCGCCCACTTTTCAACAGGCTGTGGAAAAGTCCGCGCCGCGAAACGAGGATACCGGCCGGGAAGAGAGGCAAAAGAATCTCAAGACCCTCTACGAAGCGGGAATTTTGAGCAAAGAAGAGTATGACGCACGCAGGAAAAAGCTGTGAGGAGGTTTCCCATGAGACGAAATATCCACTATAAGCCCAGCAAGGGCGCATGCATCTTTGGCGGTATCATCGGCTGTGCGATGGGCATATTCGGCCTTTTTGCCATTCCGGATATGGATATGGGCGCGCTGATCGGCTTTAAGGCCATCTGGTGCCTGATGGCCTTCGGCATGGGCATTTACAATTTCCTGATGGCCGCGGGCGTTGTGAAGTATAACGGCGGCTATGAGATCACCGACGATACGGAAGACGGCGCAGAGGGCGGTAAATCCGATGCGGAGGTGCGGCTCGCGGAATTGCAGACCCTTTACGACCGCCGCCTCATTACGGAAGAGGAGTATCAGGAAAAGCGCAAGGAGATACTGGGCCGTTTGTAAGAGGAAGGAGCGCAGTATATGGCTGGATTGATGTTCATCGTCATTGTCATCGTGTTCATCCTGAAGTCCGCGATGATCGCCGAGCAGAACGGGAGTGGAGCGCCGGAGAAAAAGAGCGGCGAAATGACGCCGTTTCGCGTGAACGAGAGCGACGCGCTGGCCGAAAAGGTCAAAAGCGCGCGCAGGGAGCTGGACGCGCTGCGCGAACAGACGCAAAAAAAGCACCCGAGCCCGACGGAGATCAAGGCGCTCCACAAGCAGCACCGTGCCGACGAGTGGGAGAGAAACGAGCAGCGCCACGCCGACGAGCGCGCGCACAGCGAAAAGCGCTGGGAGCTTGCGCGGAAAAAGCAGGCCGACCGCAGCGAGGTCCACTCCGTCCACATGGACAGCTGCGCAGACCGGCTCGAGAGCCTGAAGATCTTATACGAGGCGGGCATTCTCGACCGTGAGGAATACGCCCAGCGCGTCGCGCGCGTCAAGAAGGCGCACGCGCAGAGCAGGGATTGAGAAAAAAGGAAGCGAACACACTATGTACGACGAACTGACGAAGGTCGACATCGAGAAGATGAAAGCGGAGCTGGAGCATCGCCGTCTTGAATTGCGCCCCAAGCTCATCGAGGATGTGCAGACGGCGCGCGCGTTCGGCGATCTGAGCGAAAATTACGAGTACAAGGTCGCCAAGCAGGAGAAAAACCGCAACGAGAGCCGCATCCGCTACCTAGAGCGCATGATCGCCACGGCAAAGGTCATCGAGGTGGAGGAAAAGGCCGGCACGGTCGGCCTTTTCGACCATGTTCTGCTCTTTAACGAAAAGCTGGGGAAAGAGCAGACCATCCAGCTTGTGACCACGCTGCGCCAGAACGCGCTCAAGGGGCTCATCAGCAAGGAATCGCCCGTGGGCCGTGCCGTGCTGGGGAAAAAGGTCGGCGACCGGGTCGAGATCGTCGTCTCGCCCGAGATGAAGTACACGGTCGAAATTCGCGAGATCACGCCGGGCGAGGACGACTCCTCGCTCGAGATCAGTTCTTATTGAGGAAATTCATGAAACAGGTCATTATCTATACCGACGGCGCGTGCTCGGGCAATCCCGGCCCCGGTGGCTGGGGCGCGGTACTCAAATACGGCGCGCACGAGCGCGAGCTCTCCGGCGGCGAGGCGAGCACGACCAACAACCGCATGGAGCTCACCGCCGTCATCGAGGCGCTGCGGCTCTTGAAAGAGCCGTGCATCGTCGAGCTTTATTCCGATTCGCGCTATGTGATCGACGCGCTTGAAAAGCGCTGGGTCTACGGCTGGAAACAGCGCGGCTGGGTGAAGAGCGACAAAAAGCCCGCGCTGAACGTCGATCTCTGGGAGCAGCTGCTCGACCTCATCGCGCAGCACGAGCTGCACTACCACTGGGTCAAAGGCCACGCGGAGAACGAGTACAACAACAGATGTGATGAGATGGCGGTCGCGGAATGGCATAAGTTTAAGTGAAGCATCGCAGATTTTGACGCCTGCGGGCGGCAAACCAAATGAAAAGTTTTTTGCCGCGACCTGCGCGTGGCAAAAAACTCTTTGCGCGGAGCGAGTGTCGAGCCGGAGGCGAGGCACAGAGCGGAGTGAGAACCCTCTCAAAAAGATGGCTTCGCCATCTTTTTGAAGTAATTTTAAGGAGCAAAAAGTATGGAACAGTTTGACGCAAAGCAGCAGCTTGCCGGTCTTCTCGACTGGATGCGCGCGCAGATGAAGGCCTGCGGCGGCAAGACCGCCGTCATCGGCATTTCCGGCGGCAAGGACAGCTCCGTCGTCGCGGCGCTGAGCGTCGCGGCCTACGGGCGCGAGAACGTCGTCGGTGTGCTGATGCCCGACGGCGTGCAGCCGGACATCGACTATTCGAACGGGCTTGTAGAATACCTCGGCATCCGCAGCTACACCTTCAACATTCAGGGCGGCACGAAGGGCCTTCTCGACGAGATGGGCCGCGTCGGCATCGAGGCGAGCCGCCAGACGAAGGTGAACCTGCCCTCCCGCATCCGCATGGCAACGCTCTACGCTATCGCACAGAGCGTGGACGGCGGCATCGTGCTCAACACCTCCAACCTCTCCGAGGACTGGGTGGGCTACTGCACGATCTACGGCGACAGCGCGGGCGCTTTCTCGCCGCTCGGGATGTACACGACCGAAGAAGTCATCGCGCTGGGCGCGGAGCTGGGTCTTCCCGAGCGCTTCCTCATCAAGCCGCCGTCCGACGGCCTGACGGGCAAGACCGACGAGGACAACCTCGGCTTCACCTATCATGCGGTGAACGAATACGTCCGCCGCGGCGAGGTCGACCCCGCCATCAAGGAGCAGATCGACCGCAAGCACAAAATTTCGCGCTTCAAGTTCCAGACGCTGCCCGTCTATCAGAACGGACTTCCCATCGTCATCCCCGACGAGACGGACTACTACAACCCCAACAAAAAATAAGGAAGACACAAAAAGCCCCCGCCGCAAGGCGAGGGCTTTTTGCTGTGTTGTGTGTGTATTTTTAGGAGGGAGAAAATCACATCGGGGGGAGTTCCCCTTTGCAAGTATTAAGATAGCAGTCAATCTTGGCTAAAGTTTGAATCGCTTGTAAACAAATTATGAATTGCCTGTGGAAAAGTAAAACTTTTCAGCCCAGCAGCGCGCTGACCTCGGCAAAGGAGAGCGGCTGGAGGGCAAGATCGATGCCGTAGCCGACGACGCGCGCGAGCAGATCGATCTGCGCGTCGATATCGCGCGTGGTCACCATGACCGTCTCGTGTCCGCGCAGCGCGGCGGGGTCAACGCCCGGTTTTCCCGCGTCCTCGAGCACGTCGAGCGTCAGGGTCGCCGCGTCGACCACAGTGGGAACGCCGATGGCGAAGACCGGCACGCCGACGGTCTTTTCGTCCAGCGCGCAGCGGTGATTACCCACGCCGCTGCCCGGCACGATGCCGGTATCGGAGAGCTGGACGGTCGTGCAGAGGCGGGAGAGCGAGCGCGAGGCAAGCGCGTCGATGACGATGAGCGCATCGGGCTGCACCGCCCGCACCGCGCCGCGCACGAGATCGAGCGACTCAATGCCTGTGCGGCCGAGCACGCCCGGCGTGAGCACGCTGACGGCCGCGAGCGCGGAGAAGACCGGAGATTCTCCCAAGTGCCGCGTGACGAGGATGTGCTCCGTGCTCTTTGGGCCGATGGCGTCGGGCGTCATCTGCGCGTTGCCGAGCCCCGCGACGAGCACGCTGCGGCTCTTTTCGCCGAGCAGCGCCTTGAGCTCCGCACCCACGGCGCGCGCGGCGCGGCCGACCGTGTCCTCCGCGCCGCGCAAAAGGGGAGAGAGGTCGAGCGTCACATAGCGCCCGCAGGGCTTGCCGAGCGCGCGGGCGGCTTCCTCGCTTTGCACCGTGACGCTCGTCACGCGGCAGCCGCGGCGAAAAACGCTGCGGCTGTCGAGCCCCGCAAGCCGCCGCGTTTTCTGTCCGCCGCGCCAGAGCTCGTGCGCCTCCAGCGTTAGGTCCGTGCGTCGAATGAGCATGAATGACCGCCTTCTTTCACTAAATCTTGTTTTTCTCCCTTATTGTTGCCACAAAGTTTTGTGTCATGCAAAAAAATCGGAAAATTTCAAAAAAATGCTTGCAATTTCTTGCATTCTTTGCTAAAATACCATTCTGCACGGTGGATTTTTTGTCTGCCGGAGCGAATTCCAACCGGAGGAGGTGTTTGGTTTGCCGAATATCAAGTCTGCCAAGAAGCGCGTTCTCGTGTCTGGTGTGCGTAACGAGCGCAACAAGGCCGACAAGTCCGCACTGAAGACCGCACTCAAGAAGTTCGAGGCGGCTGCCGCTGAAGGCAATCGCACCGAGGCCGAGAGCGCTTACAAGGTCGCAGTGAAGTCTGTCGACAAGGCTGCTGCAAAGGGTATTCTGCACAAGAATAACGCCGCGCACAAGAAGAGCGCGCTGACCCTGAAGCTCAACAGCGTTGGCTAATCGAGCGAAAATGAGAGCCATCCGAAAGGATGGCTCTTTTTTTGTGCCCAAAGGGGCACTGGCTTATCCGCGCGATGCGCGGAGGGGTAATGCAGCGCTTGGCGCTGCTGCCAGGTAAGGGGGCCATTCTCTCACGTGAGAGAATGGCCCCCTTTGTTCGCACCCCTGCGGCACGCAGGGACTAAGGTGCAGCGCTGCGCGCTGCTTACTTTTTATTCGGATTATAATAATCCGTCTCCTCCGGCAGGACGATCGGCAGCCCGTTCTGATACACCGGAAGCGTCTGGAACTTGAATCTCGACACCTTGTGCTTGCGGTCGATCTGCTCCTTGATGGCGGGGTCGACCTCGCCCTTGCGGATGTACTCGTTCACCGCGTGGTAGGTAAAGCCGAGGTTGTCCTCGTCCGTCTTGCCGGTCAGGCCGTCGGACGGCGGCTTGATGAGGAAGCGCTCGGGCAGACCCAGCTCCGCGCCCAGCGCGATGACCTCCTCGGTTGTGTACATGCCGAGCGGCGAGAACGCGCCCGCGCTGTCGCCGTAGATCGTGCAGTAGCCGACCCA
>URCK01000032.1 GCA_900546295.1 uncultured Eubacteriales bacterium | reverse complement strand
AGAGGGCGCGGTCTTCGGCGCGCTCGGCGGCGCGGACACAGGACGCGCGCTTGCGGACGCAGCGGCGGACGGTTCCGCCTTCTGCTGCTCGCGGTACTGCTGCGAGGCCATATTGGCAAAGAAGTCGCCGCGGGGATTTATGACCTGCGCGGCAGGCTTTGCCTGCGGCGGCTCGGGTCTCTCGCGCTGATCGAGCGCGGCCATCGCCGCGTGATAGACAAGGTCAAAGATGCGCTTTTCGCCCACAAACTTCACGATGGTCTTCGCCGGGTGGACGTTCACATCCACCATGTCGTGCGGCAGCTCGACGAGCAGCACGCAGCCGGGGAACTTGCCCTTCATCATGCGGTTGGAGTACGCTTCTTCGAGCGCGGCGGTGAGAAGCTGGGATTTGACGAGCCGCCCGTTGACGAAAAACGTCTGCATGCCGCGCGTGCCGCGCGCGGAAAGGGGAGAGCTGATAAAGCCCGTGACGCGCAGCTCGCTGTCAGCGCCCTTGACCTCTTCGAGCGAGAGCGCGAACTCGCGCCCGAGGGAGGCGTAGATGGCGGAGCGGAGCGCACCGTCGCCGGAGGTCAGGAGCGTCTGCGTGCCGTCCTTGATGAGCTTGAACGACACCTCCGGATGCGAGAGCGCAAGGTGGGCGACAAGGCCCGCGATGGCGGTCGCCTCCGCGCTGTCGCGCTTCATGAACTTGAGGCGCGCAGGCGTATTGTAGAAAAGGTCGCGCACGATGACGCTCGTCCCCTCGGGGCAGCCCGCGTCCTCGACCGTGCCGGGCACGCCGCCCTCTAAGTGGAGCTTTGCGCCGCTGAGCGCGCCGCGCTCGCGCGAGAAAATATCGAGCCGGGAAACAGATGAGATCGCCGCGAGCGCCTCGCCGCGAAAGCCGAGCGTGCCGATGGCGGCAAGATCCTCCGCCGTGCGCAGCTTGCTCGTCGCGTGGCGCAAAAAGGCCGTCGGCAGCTCTAATGGCGCGATGCCGCAGCCGTCGTCGCTGACGCGAAGATAGGTCATGCCGCCGTTTTTCATCTCCACCGTCACGCTCTGCGCGCCAGCGTCGATGGCGTTTTCCAGCAGCTCCTTGACAACGCTCGCAGGCCTCTCGACCACCTCGCCCGCGGCGATAAGGTCGGCGACATGCGGCGATAATTGCTGAATGTGGGGCATTTTACGTTCTCCTTCAGGATGCAATGGTGAAAAGGGACAGGGCGTTGACGATCGCGTGAAGCAAAATGGACGTCCACAGCGTACCCGAGTGCTCATACGCCCAGGCAAAGACAAGGCCGGGGACGAGATACTGGAGCATCAAAATGAGATAGCCCAAATCCCACTGCGTGATCGCCGCGTTCCAGACGTGCAGCAGCGCGAAGAGCGCGCAGGAGAGGAGGTAGGCGAAGATGCGGCTCTTTTCCCGAAGGCAGCCGAAGACAAGGCCGCGGAAGAGTACTTCCTCTACAAACGGCGCGAGCAGCACGACGATGAGCACCGTCATGCGCGGGGCGGAGGCCACCTGTGCGGCGATGGTCATGTCGTTTAGGTTCGTGCGGCTGTCGAAAAGCACGTTGCACACGCGGAACAAAAGCTCGTTCGCGCCGTAGAAAACGAGAAGGCCCAGCAGCATCGTCGAAAGCGCGCGGTTCAAATTGTCGAGAAAGCGCGAGGACGTGTGCGCAAGGTAAGAGTGAAAGAGCAGCACCGTGACGGCGAAAAGCGTGTAGTAATAGAGCACGTTGCGAAGCGAAGCGCCGATCGTGGTGTCGAGCACGACCTCCAAAAGGTCGAAAAGCCGCGCCGCCATGAGCGGCATCACCAGAAGATACACAAGGAAGAAGATCGTTCCGGCGACGCGCTCGGTATGGTTCATGCCGCCGGAGGCGGTTTTCTTTTTTGCCATGGGGAAACCTCTTTTCCGGGGAAATTATGAAAGCTTCTGCTTGAGCTCGTAGAGAAGCTGCATCGCCTCGATGGGGGACATCGTGTCGGGCTGCGCGCGGCGGATGGCGGCGAGCACCTCGGCCTCGCCGATCGAAGAAAGGCTGACCTGCTCTGCTTCCTCGCGGGGCTTTGCCTGATACGCTCCGCCCTGCTCCAGCTCTTTTAGGATGACGTTCGCGCGCCGCACGACCTCGTGCGGCAGTCCCGCGAGCTTTGCGACCTCGATGCCGTAGCTGCGGTCCGCCCCGCCGGGGATGATCTTGCGCAGGAAGATGAGCTCGTCGCCGCGCTTTTTGATGGAGATGCTGTAGTTCTTCACGCCGGGAAGAATACCCTCAAGCTCGGTGAGCTCGTGGTAGTGCGTGGCGAAGAGCGTCTTCGCGCCGAGTTTTTTCGGGTCGGCGCAGAACTCAAGCACCGCGCGGGCGATGCTCATGCCGTCGAAGGTCGACGTGCCGCGGCCGATCTCGTCGAGAATGAGCAGGGATTTGGGCGTTGCCTGATGCAATATCTCGCTCACCTCGGTCATCTCGACCATGAAGGTGGACTGGCCGCCGGCCAGGTCGTCGCTCGCGCCGATGCGCGTGAAGATGCGGTCGACAATGCCGATGCGCGCAGAGCGCGCGGGCACGAACGAGCCGATCTGCGCCAGGAGCGTGATGAGAGCGACCTGACGCATATAGGTCGATTTACCGGCCATGTTGGGGCCGGTGATGATGGCGGCGCGATCCTCGCGCTCGCCCATGTAGGTGTCGTTCGGGACAAAGAGCGCGTCTTTGAGCACGCGCTCGACGACCGGGTGGCGGCCGTCGTGAATCTCGATAACGCCGCCGTCGTCCACGCTCGGGCGGCAGTAGTTGTTGTTCACCGCGACGGACGCGAGCGAGCAGAGCGTATCAAGCTCGGCAATAAGCCCCGCCGCGCGCTGGATGCGCACGCTCTCGGCAGTCACCTCGTCGCGCAGGGCGGAGAAGAGTTCAAATTCGAGCGCCTTGTCGCGATCTCCCGCGGTCAAAATCTCCTGCTCAAGGTTCTTGAGTTCTTCGGTGATGTAGCGCTCGCCGTTCACGAGCGTCTGCTTGCGGATGTAAGTGTCGGGCACCTGCTCCTTAAAGGAGTTCGAGACCTCGATATAGTAGCCGAAGACCTTGTTGTAGCCGATTTTGAGCGTGCG
Organism: uncultured Eubacteriales bacterium; assembly: GCA_900546295.1. GTDB lineage: Bacteria > Bacillota > Clostridia > Oscillospirales > Oscillospiraceae > Hominicoprocola. The sequence goes on along the minus strand of URCK01000032.1, from coordinate 13,529 downwards.
GATGCCGGTTTTTTCCTTCTCGCGCGCCTCGATGCCCGCGAGCAGTCCCTTGCCGCCGGAGAGAATTTCGTGCAGGCGGTCGACCTCGGCGTTGTAGCCGGGGCGGATGAAGCCACCCTCGCGCACGGAAAACGGCGGCTCGTCGATGAGCGTTTCGCGGATGCTTTGGGCAACGTCCGCGAGCGGATCAAGCTCGCTGTCCAGCTCATGAAGCCTTCCTGCGGGGAAGGAGGCGAGCTGGGCCTTGACCTCGGCGATCTTCTCGATGGAGTTGCGAAGCGAGGCAAAGTCGCGCCCGCCCGCCGTGCCGTAGGCAATGCGGCCGATGAGCCGCTCCATGTCGCTGATGCCGGAAAGGGCAAGTATCAGTTCCTCGCGCGCGACGGTATTTTTCGTCAGCGCCTCCACCGCGCCGAGGCGGCGCTCGATGGCCGCAACATCGCGCAGGGGGCGCGTCAGCCACGCACGCAGATTGCGCGCGCCCATGGCGGTCTTCGTCTTGTCGAGCACCCAGAGAAGGCTGCCGCGCTTTTCCTTGGCGCGGATGGTCTCGGTCAGCTCGAGGTTGCGGCGCGCGGAGAGGTCAAGCTCCATAAAGCGGCCCTGCTCGTAGTATTCTAAATCCTTGATGTAGGAAAGATCGGTCTTCTGTGTTTCGTGCAGGTATGAGAGCAGCGCGCCCAGCGCCAGCGCCGCGGCGGGGTTGTTGCGCGGAAGACTTGCAAAGCGCTCCTCGCCAAACTGCGCGCGGATGGCTTTTTCGCACGCTTTGAGCTCAAAGCGGCTTTCCCCGCGCTCAACGGCGCAGGAGAGCCTGTCGCGCAGATACGACACGAGCTCCTCGTTTTCGTAGGCCGCCGCGCTCAGCACCGCCTCGGCGGGGGCGAAGCGCGAAAGCTCGTTTTCAAGATGCTCCAAGCGGTCATCGCCGGAAAACGCCGTCACGTGCGCATGACCGGTCGTCATGTCGCAGAAGGCCGCGCCTGCGTTCTGCTCATCGAAAAAGAGACCGCAGAGGAAGTTGCCGCGCCGGTCGTCGAGGCAGGCGCTGTCGATGACCGTGCCGGGCGTGATGACGCGGATGATGTCGCGCTTGACAAGGCCCTTGGCGAGCGCAGGGTCCTCGGTCTGCTCGCAGATGGCGACCTTGTAGCCCTTGGCGATCAGGCGCGCGATGTAAGCGTCGCTCGAATGGTAGGGAATGCCGCACATCGGCGTCTGATCCTCGGCCGCCTTGCCGCGGTCGCGGGTCGTGAGCGTCAGGTCAAGCTCGCGCGAGGCGAGCTGAGCATCCTCGTTGAACATCTCGTAGAAGTCGCCCAAGCGGAAAAAGAGGATCGAATCCTTATTCTGTTCCTTGATCTCCAAATACTGCTTCATCATCGGCGTGATCTCGGCCATGATCCGTCCTCGCTTTCTTTCTCTCTAAAATCTAAAATTTACACGGTAAAGTCGGAGCCCGCGGGCATTTCGCCGAGGCGGTCGCCGAGCTTACGTTTCAATCTTTCATAGGCTTCCTTGCCCGTGCAGTGGCCCGTGAAGTAGTGCGCGACCTTGTCGCCGCGCAGCTTTTCGCCCACAGCGTCCACAAGCGCGTCCGGCTCGCTCTTGCCGAGCGAGGGGTTATAGAGGTGGAAGCCCGCGAACACCGCGTCGGGCGCTCTGCCGAGCACGTCCTCGGCGCTTTTCAGGATATTCACGATGCCGCAGTGCGCGCAGCCCGCGAAAAGCGCGGTCCTGCCGTTTTCCGTGACCAATAGATCCTGCTCGTGGCGGAACGTGTCGCGCGGATAGTCCTCACCGATCTTCTCGCGCAGCGTGTCGTTCGCGCCGCTCCAGAGCTCGCGGCCCGGAACGGCGGAGAAAACCGTCAGTTCTTCGTCAAGCTTCTGCACGCCATCGCAGAGAACGAAGCGGTCCTCGTAATTCTTGAGCACCGCGTCCATGCCGATGTAGGCGCACTTGCTGGGCGTGACGACGTAGTACTGGCCCCAGACGGCCTTCTGCATATAGACCTTGGCGCGGTCGTTCAGCTTCAAGAACGCTTCGAGGCCGCCGCAGTGGTCGTTGTGCGCGTGGGACAAAAAGGCGATGTCGACCTGCGTCAAATCGACGCCGAGCGCCTTGGCGTTGTCGATGAACTGCGCGTCGGGGCCCATGTCGAAAAGAATTTTGTGCTTGTCGGTCTCAATATACATCGACAGGCCGTGCGCGCAGGCGACGGTGTCTCTGCACGTGCTGTTTTCCATCAAAATGACGACTTTCATCAAAAAGCCCCCTTTTCTTTATTCCTCTACCGCTTCGCCGTAGAGCGCCCAGGTGTTGCTGTCGGTGATCTTCGCTTTGGCAAAGGTGCCGATGAGGGCCTTGTCGCCCTTCATGCGCACAAGGCGGTTACCCTCCGTGCGCGCGGCGAGGGGAAATTCAGCATCGTCGCTCTCGCCGTCGACGAGCACCTTGACGGTCTTGCCGATGTAGGACGCGTGCTTTTTCGCGCTGATGTCGTTCTGCGCGTCGACGAGCTTTTCAAACCAGACCTGCTTTTCCTCGCGCGAGACGGGGTCGTCCATCTTTGCCGCCGGCGTGCCGGGACGCGGGGAGAAGATGAAGGTGAAAAGCGCATCGAACTGCGTCTTTTCTACAAGATCGACCGTCTGCATCGCTTCGTCCTCGGTCTCTCCCGGGAAGCCGATGATGACGTCGCTCGTGAGCACCATACTTGGCATGACGCTCCGCGCGTAGGCGATCATTTCCTCGTACTTTGCGCGCGTATAGGGGCGGTTCATCGCTTTCAGAACGCGGTCGCACCCGGACTGGACGGGGAGGTGGAGCTGCTTTGCAACGTGCTCGCAGCGCGCCATCGTGTCGAAGAGCTTGTTGGTCGCGTCCTTCGGCTGGCTCGACATAAAGCGGAGCCAGTAGTCGCCCGGGATGGCGTTGATGGCGGAAAGAAGGTCTGCAAAGTCGTACTCGGTATCGAGGTCTTTGCCGTAGCTGTTCACGTTCTGGCCGAGGAGGGTGATCTCCTTGTAGCCCTCGGCGATGAGGCCGCGGCATTCCTCGATGATCTTCTCCGGCTCGCGGCTGCGCTCGCGGCCGCGCACATAGGGCACGATGCAGTACGAGCAGAAGTTGTTGCAGCCGTACATGATGCTCACCCACGCGCGCACGCCGCCCTCGCGCACGATGGGCAGGTCCTCGGCGATGCGGCCGTGCTCGTTCTCGATGGAGAAGACGCGCTTATTCTTCGTATACACCTCGTGCAGCAGCTCGGGGAGCCGCCACTCCGCCTGCGGGCCGAGCACCAGGTCAACGTGGTGGTAGGAATTTTTTACCTTGTCGGCCACGACCTTCTGCTGCGCCATGCAGCCGCAGAGGCAGATGATCTGGTCCGGCTTTGCGGCCTTTGTGTGGCTGAGGCGGCCCAAGTGGCCGTAAACGCGCTTTTCCGCGTGCTCGCGGATGGCGCAGGTGTTGAGCAGGATGACGTCTGCCTGCTGCTCGTCGCGCGTGAGCTCGTAGCCCATCTCGCGCAGCATGCCCATGAGCACCTCGCCGTCGGCCACGTTCTGCTGGCAGCCGAAGGTGTCGACCAGCGCGAGCGGCGTGCGGGTGCGGCGGTCGTTCATCTCGCGCATCTTGCGCGTAAATTCCTTCTGACGCGCGAGCTCCTGCTCGCTGACGATGACTTCATTCCGTTCCAAGGGAAAATTCCTCCCAAATCTCGATAGTTTAGCAATATAGTATATCATGTTCGCGCAAGCGTGGCAAGGCCGCGCGCGGCTTTCCGGCGCGAAAAATCCACAGCTTTCGCAATTCCGGTGACTTTTCCGCACCCATATGGTATGCTATGGAAAACCTGAACTCCAAAGGAGGGCTTTCCATGGCGGCGTTTTATCAAAAATTTCTGCGCAAGCATCTTGACTTATCGTCTCTCAGCGTGATGCGGCGGGAGGACAACGATCCCTATTTCTGCACGCCCAAGGGCGCTTCTATCTTCGGCTGGGCGGGCGTGGACGGCATCCACTTCTGCTTTGTCTGCGGTTTTGGCGAAACGGTCTTCGCCGTGAGCCCGATGAACGGTGGCAAGGACTGCGTGCACGTCATCGCGCGCGATTTCAGCGATTTTCTGCGCCTGCTGCTCGCGACCGGCGACAGTGCGGCGCTCGAGCAGGCGTGGCAGTGGGACGAGGTGCAATTCGACGCCTTCCTTGCCGAGAATCCGCCGACGGACGAGCAGAAGGCGGTGCTCTCGCAGATTTCCACAGTCTTTTCCCTCGCGCCGATGGAGCGTCCGTGGCAATACCTGCGCGAGCTGCAAGCGTCCTTTGATCTCAGCAAGCTCAAATTCACCGAGGACTTTTATGACCCCGAGATGAACGGCGACGCGTCCGAAAGAGTCGAGGAATGGAAGGTCTACTTTGGCGGCAGCTTTTGGGGCCATCACGGCCGCGAGCGCACGGGCAGGGAGATGAGCGTACAAAAGTGGTTTTCGTGGGCGGGGCGCGACTGGTTCGTGCCGTCCGTTTACGTCTGCGCCAAGGGCATTGTCGTCGATTTTTGTATGCGCGCGGAGGCCTCCGCGCTGCGCGGCTTCGTGGAAAAGTGGGGGATCGATCCCGAAAGCGACGAGTCTGCCCAATTTACGCGCGACGAGCGCGAGCAGATGGAGCGCGAGCATCCGCTCAGCCTTGACTTTTCCCCAAGCCTCATCCTGAACGGCACGACGCTTCGCACGAGTCACGGCTGCGGCGTCATTTTCCTGCCGGAGCAGCCCGGCTTCTGCGCCGACGCAGAGCCCGCCATGGCGCACTACGGCCTTGACCGCGCGTATGGCTGGAGCATCCGTCGCGCGGCGTTCCCGTTCGTCACGAAGCGCGCGCCGAAGCTCAAATCACTCGCCGTCACGATGACGGCGGACGAGGTGCGCGTCCCCGGGGCGCGCTTCCGCGCGGACAAGGCGGGCGATACGTTTGCCTTCTCCTACCGCGGCACAGAGTATACGCTCGCCGTACAGGAGGTCGAGCCGCAGGAACTGCCGCGCGAGCGGATGAATCTCGACCCGCGGTTCGACTATCCGACGCATTTCACAGCCATCAGCTTTACGCTTACGCCCGAGCCGCCGGAAAACTCGATCTTCGTCGAGGACTGCGCCGAGAGCGACCGCCCGCGCGAGAAAAAACGCGAGACCGCCGCCTTTGCGCCCGAGGCGCAGAACGACTTCTGCTTCGGCATCATCGGCGGCGCGGACGGGCCGGTCGCCATCGTCGTGGGCGAAGCGGCGCAGGGGAAGCTTCACACCGCGTGCTCGTCGCTGCACTTTGCGGCGGTCGACCACGTCGACTGGCGCGTCGGCTTCCGCGAAACACCGTGGGAAGCAGGGACATTCGACCTCCTCTAACTCACTTTTTCTGTGATTTCCGGTACTCCGTCGGCAGGACGCCGAAGGCCTTCTGGAATTCGGTGGAAAACTTGCTCTGGCTCTCGTAGCCCACGGCGCGCGCGATCTGCGCGATGCTCTCGTCGCCCTCTGCGAGGAGCTTTGCCGCCTGCGCCATGCGGTGCTCGCGGATGTGCGAGGCGAGCGAGCTGCCATAGACGGACTTGAAGAGCACCTTCATCGTCGATGGGTTCATGAGAAAGCGGCGCGAGAGCTCGTCGATCGTGGTGCGGCTTGCAAGGTCCTGCGTGAGATAGTCATGCACGGCGCGGATAGTCGCGATCTGCTCGCTCGTGCCGCCGCCCTCGTGCACCTCCGCGTCGAGCGGGGGAAGGTGCGGCGCGCCGGTGGCGGCGCGGCTCTCCGCCTCGGGACAGGAAATTTCCATCGTGCGCTCGATCATGCGGTGCAGCAGCTGCGCCTGCTCGCTCTCCGCGGCACGGTAGCAGACCTCTTTCCCCACGCGGCGCGAAACGACAAGCCCGCTCTCGCGCAGCTGGCGCAGGTGGTGCGACACGGCGGGCGGGCTCATGCCCACCGTTGCCGAGAGGTCGACGACGCACTCCTCGCAGTGGCACAGCAGCCAGAAGATACGCACACGGCTGCTGTCGGAGAGGAGCTTGAAGATATCGGCCACAGTCTGAAAGCCGCCGATCGTCTCCACCGATTCCTGCAGCCGGAGCATCGCGCCGCCGCTGTGGTCGTGGGGCAAATGATTCTCGCTCATCGCGTTTTCCGCCTTTCCTTTTCGCGCGCGGCGCGTATCTCCTATCCCGTTTGGAAGTTTGTTTCGCCCGAACGGAAGAGACGCGCGCTCGCGCCTTGACTTTTTCCTTTGCCCACAGTATAGTACGGCTATCAGGATTAAACAAGCACTTAATCGTTAAATATTTTGTGCCGAAAAGGAGCAACATACCATGAAAAAGACCTATCAGATCGAAGTCGACTGCGCCAACTGCGCCAACCTCATGGAAGAAGCCACCAAGAAGACCGAGGGCGTTGCCGACGCCGTCGTGAACTTCATGACCCAGAAGATGACCGTCGAGTTCGCCGAGGGTCAGGACCCCAAGGCCGTGATGAAGGCCGTCCTCAAGAATTGCAAGAAGGTCGAGGACGACTGCGAGATCTATCTGTAAGAGAGCTTCTCCCTCTCACGCCCCGGACGAACGCACCGGGGCGCTTTCTTAGGCAAAATTCAAATTCTCCCCCTTCAAGGAGGTCATCTTTATGACGAAAAAGCAAAAAAAGATGCTTTACCGCATCCTGATCGCGGCGATGCTGTTCCTCGCCGCGAAATTCATTCCCATGCCGATGCTCGTCTCCACCGTGCTCTACTTCGCCGCCTATGTCACCATCGGCTGCGACATTCTGCGCAAAGCATGGAAGGGCATCTGCAACCATCAGGTGTTCGACGAAAACTTCCTGATGGCGGTTGCCACGATCGGTGCCATCGCGCTCGCCGTCTATGAAAGAAGCGGCGACTATGCCGAGGCCGTCGCGGTCATGCTCTTCTACCAGATCGGCGAGCTCTTCCAGAGCTGCGCGGTGGGCAAGTCCCGCCGCAGCATCGCTTCTCTGATGGACATTCGCCCCGACTATGCCAACATCGAGCGCGACGGCAAGCTCGAGCAGGTCGACCCCGACGAGGTCGCCGTCGGCACGGTCATCACCGTGCAGCCGGGCGAAAAGGTCCCGCTCGACGGCGTTATCACAGAGGGTGCGTCCACGCTCAACACCGCGGCGCTCACGGGCGAGAGCCTGCCGCGTGACGTGAAAGCAGGCGATGAGATCGTCAGCGGCTGCATCAACATGACAGGCGTGCTCAAGGTCAGAACGACGAAGGCCTTCGGCGAATCCACGGTGTCGAAGATCCTCGAGCTGGTGGAAAACTCCAGCAGCCACAAGTCCCGCTCGGAAAACTTCATCTCCCGCTTTGCCCGCGTCTACACGCCCGCCGTGTGCTATGGCGCGCTGGCGCTCGCCCTGCTGCCGCCGCTTTTTAATCTCATCAGCGGCAATGCCGCCGCGTGGGGCGTGTGGGTCTACCGCGCGCTCACGTTCCTCGTCATCTCGTGTCCCTGCGCGCTTGTCATCAGCATTCCCCTGAGCTTTTTCGCGGGCCTTGGCGGCGCGAGCCGCGAGGGCATCCTCATCAAGGGCTCCAACTATCTTGAGACCCTGTCGAAGACGAAGACCGTCGTCTTTGACAAGACCGGCACGCTCACGCAGGGCGTGTTCGAGGTCACGGCCGTGCACCACAGCCCCATGGAGGAGCGCAAGCTCCTTACGTACGCGGCGCTTGCCGAGTGCGCGTCCTCGCATCCGATCAGCAAGAGCCTGCAAAAGGCCTGCGGCGGCGAGCTTGACCGCTCGCGCGTGACGGACATTGAAGAGCGCAGCGGCCGCGGCGTGGTCGCGACGGTCGACGGACACACTGTCGCCGCCGGCAACGGCCGGCTCATGGATGAGCTTGGCGTCAAGTGGCAGGAGTGCCGCAGCGTCGGCACGATCGTCCACATGGCGGTCGACGGCGCATACGCCGGCCACATCGTCATCTCCGACGTGGTAAAGCCCGGCGCGCGCGAGGCCATCGCCGCGCTGAGGCGCGCGGGCGTGCGCAAGACCGTCATGCTCACGGGCGACATTCAGAAGGTCGCCGCCAAGGTCGCGGAGGAACTCGGCGTGGACGATTTCCGCGCAGAGCTGCTGCCGGGCGATAAGGTCAGCGAGGTCGAGCGTCTGCTCGGCGAAAAGGGAAGCGGCGAGTGCCTCGCCTTTGTCGGCGACGGCATCAACGACGCGCCCGTGCTCTCCCGCGCGGACATCGGCATCGCCATGGGCGCGATGGGCTCCGACGCCGCCATCGAAGCCGCCGATGTGGTGCTCATGGACGACGACCCGATGAAGATCGCCAAGGGCATCCGGATCTCGCGCAAGTGCCTGCGCATCGTGTACGAAAACATCGTCTTTGCCCTCGGCGTCAAGGCGCTGTGCCTCGTCCTCGGCGCGCTGGGTCTTGCCAACATGTGGGCGGCCATCTTCGCCGACGTCGGCGTGATGGTGCTCGCCGTGCTCAACGCGATCCGCGCGCTGAGCACTTCAAAAAACTGACATAGTCAGTTTTTTGAGCAGGATCTCACTGCGCTCAGCGCACGCGCCATAGGCGCGCACGTTCGCTCCGTGCAGAGTGTTTTTTGGCACGCACACGCCGCGGCGAAAAACGATTGAAATTTATTTCGCGTCTGCGGACGCGAAAAGGGGACGGCAGCGCCGTCCCCTTTTTTGCATATCGCATTGCAATACGCGATCGCTTTTCGTATAATGGAGAAAATACCTTCCGGAGGGTCTGCCATGAAAGTCAGCGTCGTCCAGATGAATATGCGCTCGCTCGCAAACGAGGAAAACTTTGACCGCGCCGAGGCGCTCATCCGCCGCGCCGCGCGCGAGAATTCGCCCGATGTGATCGTCCTGCCCGAAACGTGGAACACGGGCTTCATGCCCGCGGGCGACCTTGCCGGGGCGAGCGATGAGGACGCGAAGGCCGTCCGCGCGCGCTTTTCCCCGCTCGCGCGCGAGCTGAACGTCAACCTCGTTGCAGGCAGCGTATCAAACAAGCGCGGCGGACACATCTACAACACCGCCTGCGTCTTCGACCGCACGGGCGCCTGTCTTGCGGAATACGACAAGACCCATCCTTTCTCGCCCATGGGCGAGCACGAGGTCTACACCCCCGGGAACCATCTCGTCACCTTCACGCTCGACGGCGTGCGCTGCGGCCTTCTCATCTGCTACGAGCTGCGCTTCCCCGAGCTCTGGCGCACGCTCGCCCTGCGCGGGGCGGAGGTCATCTTCCTGCCCGCCCAGTGGACGGCTGCGCGGCAGTACCACTGGGAGACGCTCACTGCCGCCCGCGCGATCGAAAACCAGCTCTTTGTCGTCTCGTGCAACGCCTGCGGCGCGCGCGACGGCACGGTCTACGGCGGCTTTTCGCGCGTCATAGACCCGCTCGGCACGGTGCTCGTGCAGGGCGGCGGGGAAGAGGAGATCTTGTCCGCCGGCTTAGACCTCTCCTGCATCCGTCCCCTCCGCGCCGCCGTCCCCGTCTTCCGCGACAGAAGACCCGTACTCTACCGGCTGTAACGTGCCGCATTTGCCGCCCGCAGGCGGCAAACAGGCGCAAGCGTCGCAGACTTTCGCATCCGCAGACGCGAAATCAATTTCGATCGTAAATTCCAACGACATGCGCGTTGGAATTTACACTTCTCAGCCCGCAAGTGTGGAATTCGCCCGCCAATGGCGGGCGAATTATGCGCACAGCGGGCTGCCATCCCCCTCAAAAAAGAGAGACTGGCCATCCGGCCAGCCTCTCTTTTTTGAAGTTACTCTTCCTCCCGGAACACAAAGCCGTCCTCGTCCGCCTTTTCGATGACGGCGAGCGCCTTGTAGGGGATGCCGCTTGCGCGGAAGCGGTCGCCGCCGCCCTGGAAGCCCTTTTCCACGGCGATGCCGATGCCCTCGAGCTTCGCGCCCGCGGCGTTGACGATGTCGACAAGGCCCTGCACGGCAAAGCCGTTGGCCATGAAGTCGTCGATGATGAGCACGTGATCGTCCGCGTTCAGCCACTCCTGAGAGACGAGCAGCGTAACCTTCTTCTTGTAGGTGTAGGAGAACACCTCGCTCTGATAGAGGCCGCTTTCGATGTTGTCGCTCTTGGCCTTCTTGGCAAAGAGCATGGGAACGCCGTACTTCTGCGCGCAGATAGTCGCAAGCGCGATGCCGCTGGCCTCCGCCGTCAGAACGACCGTGATCTTGCTGGTGTCGAAATACTTGGCGAACTCGTCTGCGATGTCCTCGAGCAGACGGGTGTCGACGCGGTGATTGAGGAAACCGTCGACCTTGACGATGTTGCCGGGCAGGACTCTGCCCTCGCGACGGATGCGCTCCTGAAGAAGCTCCATAGAATACCCCTCCTGAATGGAATGATCGAATTGATGTAACTTTCATTAAACAGGATTTTTGTACAGATTGCAACAGGGCAACTTTGACAAGATTTTCGCTTATTTTTGTCCCATTCCGTCTAATCGGGCGACAGCTTCCTCTTTATCCTCCGTTTTTGACGGTCTGCGCGAAGCCCGCGGCAAAAAGCCGCGCGCCGTTGACGGCCTCCTCGAGCGAATTGCCCGCCGTGCCGACCTCGACAAGGAGCGAGCCGGTCGTCTTGTGCTGATTGTAGCGGGAGTTGCGCACGGTGATGGGGCGCATGAGCGTGGGGTGATCGCGATACAGCGTTTCCTGCACCGCGCAGGCGAGCTTCAGGTTCTCGCGCCATTGCTCGTGGCTCAACCCGCCGCCGTTCGAGCCGATGACGAATTCAAGCTGCGCGGCGTTCTTATCCTCGCCGCAGAGGAGCTTGAACTGATTCCCGTTCGCGTCCTGCACCGCGTCGCGGTGTACGTCGAGCACGAAGGAGATCGTCGGGTAGCGCTGCAAGTACTCCTCGATGGCCTTGAGCGAGCGGTCGTAGGAGCCGGAGTAGCTCGGATAGTCGTGGAGCGTGCGGTCGTGTACCACGCCGAGTCCCGCCTCGCTCATCACCTGCGCCATCTCGTCGCCGATGCGCACCATGTTGCAGCGCGTGTCCGTCGTGCGGAAGGTGTCCGACGCCTCGTATTCCGCGCCCGGGGGCATCGTGTAGCTCTCCGTCGCGTGCGTGTGGATGATGAGCACCTGCGGCCCCTGCGCGCCGAGCGAGGCGGCATAGCCGCCCGAGAGCATCGAGGCATCGAGCGCCGCACGCGAGCCGTTGTTGATGTACACATTGCCGCATACCGTGTAGCCCGAGGGGTCGGAGGGTTTGAGCGTGCGCGCGGTCACGCCGTTTTCCGTCACCTTGAGCTCGCCCGCCGTCACGTTCTGCGTGAGCACCGTGCCCTCTTCGTCCTGCGCGTCGTCCGCGCCGCCTTCGCCCTCGCTGGGCGGCTGCTCCAGCTCCGTCGACCACGCCTGCGCGATCTCGTCCCCGCCCTCGCGCAGCAGCGGCGTCATGCGCAGCGCGAGCGATACCGGCGCGCTCAGCGCATCGTCTCCGAGCGCGCCCCGCTCCCAGCGCAGCAGCATCACGCCCAGCTCCCCGCCCTCGCGCAGCGCAATGAGCGCAGAGCGCGCGTCCTTCGCCGGTGCCGTCACGCTCACGCCCCAGAGCGTCGCCGCCGCGAGCGCAAGGGAGAGCGTCCCCCGCAGGAAGCGTCTTGTCCGATTTTTTTCCATTGTGCCTCACCTCTTGGCAAAGCTTATGTGCGCAAAGGGCGCGATATGACCATGCTTCTCCGCGCGCTTTCGCTTGCTTTTTCCCCTCCCGCGTGCTATGCTTTGTTATAGAAGAGAAGAAAAGCTCATATAATTTCGCTGACTTGGCGCGAAAGTTTCTACGCGGCCGCCCAAAGGCCCTGCTATGAGTGTTTCTCCGGAGGATTTTCCGGGGGGACGCTTTTTCTTTTGCAGTTTTTTACTGAAAAAGGAGTGAAACAGCATGAAGATCCTCAAAGGCCATCTCATCTCCGCGCCCACGCTCGGCGCGCTCGAGATCATCGAGCACGGCTGTCTCGTGCTCGATGACGGCGGCACGATCAAAAGCGTTGAAAAGGCTGTGCCGCAGCATGTCGACGCGGAGGTCATCGACTACGGCGATAGCCTCATCATGCCGTCGTTCGTCGATATGCACCTGCACGCGCCGCAGTATCCCATGCTCGGCATGGGCATGGACCTGCCGCTCATCGACTGGCTCAACACCTACACCTTCAAGACCGAAGCGCGCTTTTCCGACTGCGGCTACGCCCGCCGCGTCTACCGCAAGCTTGCAAGCGACCTCATCACCGGCGGCACGACGCGCGTTTGTATGTTCTCCTCCCTCCACACGGACGCGACGCTCATTTTGATGGAGGAGCTTGAAAAGGCGGGCGTCACGGGCTATGTCGGCAAGGTCAACATGGACCGAAACGGCAGCGCCGACTTGCAGGAGACGACCGAGGAGTCCAAGCGCGAAACGCTGCGCTGGCTCGACGAGTGCGCGCGCTTTACGGCGGTGAAGCCCATTTTAACGCCGCGCTTCACCCCCTCGTGCAGCGACGAGCTGATGCGCTGGCTCGGTTCTCTCGCCCGCGAGCGCGGGCTCTATGTCCAGTCGCACCTCTCCGAAAATACCAGCGAGATCGCGTGGGTCAGGGAGCTTTGCCCCGACTGCGCGCAGTATTGGGAGAGCTATGACCGCGCGGGCCTCTGGAACGACCATACCGTGATGGCCCACTGCGTCCACTCCGATGCGCGCGAGCGCGAGGCGATGCGCGAGCACGGCATCGTCACGGCGCACTGCGCGGGGTCGAACATCAACATCTGCTCGGGCATCGCGCCCGTGCGCACGCTGCTGCGCGAGGGAAACCTCGTCACCCTCGGCTCGGACATTGCGGGCGGGGCGCTGCTCGCGATGAACAAGGTCATCACCATGTCCATCCGCGCCTCCAAGTTCCGCCACATGCAGACCGACGGAAAGGACGAATTTTTGACCGTTGAAGAAGGCTATTACCTCGGCTCCAGCGCGGGGCATGAGTATTTCGGCGGCCACGGCGGCTTCGTCCCCGGCGACAAGCTCCATGCCATCGTCGTAAGCGACGCGGACTTCACCGAGGCCGCCCGCCCGCTTTCGCTGCGCGAGCGCTTCGAGCGCGCCATCTACATGATGCACCGGCACAACATCGTCTCCGTCTGGTCGGAGGGAAAAAACGTCGTCGGCTGACAAAAAACGGGGAGGGGGCGCGCCCTCTCCCCGCGTTCTGGGGAATATTTGAAAATTTTTTCGGACAACCTATTGACAAATCCCCCTCTCATTTGGTATAGTAGCTTGTGTCCTGTCGAGCAGGAATATTTGGCGGCATAGCTCAGCTGGCTAGAGCATGCGGTTCATACCCGCAGTGTCCCCGGTTCAAATCCAGGTGCCGCTACCAAGATGCACGGGATGCGAAAGCATCCCGTGACTCATATGGCCCGTTGGTCAAGTGGTTAAGACACGGCCCTTTCACGGCTGTAACATGGGTTC
>URCK01000031.1 GCA_900546295.1 uncultured Eubacteriales bacterium | reverse complement strand
AACTGCCCGCACTGCGGGCAGAAGTGATTGGGCAGAGCGTCGGTTCCGACGCCAGCCCTTTATCCTGCTTTCTTTTTCGTCCTCGAAAAAGCCGTGAAAAGCGCAGGAAACGCAGTCATACCAACGTTTCCAATGCATCGGTCACACGGACTTCAAGGGTCTCTCAAACGCCGTTACAAACACCCATCCCCTACTTCCATCAATGGGTACCACACGGCAAAAAAACTCTTGTCGCAATCGCCTGCAAAACGGCCCACATTCGCTTTTGCGGATGAAAGTGGGTACACACTCGCCTTTGCCAACAGGATCGCACACAGCGGCTTACACGCCGAAACAGGGGCTGTTTCGGATGGGGGCGCTATTACTACCCTCGGAGCGTTTTGCGCGGTTCGGAAACCCTGCGTGGCCAGGTGTCAGAACGGCGTACTTTGCCGCTTTGGGATCTTGGCCGGGAGGTGCTCTCGAAGAACGCAGAAAACCTTCGGGACAGCGATGCGCTTATGCGTGTCGCTGTCCCGAAGGCGTCGCGGCCCCGCTGGGCTGCGTAATCCAGTGAGTGCGCTATTGATTATGTGATGAGCATTTGTGACCCTTGATCCCACCATGCTTTTATATACATACATTTCCCGGTTCTCTGTGACCCCCCACTATATCAAATCCGGCAGAGTTGCCGCCACCAACGCTGTTCCCCAACCGTTCCTCATTGCGGTTTCAACTTCTCTCACAAATGGCCCACGTTTGCTTTCACAGGTGAAAGTGGTTACACACTCGCCTTCGCCAACAGGATCGCACACAGCGGCTCACACGCCGAAACACGGGCCTTCCGGACGGGGCCGCTAGTATGACCGCTCTCGTAGAGCTGGGCCAAGAGGCAATCCGCTCAATCAGCGCAGAGTTACACAAGCATCCGGCTGTCTGGATGTTTCGTCAGGATGCACAATTCGACGGGGAGATGAGGCAGGAGGCACGCACCTTTTTGGGGGAAAGACGATGGCGATGCATCGTTCGCAAAAAGTCGTGCTTCCCGCGGGAATCTCCGGATATTCCGATGAAATTTTCATTGTGTGATCACAAAACGGCTGTTTGCCAGCTCATACTTATAACCCCAAATGGAGATTTCCCAGATGATCTGGTACGCGAACTTTCCCGTCTGAGTCAGGGTGTACTCCACTCGTGGGCTCTTTTCCTGGTAGTCAATCCGGTTGACAAGACCGGACTTCTCCAGGTCCTCCAACCGCTCGGACAGGACCTTGTGGGAGAGGCCCTCGATGGACCGGAGCAGTTCATTGAAACGGACGGTCTCTTTCGCGTGGATGATCCAAAGGATCTTGGCTTTCCACTTCTCCCCAATCAGCTTATAGACGAATTCTACCGCATGTCCGTACCCGGAGGAGGTGTGTTTGCACAACAGGGTCAGGTGCTGCATGTGGAGCATGATCGGCAGAATGTCCGTGGCCTGCATGGTGAGCGCATAGGCTCTGGTTTCCGTGTTGTATTGCAGCAGGCCGTCTTCCTGCAGACTCTCTAGCCGACGGGAGAGAGTGGTCTCCGGGCAGGTGGGCAGCTCCTGCCGGAATTCCCGCAGATCCATCCCACTATGCAGGTAACACAGTTCCAGAATCCGCGGTGTCCAGCGTGCTCCGATCATCTTGAACGCCTTTTCCACGCAGCACGGCCCGTTGTCCTTGATGAAGAACTCCCTCATGAGGCATCCTCCTTTCGAGTTGGTCAAAGTGCCCAGATCTGCCGAACACAAAAAGTGCGTAGTTGTGGCATACGTGTGAGTTGGTATAATTTTAACATAAGCTCCGCGAAATGGCAAACAGAAAACAAAAAAATGAAAGAGGGTTATGGATTATGGGTATTCTTGATGGGAAAATCGCGATCATCACCGGCGCCGGACAGGGCCTGGGCGAGGGCGCCGCGCACGCTATGACACAGGAGGGTGCCTGTGTTGCGCTCTGGGGCCGCACTTTTGAAAAGGTGGAGCGAGTCGCCAACGATATCAATAAGGCCGGCGGCCGCGCTCTGGCGATCAAATGCGACGTGAGCATCCGTGCCGAGGTGGATGAGGCCCTGAAAAAGACCATTGAGGCTTTCGGCAAACTGGACATCCTGGCGACCAACCACTTCGCTTTCGCTCCCTATGGGACGATGGAAGATACCCCGCTGGAAACCTGGGATTATGAGTACAGGAACAATGTAATTGGAACGGTGAACTGTATGCAGGCATGTTTCCCTTATCTGAAAGAGACGGGAAAGACCCGGCATGCCAAGGTGATTACCTATGGCTCCGCTTCCGGTACGACTGGTTCTCCCACCATGTCCGCCTACGCGGCCTCCAAGGAGGCCATCGTCGGCTTGACCCGGGTTGCCGCCGTGGAGTGGGGCAAGTACTGCATCAACGTGAACTGCATTATCCCCACAGGTGATTCCCCGGCATGGCTTTCTACCAAGGCGGTCCGCACGCCGGAGCAGCTGAAGGCAACGATGGATCACTACCTGATCAAACGGCCGAATTGCAGCATTGGCGACCCGATCCATGATGTCGGCGGCGCTGTGGTCTTCCTGGCCAGCTCCTACTCTGATTGGATTACTAGCCGATCCCTCTTTGTTGATGGCGGTACGGCTTACTTCCGTTAACCTACCCTTTCCAATTGGATTCCTTGCTCGGAATCCCAAACCGGCTTTTTCCTGGCTGCTGGTTTGGGATTTCGGGAGAGGACCGCCGTTTCTGCGTGCGGAACAATATTCCACCAACAAGATATATACGAGATAAGGAGTGGGAGTCATGAGACGTGAACGAAGTGTCTTTGCGTTGACTTCGGCGATTGGATGCGCAATCGTCATCTTCCTGAGCATAGGTGTTGCCGGAATGTTCTCCCTGTTTATTCCGGAATATATGGCGGAGTATGGGTACTCCAAAATGGAGATGTCCTATGTCGCGATGGTCGCGACGGTCTCGGGTTTCCTGTTCAGTCTGATCGGCTCCAAGCTGATCAACGCGCTGGGACCCAAGAAGTCCCTGCTGGTGGGGTCCCTTGCCTCCGCGGTGTTCCTCTGCCTGATCGGTTCCGTTGACAACCTGGTGGCCCTGGGCCTGGTGAGCCTGGCGCAGGGCGCTGTGCTGGGCCTGGGAGCCCATGCCAGCTGCGCTGGTGTGATTGCCGGGTGGTACGGGGACAGGATGGCCTCCGTTATCGGCGTGGTTTTTGGCTTCTCCTCATTTGGGTCCACGGTTTTCAGCTTGCTGGCCGGGCAGCTGCTCAAGGTCATGAGCTATCACACGATCCTGGTTTCTTTCGGCATCGGTGCCGCCGTGATCGGCGTTTTGGCCAATCTGCTCCTGATCCGGATGCCCGCCGCCCAGCGGCCGGCAGCGGAGAGCGGCGCGGCCGCCGCGCCGACGGAGGAGGATGGCGTGGGCTATCATAGGGCCATCCGCTCCCCGGCTTTCGTGCTGTTCTTCATTGCCATGATGGGGGCGGCTACTCTCTACGCCGGCTTTATGACTTTCGCCACGGCGTTCTGGCAGTCCTGCGGCATGAGCGCCACCCAGTCCGCCACCAATATCAGCTTCCTTTCATTTTTCGGCGCGCTGATCTCCATGGTCTCCGGGGTGATCCTGGAGAAATTCGGCTCCAAGGTTCTCATGATGCTGACTTTCGGCGGATATATCGTCGGCATGGTGCTGGTGTGCATGTTCCCCGCCAATCCAGTTCCTTGGTTCGCGGTGGTCGGCGTCCTGTTCGTGGCTTTTGTCCGGCCGGTGAACAGTGTTCCCTCCCTGGTGCTGCCAGAGCTATTCGGCCGCAAAGACTACAACCGGATCAACTCCCTGGGGATGGCTGGCTACTACCTGGGTGCAACCATTTCCAGCTTCCTAGTGGCGTGGATTTCCGAGATCTCCGGAAGCTACACGAACTCCTACATGTGTCTGGCGGTGATTGCGCTGATCTCTTTCGTACTGTTTTTTGTAGCGATACGCCTCTCCCCCTACCGGCGGGAACAGCACGCCGCGAAAAAGTCCTGACAGTCCCGCCAACTGGCATAGGAGGCCAAATTTCTGAACCTTAGAATCTTTGAAAATTTGATAGAAAAGGAGTATTCGATATGAACAAGATTTTCGTGACAGGCCCCACCGGAACGCAGGGCTTCCCCATCGTCAAGGAACTGCTTGCCAAGGGCTTCCAGATCCGCGCTTTCGCCCTGGAGAGCGACCCTAAGCTCCCGCAGCTGAAAGAGCTGGGTCCCAATGTAGAGGTGGTGTGCGGTGACCTGCTTGACGAGGAGAGCATCTACAGCGCCGTGCAAGGCTGCGACGGGGTGTTCTTCCTGCCTGCGATCCCCACCAGCGGGGACCCCACCAAAGAGATTACGCTTGGGAAGAACATGGTCAGCGCCTGTGAGCGGGCAAACGTCACCTACATGGTGCATAGCTCCGTAGACCGGGCTGGTGAGGAGGAGACCTTTAAGGGCTGGGGGCCGGATTTCTGGCCCGGGTACGCCGGTTACTGGCGAGGCAAGTCCACAGTGCTCCAGATGGTCAAGGACAGCAAGATCCCCCACTGGGTGATCCTGAAGCCGGCCTACATGATGGATTGCTTCGTGCCACCCAAGGCGTGGGGCATGTATCCCCAGCTGAAGCAGGGAATCGTCGCCTCCGCCAGAACACCGGAGACATGGGTGAACTGCATGTGCGGCGACGACATGGGGAAGCTGGTGGCGGAGGTCTTCTGCAATTTTGAAAAGTTCGAGCACAAGGAAATCCCCCTGGCCGGCGACCGGGTGAACATGGACGAGGTGGGCGCTGCCATCTCGAAGGCCACCGGAAAGCACATCGAGGTGCAGTACCTGACCCGGGAGCAACTCTTGGCGAACGGTGTCCGCTCCAGCGTGATCGACGCCCAGGAGTGGGATGTGGTCAACGGCTACACGGCGGACGTGGTGGCCTCCAACAGCTATGGAGTGAAGCTTTCCACTTTTGAGGAGTGGGCTCTCCGTCATAAGGATGATTTTGATATTGATTAAGACTCTTATCTCCCTTTCCATCAAATACTTTTTGCATGATCTCCTCGACTTTTTATATGCAGATACACCGGTCAGCGTGATTAAACGGTAAAATGTCCCCAGCAGAGTGAAATAATTACATTTTATGATATGTGCTGTTTTCTAAGGCTGACGTTCCCACGAATGTGTTCAGCCACTTAATTGCCTGCGCAATCAAAATCTATGACCTTGACCCAGTTTTGACCCAGAATGGAATTGGAACGGGTAGGGCTGGACGGAGACAATGGAAAATCCGCCGAGCGAACGGCGGCAAAAAGCACAAATCGGAGCCGAAATGACTCCGATTTGTGCTTGAGACTGCCTCATAACCCGGAGGCCGTAGGTTCGAATCCTTCTCCCGCTAAAGTCCTCTCCGGTCAGGACGAGATTGAGACATTTCTCGCATATCTGCGCGGCGATGCGTCCACTCTGCTGGCTGCTGCCGATCTTGATGGGGATGAAACCACCTTCCGCTGCGTTCCGCCGTCATAGAGCTTATGATGATGGATCGCATTTGTCTCGCTTCTGGCCCGCGACAAGAGCGGGAGGAATATGTGGAGGAGGATGCAGAGGCGGACGAACCGGATTGGGTCGTCCGGCTTTTGCTCTGCTCTGGCACAATTCTTGCGCAAGGGACGGTTTTCTGCGTGAAATGCAACAGAAACGCTGTGGAAAGAAGGCGATTTATGCGGCATAATCACACTTGCGGCGCGGCAAGGAATGCTGTAAAATACAAGCGCATTTGATCGAATAAGGAGTGCGAGCCATGCAGCAGAATGCAAGATTCATCCGGAAGTTGCCCATCCCGATGGAGATCAAAAAAGAATTTCCCATCACGAAGGAGATCGCCGAGGCGCGCGAAAAACGCGTAGAGGAGATGCGCGCCATCCTCGACGGGCGCGACAAGCGGCTGATGCTGGTGATCGGCCCGTGCTCCGCCGACCGCGAGGACAGCGTGATGGACTACATTTGCCGTCTGGTCCCGTTACAGGAGCAGGTGAAGGACAAGATCCTGATCGTGCCGCGCATTTACACCAACAAGCCCCGCACCGACGGCTCGGGCTACAAGGGGATGCTCCACCAGCCCGACCCCGACAAAAAGCCGGATATGCTCGAGGGCATCATCGCCATCCGCCGCCTGCACACCCGCGCGGTGCGCGAGACGGGCTTTGCCTGCGCGGACGAGATGCTCTATCCTGAAAATTACCGCTACCTTTCCGATATCATCGGCTATGTCGCCGTCGGCGCGCGCTCGGTGGAAGATCAGCAGCACCGCCTGACCGCGAGCGGCCTTTCCGTGCCCGTCGGCATGAAGAACCCCACCGGCGGAGACCTGAGCGTGATGATGAACTCCATCTACGCGGCGATGGGCGACCACACCTTCCTCTACCGCGGCTGGGAGGTGGAAACGGCGGGCAATCCCTACGCCCACGCCATCCTGCGCGGCTATGTGAACGAGCGGGGCAACAGCCGTCCCAACTACCACTATGAGGACCTTGTCGAGCTGCACGAGCTGTATGCGCAGCGCGGCATCAAGAACCCCGCCTGCCTTGTGGACTGCAACCACGCCAACTCCGGCAAGCAGTACCTGGAGCAGATCCGCATCGCCAAGGAGGTGCTGCACTCCAAGCGCCACTCCAATGACATCAACACACTTGTCAAGGGGTTGATGATCGAAAGCTACATTGAAGACGGCAAGCAGAAGATTACCGACAGCGTTTACGGCAAGAGCATCACCGACGCCTGCCTTGGCTGGGAAAAGACCGAGCGGCTCGTGCTGGAAATGGCGGAGCTTCTCTAAAAATAAATCAACCGCTAAGCAGGGCGGGAAATAAAGGAGACTTTGATGAAGAAACAGTTTGACCTCAGCGCGGCGGCGCTGCACATTCTCGCGATGGCACTCATGCTGTGCGACCATCTGTGGGCGACGCTTCTGCCCGCGCAGGAGTGGATGACGGCCGTGGGGCGCATCGCCTTTCCGATCTTCGCCTTCATGGCGGTGGAGGGCTACTTCCACACCCACAGCTTCAAGCGCTACGCGCAGCGTATGCTGGTCTTTGCGATCCTCTCTGAGATCCCCTTTGACCTGATGTACGGCGGAACGTGGTTCTATCCCGTGCACCAGAACGTCATCTGGACGCTGCTGATCGGCCTTCTCGGCATCCGCGCGATGGAAGCGGTGCGCGAGAAGGGGAAGACGTGGCTCTATGTGCTCACCTGCGTGGGCGTGACAGCGCTCGGTGCAGCGCTCGGTACGCTCAGCATGGTGGACTACTACGGCTCGGGCGTTCTGACGGTGTTTGTCTTCTATTTCTTCCACGGAAGAGAGTGGTGGAAGCTGCTCGGGCAGATCTTGGCGCTCTACTGGATCAATGTGCGCATGCTCGGCGGTCAGGTCTATCCCATGACGATCTTCGGTATGGACGTTGAACTCAGCCAGCAGGGGCTTGCGCTGCTCGCACTCGTGCCCATCTGGCTCTATCGCGGCCGTCAGGGTCACCACAGCAAGGCCTTCCAGTATGCCTGCTATGCCTTCTATCCCGTGCATATGCTCATCCTCGCGCTCATCCTGCGCGCGCTGTAAAGATGAAAAAAGAGATGGCCTCGGCCATCTCTTTTTTTGCCTTTATTCTTCCTGCCTGAGGCCGGGGATGCTGACGCCGATGCCGTTGACCTCCACGCCGTCGTCGGCGGGGATGAGCAGGTACTTGCGCCCGTCGATGACGCGCGCTTCGATCATGTAGCTGTTCTCCGGCGCGACGGTGATCTTGACCTCGGGCGTCGTGATCTCAAACTTCTTGCTCTCGATGATGTTGTTCGGGTTCAGCGCGGCGTTTTCGCCGTACTGTGCGTCACATTCGCGCCGGAAGGCTTCGATCTGCTCTCCCGCAACGCCGCTGTTTGCAAGGATGCCGCCCACGTCGCTTGCCGTCAGCTCCAGCGGCTCGGGGTCGCGGCTCTCCTTATGGTCCTCGATGCGGGCGCGAATTTGCTCATGCACGGACTGGACGACTTCGTAGCTGCAATCCTTGTCGAGCGCGTCCGCAAGTGCCGAGCCGAAGGCGTTCTTCTGCTCCTCGGCGGACATCGGCGGCTCGACGCGGAAGAGCGCGTCGATGACCTCTTCATGAAGCTCGGCGGCGTTTTTCGAGTAAAAGAGCACGTTGTAGATGTTCGCCGTGCGGCCGTCGAAGGCGGGATAGAGGAAGCCGAGCTCGGGCGAGGAGGCGATGTAGCCCGTAGAGCTTGAGTGGAACTCGCTCTGGTCGAGGTCGTAGCGCAGCTCGAGCGTCGGCGCCTTGACGGGGCAGATGGAGCAGACGAAGTACTTGAAGACCTCGCTTGAGGCGTCGTGCTGCAATTCATCGTCCTTGCTGCGATGGGGCACGTCGTAAGCGTCGGCGGCGAGCAGGATAAGATAGTTCGTCTCGCCCATGTCGATGCACTCGATGATCTTGCGGCAGAGCGTCTCGCGCGAGGGCGGGTCTTTCAGCTCTGTCTGGCGCAGGGTCTGCAAAAGGCGGTGCTCGTCGCTGTCGGCCACCTGCTGCGTGGAAAAGACCACGTCGACGAGGTTTTTGCCCAGCGCGCCGGAGAGTGATTTCTTGAGCAGTGCCAGATACATCTCCTGCTCCTCCTGCCGCATGAGACCCATCGAGGTGTCGACCCACGAGATGATCTCACGGTTGGAGTTTACATAACAGCCAAAAATGCGGCTGAAGTTGTTTTTATCGGGCCGGAAACGCCGGCGCAGTTCGTTGAGTTCTTTCTGGTTCATGGCTCGTCCTTTCCGCGTATGGTATGTCACGAAAAGTGATTGTACCACGCGCGCGCGGGGACGGCAAGGGGAAAAGCGCGGCGGGCAGCAAACGCGGCGAGGCGTTTTTCAGAAAGGCTTAAAAAAGAATTTAGAAGAAAGCTTCTTGCCGCGGGGAAAAAGGGTGGTATAATAGAAAATATACCAAAGGCCGAAGGGCCTGCCGCGAAAGGATGCGGAACTTATGAACTGGTTTCAGGAATTGCTGTCAAACGGATTTTTGCTCGTTGCGCTCTCGTCATGGTTCTGGGCGCAGCTCATCAAGACGGTCATCCACGCCATTGTGACAAAAAAGCTTGACTGGACGCGCCTCGTCGGCGACGGCGGGATGCCGAGCGGACATTCGGCCACCGTTTCCTCGCTTGCAACGGCGGCCTCGCTCGTCTACGGGCCGGGCTCGTTCCAGTTTGCCATGGCGGTCATCTTCGCCATCGTTGTCTGCAAGGACGCGATGGGCGTGCGCCTTGAAACGGGCAAGCAGGCTGTCATCATCAACGACATCGTCGAGTCGTTCAACGCTCTGATGTCGGAAAAACTCACGGACGCAAAGCTCAAGGAATTTGTCGGCCATACGCCGCTGCAAGTCATCGCGGGCATTCTGCTCGGCGTGGGAAATGCGTTCGTCATGTACCGCTTCGTGCTGTGAGCGCGGCGAAATAGAAAAACCTCCGCAGGGAAATTCCCGGCGGAGGTTTCTTTTGGTTCACTTGTCCCAGAGCGTCAGCGTGCCGGAGGAGAGCGTCTTCTTCACGTCGATGATGCGCTGGTTGGACGAGCCGCGGAAACGCAGCGAAATGTCGTGGAGCGCCTCGACGTAGCGCCCGTCCACCAAAACGTCGAGCAGGGAGAGAAGCTCGTCGGTCACCTCGCAGCGGGGGTAGGAGTCGGGCGTGTGCAGCTCTTCCCAGGTAAAACCCGTGAACGACCAGATGGTTTTCTGCGGCAGCTCGCGCTTCACGCGGCGGAGAAACGGCAGCAGCACCCGCTGATTCTTTGGCTCGAAGGGTTCGCCGCCGAGCAGGGTGAGACCGTTGATGTAACCGGGGGCGAGAAGGCGCAGCAGTTCATCCTCCGTTTCCTTCGTGAAGGGCTTGCCGTAGTCAAAGTCCCATGTCTGGGGCTGAAAGCAGTTTTCGCAGTGGTTGGTGCAGCCGGAGACGAAGAGCGAAATGCGCACGCCTTCTCCGTTGGCGATGTCGCAGTTTTTGATCTCACCGTAGTGCATGAAGGTGACCTCCTGAATGGCGTTTGGGAAAGATAAAATTGGATGGACGCGGGCAAGCGGGCGGCGCTTTCAGGTCGCCCGCGTCTCCCGGATCTCAAGCCCCGCCGTATCGTAGAGTACACGGGCGTGGTTGCACCGCAAAAGCTCGCGTGCAAGCGTATTGCCGGAGGATTTGTCCACCGCAGCGCGATACACCTCGCCGCAGCGGTAAACGACGCCGTCCTCGCGGACAAAATGCTCATCTTCCACCGAAATATGGTACTTGACCGCAAGCGGCTTCTCCGCGCGCACTTCGCCGCAGAGGTGGGTATCCGTCGTGTGGACGAGGAGCTGGTAG
This sequence comes from uncultured Eubacteriales bacterium, assembly GCA_900546295.1. Taxonomy (GTDB): domain Bacteria; phylum Bacillota; class Clostridia; order Oscillospirales; family Oscillospiraceae; genus Hominicoprocola. The sequence continues at coordinate 6,361 of URCK01000031.1, read as the reverse complement.
GTCTGGTCGGTATCGTTGCGGAAGCGGTAGTCAAGATAGTTGCAGAAGATCGACGTGCCGGTGCCGAACGGCACCTGACGGCCAAAATCGGGGAACAGGTCGAACTGGTCGTGGTGATGGTGCTCGGTGACGGTCAGCGGCGTGTGGAGCACCATCCAGTGGATGAGGTTGCTGAATTGACACATCCCGCCGCCGACGGCCTCGCCGGTCTGCGCGTTGGCGATGACCAGCCCCGCGCGGTAGCCGCGCGCGGCGACCGGCGGCCCGACGAGATGCCAGAACGAGAACGTCTCGCCCGGGCGGATGAGGATGCCGTTGATCTTCGGCGCGGCAAGCGCGAGATTGACCGCCTTGTTTTCCTGCAGCACCGGGTCGACCTCGCCGAGCGTGCGGCGAATGAGGGAGTTGTGCCGGTAGATGAGCGCGGGGAGCGGCGCTTCCGCGCGCTTTTTTGCAAAATGCTCACCGGACGTGTAATCTTGCAGCGTGCGCAGCGCGCAGCTTTTTTTGATCGAGATGCGATAGGCGAGCGGCGAAAGCTCGCAGAAAAGCCTGCGGTGCATATCGTTTGCTTCGTCCTTTCTTCTCACTGCCCCTCAGGGGCGGCTGTAGTACTCCTGCCTCCGGGCGGGAGAAAGGAATGCCGCCCGCCGGAACGGCAAGCGGCGTTTCCCTGATTCGCAAAGGGGGGGTGCATCCGGCGCTTACAGGTGCAGCACGCGCTCGCGGATCTCCTGCGTGCGGCCCTGGTTCCAGAACTGGGTGCCGATGTAGCCGCAGGTGCGGCGGGCGACGTTCATCTTGTCCTGATCGGTGTTGCCGCACTTCGGGCAGCGCCAGATGAGCTTGCCGCCCTCCTCGACGATGTCGATCTCACCGTCCCAGCCGCAGACCTGGCAGTAGTCGGACTTCGTGTTGAGCTCGGCGTAGATGATGTTGTCGTAAATGAACTTCATCACCTGCAAAACCGCTTCAAGGTTCTGCTGCATGTTGGGCACTTCGACATAGCTGATCGCGCCGCCGGGGGAGAGGTGCTGGAACTGCGCCTCGAACTTGAGCTTGGTGAACGCGTCGATCTTTTCCGTCACGTGGACGTGGTAGGAGTTCGTGATATAGCCCTTGTCCGTCACGCCCTCGATCACGCCGAAGCGCTTTTGCAGGCATTTGGCGAACTTGTAGGTCGTGGACTCGAGCGGCGTTCCGTAGAGGGAGTAGTCGATGTTCTCCGCGCTCTTCCACTCCTTGCACTTGTCGTTCATCTTCTGCATGATGGAAAGGGCGAAGGGCGTGGCGCTCGGGTCGGTGTGGCTCTTGCCGGTCATGTACTTCACGCACTCGTAAAGGCCTGCGTAGCCAAGCGAAATGGTGGAGTAGCCGTCGTAGAGGAGCTTGTCAATCGGCTCACCCTTTTTCAGTCTCGCGCACGCGCCGTACTGCCAGAGGATGGGGGCGGCGTCAGAGAGCGTGCCCTTCAAACGGTCGTGACGGCAGCGCAGGGCGCGGTGACAAAGCTCAAGACGCTCTTCAAAGATCGACCAGAACTTGTCGATGTTGCCGCCGGAGGAGAGGGCAACGTCGGGCAGGTTGATCGTGACGACGCCCTGATTGAAGCGGCCGTAATACTTGTGCTTGCCGGGAACATAGTTGCCGGCATTGGCGATGTTGCCGACGCCCGCGTCGGTGAAGCGGTCGGGCGTGAGGAAGCTGCGGCAGCCCATGCAGGGATACACGTCGCCCTTGAGCTCGAGCATCTTCTTCTCGCTGATGTAATCGGGCACCATGCGGCGCGCCGTGCACTTGGCGGCAAGGCGCGTGAGATAGTAATAGGGAGAATCGTCGTGGATGTTGTCCTCTTCGAGCACGTAGATGAGCTTGGGGAAGGCGGGCGTGACCCACACGCCCTGCTCGTTCTTTACGCCCTGATAGCGCTGCTCGAGCATCTCCTCGATGATGACGGCAAGGTCGCGCTTTTCCTGCTCGTCTCTCGCCTCGTTGAGGTACATAAAAACGGTGATGAACGGCGCCTGACCGTTGGTGGTCAAAAGCGTCACGACCTGATACTGGATGGTCTGCACGCCGCGGCGGATCTCCTCGCGCAGCCGCTTTTCGACGATCTCGGAGATCTTGCTCTCCGTCGGCGCAACGCCGAGGGCGTCGACCTCAGCGAGGACCTGCTTTCTGATTTTCTGGCGAGACACGTCGACAAAGGGGGCAAGGTGCGTCAGCGAGATGGACTGGCCGCCGTACTGGTTCGAGGCGACCTGCGCGACGATCTGTGTGGCGATGTTGCAGGCGGTGGCAAACGAATGGGGGCGCTCGATGAGCGTGCCGGTGATGACGGTGCCGTTTTGCAGCATGTCCTCAAGGTTCACAAGGTCGCAGTTGTGCATGTGCTGGGCGTAATAATCCGTGTCGTGGAAGTGGATGATGCCCTCCTCGTGCGCCTTGACGATGTCCTCGGGCAGGAGGATGCGGTTCGTCAGGTCGCGGCTGACCTCGCCGGCCATGTAGTCGCGCTGCGTGGAGTTGACGACGGGATTCTTGTTGGAGTTCTCCTGTTTGGCCTCTTCGTTGTTGCACTCGATGAGGGAGAGGATCTTGTCGTCCGTTGTGTTGCTTTTGCGCACGAGCGAGCGGGTGTAGCGATAGGTGATGTAGCGCTTGGCGACCTCAAACGCGCCGTGCGCCATGATCTGGTGCTCAACAAAGTCCTGAATCTCTTCGACCGTGGGCGCGCGGCCGAGGCCCTGGCAGGCGATCTCCACGCTCTCAGCGATGCGCTGGATCTGGACAGGCGTCATGCGCGCATCCTCTTCTGCGACATCGTTGGCCTTGCTCACTGCTGCGATGATCTTGACGATATCGAATTCGACTTCCGCGCCGTTGCGCTTGATGACCTTCATATCAACCCTCTCCTTTTCTCTCCTAAAAGTAGTGATTTCGTATCCTACACAATATCTTGTGGTGTATTTCTGTTCAGCAACCTAATTATGGCACATCAAGGCCGTGAATGCAAGGAAAAAGTATGTGCAAATACTGCCAAGATACAGTGCCTCCTTTGGGTACTATTGACGAAAGGGCGGCGGGGGAAAACAGCGCGCACGGAGGCCGGCGCTCCGATGTACAGGAGCGTGCTATCAGAATTGTTAATACCGGTCATGCAAAACTGGGGCTTTTCTTCGTGAGAAAAAGTGACTATAATAATACGGAAAAACCGCTGAGCAGCGCGGCCGGGGGCCGCATCGCGCAGTGCAGTAAAAATCACGGAGAGAAGAGAGCAATATGAGTTCCCTTGCAAAAAAAGCGCACGGGCAGATGTCGGAGTCGCTGCTGACGGCGTCGTTCATCATCTTGTCCGGCGGATTACAGGATGCCTACACCTACCTTTGCCGCGGCAAGGTCTTCGCCAACGCGCAGACGGGCAACATCGTGCTCTTCAGCGCCCACCTCTTCGAGAGGGAATGGGCGGTCTGCGCAAACTACCTTGTGCCGGTGCTGTCGTTCATGGCGGGCGTATTCGTGGCCGAGTGTGTGCATCGGCGCTATCGGTATATGGAAAAGGTACACTGGCGGCAGCTCATCATCGTAGCGGAGATCGTGCTGCTGTTTCTTGTGGGTTTTCTGCCTCAGAACGTCAACACACTGGCCAACGCGCTTGTCTCGTTCGTCTGCGCCATGCAGGTGCAGACCTTCCGCAAGGTGCGCGGTCATGCCTACGCAAGCACGATGTGCATCGGCAATATGCGCAGCGGAACGGACGCACTGTGCGCCTATTTCCACACGCACGATAAAAAGATCCTTGAGAAGGCGCTGACCTATTTCGGCGTGATCGGCCTGTTCGCTGTCGGCGCGGGCATCGGCGCGGTGCTGACGAAACACTGCGCCGAGCGCGCGGTCTGGGTATCGTGCGTGCTGCTGACGATCAGCTTTCTTATCATGTTCATCCGCGAGGACAACTGAATCCGACTTCTCAAAGAGCGGTGACCCAAAAGATGCGGTCACCGCTCTTTTTTGCTGAAAAATGACGGAAAAAATCCGTTTTCCTGCAAAATGGCGTTTTTGTGTGAACGGACTGTAAAGATTGGGGGAGACTGTGCAAATCAAGACGAGTGTACATGGAATCAGCGGGAAAACTATGGTATAAAGTAAGCATAAAGAAAAGCAAACGCAGGAAAGCTTGCAACAACAAAATAAAACAAGCATATCGAAAGAATTAATTGTTGCTTTATTTATCGAAATAATCTATAATACGGAGCAAGCAGAAGCGCCGCTCCCGGCGACGAGAAAGAAGAGGTGGACCAAAATGGCAATGGAAGAATTGCTGGCTGTGCAGGAATTGGAAAAACGGCTTGCAGAGCAATACGCCGAGGCGCAGGCGGAAGCGAAGAAGCGCATCGCCGTAGAGCAGCGGGCCTGTGCACGCCAGATCGAGGATAACCGCCGCAACTGCGACGTGGAAGCGCGGCAGAAGATGGCGGACGCCGAGCAGCGCGCACAGCGGCAGGCGGACGAGATCCTTTTAAGATCGCGCGGGGAGTGCGAGAAGATGCAGCAGGCGGCGCGCGAAAAGCTTGATCGCGCGGCGCAGTGGATCGCAGAAGAGGTTGTGAGAAACGAATGGCAATCGTAACAATGAAACATCTGCGTCTTGTGGGGCTTGAGAGCGAGCGCGAAGCGATGCTCCGGGCCATGCAGGACATGGGATGCGTGGAGATCTCCGGTGTGGACGGCGCAGAGGATGCGCTGCACGAGGGCTTTGCCCGCCCGGACGATAAAGCGCTCCTTTCCGCGCAGGAGAGCGCGCGGTCCTGCCGCGCGGCGCTTGCGGCGCTGGATCGCTGCGCACCCGAGAAAAAGGGACTCTTCCGCAAGCGGGCGAGCGTTGCGCGCAAAGAATTTTTCAGCGAGGAGAGCGCGCGGGAGGCAAAGAATACAGCGGATGCGCTGAACGCTATGCAGCGCCGCCTCGGCGAGATCGAGAGCGAGCGGACAAAGGAAGAGACGCTGCGCGCCTCTCTTGCGCCGTGGCTGGCGCTCGACGTACCGCTCGAGCAGGAGGACGGTACGCTGTGCGTGACGCTCGGCACGGTGAGCGCGGCGGTGACGGACGAAGCGCTGAACGCCGCGTGTGCGGCATTCGACGGTCTTGCCCTCTGGCGCGAGGCTTCGGCCGACCGCTCGCTGCGCTATCTCTTTATCGCCTGCCATGAGAGCGTGAACGAAGCGGCGATGACGGCGCTGCGCGAGATCGGCTTTTCCCCGGTGAGCTTTCGCGGCTTGCAGGGTACGGCCAAGGAAAACGACGCGGCCGCGCAGGCGCATTTGACCGCGCTCCAAAAGGAGCGGGAGGACATCGAGCAGCGCATCGCGTCGCTCGGCAGCAAGCGGGAGACGCTTTTGGAAGCGAGCGACCGCGCCGCCATCACGCTGCGGCGCGAGGAGGCGAAGAGCCGCCTCGTCGAGACGGACCGCGCCTTCCTGCTGGAGGGCTGGCTGCCCGCCGCGCGCTGCGAAGCGCTTGAGAAAACGCTCGCCCCGTTCACCTGTGCCATCGAAACACGTGATCCGACGGAGGAAGAGTACCCGAAGGTGCCCGTGCAGCTTAAAAACAATAAGCTCACGCGCCCACTCAACATGGTGACGGAGATGTATTCCCTCCCCGCCTACGGCACGCTCGACCCGAACCCGCTGATGGCACCGTTCTTCATTCTGTTCTACGGCATCATGATGGCGGACATGGGGTACGGACTCTTAATGATGATCGCCTCGGTCATCATCAGCAAAAAGTACCGTCCCAAGGGAACGAGCGGAGAGCTGTTCAGCCTGCTGGGGCTCTGCGGTCTCAGCACCTTCATTGTGGGCGCGATGACGGGCGGCTTTTTCGGCGACTTTCTCACGCAGCTTGTCGCTATCGTCAGCCCCGGCACGGTCTTTGCGCTGCCGAAGCTTTTCGACCCGCTCGACGATCTGACGATGATCCTGATCGGTTCGATGGCGCTGGGCCTTGTGCAGATCGTCACGGGCATGGCCATCAGCCTCATCGAAAAATGTAAGCGGAAGAAATTCCTCGACGCCTTTTTTGAAGAGATCACATGGTGGCTCGTATTCCTCGGCATTGCGCTGGCAGTTCTCAAAAAGGGAACGGCGGTGCTGTACCTCGGCTGCGCGCTGGTGCTGCTCGGCCCCATCGTGCAGGGCAAGGGCTGGGGAAAGCTCACGGGCGTTTTCGGCTCAGTCTACAACCACGTGACAGGCTACTTCGGCGACATTTTGTCCTACACGCGCCTTATGGCGCTGATGCTCGCCGGCAGCGTGATCGCGCAGGTCTTCAATATGCTCGCGGCGATGCCGGGGAACGTGA
>URCK01000030.1 GCA_900546295.1 uncultured Eubacteriales bacterium | reverse complement strand
AGCACCGAGCGCGCCCGCGCCGGTCGTCCCGGCACCCGTACCTGTGATGCACACGCCGTTTGCCGCGCCCACGCCGAGCGTGCAGAGCGCCGCAGCCGCAGCAGCAACGACGGTTCCCGCCGTGCTGACCGACAAGCAGGAGGACAAGCTCCGCCGCGCCGAGGTCGATGCCGCGCGCGAGGAGGTCACGCGCGAGATCGAGACCGGCGGCGATCAGCCCGAGCCGCCCGCCTACCAGTATCCGCCCATCACGCTGCTCAAAGAGGGCGGCATGACGAACGCCGCCGAAGCGGGCGCGGAGCTGCGCAACAACTCCCGCCGCCTCGCCCAGACGCTCACGAGCTTCGGCGTGGACGCCCAGCCCGGCGATGTGGTGCGCGGCCCGTCCGTCACGCGCTATGAGTTCACGCTCAGCCAGGGCGTAAAGCTCTCGAAGATCACCAACTTGCAGGACGATATCGCCCTCGCGCTCGGCGCGAGCGGCGTGCGCATCGCCCCCATCCCCGATAAGATCTCCGTCGTCGGCATCGAGGTACCGAACAAGCTCGTTTCCCCCGTCGCCATCCGCACGGTGCTCGAGTCGCGCGAGTTCACGCAGCATCCCTCCACCACGGCCTTCGCTGTCGGCAAGGACATCAGCGGCCGGAACATCATCGGCAATATCTCGAAGCTGCCGCACGTGCTCATCGCCGGTACGACGGGCTCCGGTAAGTCCGTCTGCACGAACTCGCTCATCGTCTCGATGCTCTATAAGTCGACGCCCGAGGAGGTCCGCTTCATCATGGTCGACCCGAAGATGGTCGAGCTTGCGCCTTACAACGGCATCCCACACCTGCTCATCCCCGTCGTCACCGACCCGAAAAAGGCCGCGGGCGCGCTGCAATGGGCGGTCTACGAGATGATGAAGCGCTACAAGATATTCTCCGAGCACAATGTCAAGGACCTTGCCTCCTACAATAAGGTGGCGGAAACGGACGAAATGCTCAAGAAGCTGCCGAGCGTTGTCGTCGTTATCGACGAGCTGGCCGATCTGATGCTCGTTGCGGCCAAGGAGGTCGAAGAGTCGATCTGCCGCGTGGCGCAGATGGGCCGCGCCGCGGGGATGCACCTCGTCATCGCGACGCAGCGACCCTCTGCCGACGTCATCACGGGACTGATGAAGGCCAACATCCCGAGCCGCATCGCCTTTGCGGTCGCCTCGGCGATGGAATCGCGCATCATTCTCGATACCGCGGGCGCGGAAAAGCTCGTCGGCCGCGGCGATATGCTCTATGCCCCGCTCGGCGAGGGCAAGCCCAAGCGCGTGCAGGGCTGCTTCATCTCGAGCGAGGAGATCGAGCGCGTTGTGAACTTCGTCAAGGAAAACGGCGAGACGGATTACGATGAATCCGTCATCGACAAGATCAACGCCGCCGTTGCCGAGAAGGAGAAGGGCAGCGCCAAGGGCGGCGGAAACGCCCCGAGCGAGCAGAGCGCCGCCGACGAGGGCGACGAGATGCTGCCCGCCGCGATCGACGTGGTGATGGAGACGGGGCAGGCCTCTGTTTCGATGCTTCAGCGCCGCCTGAAGCTCGGCTATTCGCGCGCCGCGCGCATCGTCGACGAGATGGAAACGCGCGGCATCGTCGGCCCCTTCGAGGGCTCGAAGCCCCGCCAGATCCTCATCACGAAGGAGCAGTGGCTCGCGCTTAAGATGAAGGGCGCCTACGGCCTCACCCCGCCCGAGGAGGGGGAGCTGCCGCCGCCGGAGGACGAAACGTAAAAAACTATAAGAGCGCCGCAGGCATTTTGCCTGCGGCGCTCTTTTTGGCCTGTGACAACACTCTTCCGCCGCGCATAGACTGGCGGGGAAGAGAAAATGGGGGAGGCGATGGATATGGCTTATTCCGACCGCGATCTGCTCGCGCGGCTCATCGAATGTGAGGCGGGCGGCGAGGGCGAAAACGGCATGAAGGCGGTGGCGGGCGTGGTGATGAACCGCGTGCACGCCTCGGGCGGGGAATACGCCCGCGTGGGGCAGGGCAGCATCCGCAAGATCATCTTCCAGCCGGGACAGTTCGTCTGCGCGAGCGAGGTGGAGCACGGCAGCTACAACCCGCAGAATATCTACAATATGCGCCCGACGGACATTCACTATGAGATCGCCGACTGGGCCATCGCGGGCAACCGGCTTTCGGGTCTTGGCGAGGCGATGTGGTTTTTTAACCCCTTTTCGCCGTCCTGCCGGGCGAACTTTCCCTCCGGCGTGGGGGTATTCGTCATGCGCATCGGCGACCACTGCTTTTATGCCCCCACCGCGGCGTACTACAGCACATAAAGCGCCTTCGGCGCAGCGCATCAAAATGGAAAGGGAGAGGAAACTATGACGCAGATGGGGAAAAACGTACCCTGCCTTTACGAGCAGATGACGGCCGCACCCGCCGCGGCGGGCGCGCAGGGACAAAAGGACGGCGAGATGGGCGTCGGCTATGAGGAAATGCTGACAGGCCCGACGGGCGCGGCGGTAATCGTGCCGGCGGGCAGCGCGAACGGGCACTTCCGCCCCTCGCCCGACAAGATCGAAGAGGTGCAGACCGTCGACAAGATGGGCTACAATTCGTGGAAGGGAATGCTTGCGCGCAACATCGGCCGGCCGGTCATCGTCAGCTTTCTCGTCGGCTCGCAAAATACGGTCGTGGCCGCCGGGACGCTGCAGGAGGTCGGCAGCGACTATATCACGATCTATCATCCGGGGCGCAGCGCCTACATCACCGCCGACCTCTACTCCGTCCGCTTTGTGGAGTTTCCGCAGAGCGGGGCCGCCGTCACGGCACACTGAAGAGGGCAAATGAAAAAGGGACGCGAAAAGCGTCCCTTTTTGCGTTTATCAGCGTCTTCTGCGGCCGCGGTAGCCGCTGCCGGCTCTGCTGTAGCGGCGGCGTCCGTATCTGCGGCGGCGGGAGAACATCGTTGTGTAAACGACAAGTGCCACGATGAGCAGCACCAGCAGGAGAGAGACAACCTTGACGAGCGGCTTTGCGAAGAAGTCAACGACCCTGCGCTGCGCCGTGAGAAACCACGAGGCAGACACGTCGTTGAGCGCAAGAAGCTCCGTTTCGCCGTAGACCGTGTCCTTATAGGAGAGCGTCAGCGTGCCGAGCACGTCGCCCGCCGCAACGGGCGCATCGACCGTCTCACTTTTGAGCGTCACGGTGCGCTCGAGGTCCTCGGGTTCGATGTTGTTGGGCAGCAGACAGGAGAGATCCTCCGCGGCATGGGTCGAAACATAGCTCGCCTCGCTCGAGAGCGCGACGGGAACCTCCTGAATGAGATCGGCGGAGGAGAGAATGTCGCGCCGGGCAAAATTGTCAAAGCCCCAGTCGAACATGCGCGAGGTTTCAGAGAAGCTGCGCGTCTGGATAGTCACGCCGTCCTCGAGCGTCACGCGCTCCGCGCCCAGCACCACGCTGATCATGTGGCGGCTGCCGCGCACGGCCGAGGAAACGAGACAATAGCCCGCCTCGGGCGTGGAGCCGGTCTTGATGCCCTGCGCGTCGCGGTAAACATAGCCGCGGGCGCGCCAGTTGGAGATGAGAAAATTCGTCGAGTGCAGCTCGCGCGGCTTTTCGGTCATGTTGGTGGCGGGCACGGTATAGCTCTTGGAATTGCAGATCTCCATGAACTTTTCGTGCTTCATCGCCTCGCGCGTGATGAGGTAGAGATCCCACGCGGTCGTGTAGTGCTGGGAATTGTGCAGGCCCGTGGCGTTGGCGAAGTGGGTGTGCTCGCAGCCGAGCTCCGTCGCGCGCTCATTCATGCGCGCAACGAAGGCCTCGACCGAGCCGCTGATGTACTCGCCGAGAATGTTGCACGTCTCGTTCGCCGAGACGATGAGCATGCAGTTGAGCAGCTGCTCGACCGTCATCGTCTCGCCGGGGACGATGTCCGCGGTGCTGCCGTCGCTCGCGAGGCCCTCAAAGGCCGATTCCGTCGCGGTGATGGAGTCGGAGAGCGAGAGCTTCCCCTCGTCGATGGCCTCAAGGACGAGCAGCGCGGTCATGATCTTCGTGAGCGAGGCGGGATAGTTTTCCTGATGGGCGTTCTTTTCGTAGAGGATCTCGCCCGTGTCCGCCTCGATGAGAAGGCCGGCGCGCGCGTCGAGCGTAAAGTCTTCATACGCCTCGGCGCTGAAGGAAGCGAAGAGAGGGAGCAGCAGGGCAAAGGACAAAAAAAGTGACAGCAGACGGTGTTTTTTCATGGAAATATACCTCGATCTATGATACACTAAAGTAGAATAGTAATTCGTCGGGCGCGCCCTTCGGCACGCTTCGACACCAGTATAGCAAAAAAGGCAGGCGAGCGCAACCGTGGAAAAAGAAGAAAGAAATGGCAGGGTTTGCGGCGTCTACCTTGTTCTTGCTGCGCTGACGGTTTTGTTTGCCGTCTCGCTCGCCTTTCTGCACAAAACGTCGTATGAGGGGACTGCGCACGGCGACTACACCGTGAGCGTGCAGGAGAAGACCGACGAGATCACCGCGCCCACGCGCGTGCTCGTGAACGTCAACACCGCCGATGCAGAGGAGCTGGAAACGCTCACGGGCATTGGCCCTGCGCTCGCGCAGGCAATCATCGACTATCGCGCCGGGCACGGCGCGTTCCGGTCGGCGGAAGACCTTTTGCTCGTCAAGGGCATCGGGGAAGCGAAGCTCGAGGGCTTTCGCGCCGAGATCACACTCGAAGAGGAGGAAGCCAATGAAAATTCTGGTCGTTGACGATGAGCTGCTGCTCGTCAAGGGCATGAAATTCAATCTGGAGAACGAGGGCTACACGGTCGAAACCGCTTACGATGGCGCGAGCGCCATCGACATGGCGAAAACGGGCGATTTCGACCTCATCATCCTCGATCTCATGATGCCGCAGGTCGACGGGCTGACGGCCTGTATGCGCATCCGCGAATTTTCAAACGTCCCCATCATCATGCTGACCGCCCGCAGCGAGGACGCCGATAAGATCATCGGCCTTGAGTCCGGCGCGGACGACTATATCACAAAGCCCTTCAACATTCTCGAGCTCAAGGCGCGCATCCGCGCGCTGCTGCGCCGGGCGAATGCCGCCCCGCAGCAAAAGGCGCAGAATACCCTGCTGTCCGCCGGCGGCGTGACGCTCGACCCCGAGCAGCGTGTGGCGCTCAGGGACGGCAAGGTCGTCGACCTCACGGCCAAGGAATACGATCTCATCGAGCTTTTTGTCAAAAATCCGCGCCGGGTCTACTCGCGCGAGAATCTGATGGACCTCGTCTGGGGCTACACCTACGCCGGCGACTACCGCACGGTGGACGTGCACATCAGAAGGCTCAGAGAAAAGCTTGAGGACGATCCTGCCGCGCCGCAGCACATCCTGACCAAGTGGGGCATCGGCTACTACTTTAAGGACTGAACCGGTAAAGAAACCATGCCAAGAAAGGAGGCAGCGCCATGCGCAGAGGGGCGAGCCTACAGCGAAAATTCAGCTTCAGCTACATCGCCATCATCGCGGCGGTGCTGATCCTGATGAATACCTACCCGCTCATTGCCTCGGAGAACCTGACGTTCCGCTCCAAGCAGAGTTCGCTGCAAAGCAGCGTCTCGGTGATGGTGACGGCGCTCTCGGGCCTTGAGGAGCTGAGCGAGGAAAACGTCGCGGGCGCGATGACGCTCGTTGAGCAGACAGGCATCTCCCGCATCCTTGTGACCGACGCCTCCGGCCGCGTGCTCTACGATACGCGCGAGACCGACGGGGCCATCGGCCGCTACGCCTTTTATACCGAGCTTGTGCAGGCGCTGCGGGGCGAGGACGTCGCTTTCGTCGAATTCTCGGACGGCGCTTTCAAAAGCCGCGCCGCCTCGCCCATTGTTTATCACAGCCAGACCATCGGCGCGGTCTACGCCTATGAATACGACACCGAACAGGCGGCGCTGCTGCTGTCGATGCAGCGCAACCTTCTGACCATTTCCGTGGTCGTGACGATCTTTGCCGCGGGGCTGAGCCTGCTGCTCTCGCGCGTGCTCACGCGGCGCTTCGGCGTGCTGACCGAGGCTGTGCGCAAGATGCGCGAGGGCTCCTACAGCCACCATGCCGAGGTTGGCGGCAACGACGAGATATACGATCTTGCCGTGGAGTTCAACGCCATGGCCGACCGCCTGCAAACGACAGAGGAGGCGCGCCGCCGCTTCGTTTCCGATGCGAGTCACGAGCTTAAAACGCCGCTGGCGGGCATCCGCCTGCTCTCCGATTCCATCTTGCAGACCGAGAACATGGACGAGCGGACCGTGCGCGAATTTGTCGGCGACATTGAGCAGGAGTCCGAAAGGCTCGCGCGCATCACGGAAAACCTCCTGCGCCTGACGCGCCTGGACAGCGGCGCGCTGAGTGAGGCGGAGATCGTCGATATCGCGCCGGTCATCGCGCGCGTGGCGCGGATGCTGCGCCTTGTGGCCGAGGAAAAGAAGGTCGACCTCTCCTATGAGATCCGGCGCGAGGGGAGAACGCTTGCAAGCGAGGATGAGCTCAACGAGATCATCTACAACCTGACGGAAAACGCCATCAAGTACAACCGCCCCGGCGGCTTTGTCCGCGTGGCGCTGGCGGGGGACGCGGAAACGTGCCTCATCACCGTCAGCGACAACGGCATCGGCATCCCGCAGGAGGATATGCCCCGCATCTTCGACCGCTTTTACCGCGTGGACAAGATGCGCTCGCGCGCAGCGGGCGGAACGGGCCTCGGCCTTTCCATCGCTGCCGACACGGCGCGCCGCCGCGGCGGCAGCATCCAGGTCGGTGCGCGCGAGGGCGGCGGCACGGTGTTCACCGTGCGTCTGCCGCGCTATGGGGAAGGAGGGGAGGAGCGATGAAAAAATTCTCTCTGCTTGCCCTTGCGATCTTTGCGGCGCTGATCGCCTTTGCCGCCTGCGCGGGCGGCGCGCAGGACGAGGAGGAGAGCGGCTACGCGCTCTATTTCCTCTCTGACCTCGATTCTTCCGGCGGGGGCGACGCCATTGCCGCCTCCTCGGAGCGTTTTGTTCCGGATGAGACGATGGACACCGAGGACTGCGTGCGCGCGCTGATGGAGCGCCTGCTCGCGGGACCGGACGAGGCTTCTCTCCGCTCACCCATTCCCGACGGGACGACGCTTCACGCACTCTCCGTCTCGGGCCGCCGCGCGGAGATCGACCTGAGCGCGCAGTATGCGCGCCTCTCCGGCATCGACCTTTCGCTCGCGGACTACTGCATCACGCTCACACTCTCACAGCTTGCAAACGTGAACGCCGTGCGCATCACGGCTGACGGAAGCGAGCTGCCCTACCGCAAAACGCAGGTTCTGCTCGCAGCGGATACGCTGCTGTCTTCCCGCGAGAGCGGCGTGCGGCCCATCACGGTGCAGCTTTACTTCCTCGACGGAAAGACGGGCGCGCTGCGCGCAGAGCAGCAGACGCTCGCCCTTTATGAAGGGCAGACGCGCGTGAACGCGCTGCTCGAGGCGCTCTCGCAGGGACCGGAGGACGATTCCCTTGAAGCGCTCCTTCCTGAGAATTTCGCCGTCATCTCCTCGCGCATCGAGGACGGCGTGTGCTACCTGAGCATTCCTGCGAGCGCCGATCTTCCGGAGGATAAGGACGCGCGTGAGCTGCTGATCGCCTCGATCGAGCGTTCCATCCTCTCGCTCAGCGGTGTGGAGGAGGTGCAGATCCTCATGGAAGGAGAGACGGGCGTAGAGAGCACCGCAGTGATGAAGGTGCCGGAGGACACGGAATGATAAAAAGAACTCCGCAGGGTGCTCCTCTGCGGAGTTCTTTGACAAAGCGCGGTTTATTTGCGCACCAACATCGCTGCGCCGATCACGCCCGCGCGGTAGCCGAGCGTGCAGCGCTCGATGCGCGTGTGCGACACGGCGTAGCGAGAACCGAAGGAACGCTCGCGCACCCTTTCACGCAGCGGCGCGAGCAGCGCTTCGCCCTGATTGGCAACGCCGCCGGAGAGCGCGAGCACCTCGGGAAAGAAAATGTTGACGAGATTTGTCAGCCCACAGGCAAGGTGCTCAATGTAGTCCTCCACGACCTTTGCGCCTGCCTCGTCGCCGCGCGCCTTTGCGAGAAAGGCCGTGCGGCCGTCCACACCGCCGTTTTCCGCGGCGATCGCGTGCAGAAGACTCTCGGGCTGCGCGGCCATGGCGCGCTTTGTGTCGCGGATGAGGGCCGTTGCGGAGGAGTAGGCCTCAAAGCAGCCGCGGCGGCCGCAGGTACACTTCTCGCCGCCTTCGGCGATGACCATGTGCCCAAGCTCACTCGCGGCGCCGGTGTAACCTGTGAGGAGTTTGCCGCCGAGCACCACGCCGCCGCCCACGCCTGTGCCGAGCGTGACGACGACGGTGCTCTCCGCCCCCTTGCCGCAGCCAAAGAGCGCCTCGCCCAGCGCGGCGGCGTTTGCGTCGTTGCCGAGGTGGATGGGGAGCGCCGTGTGCGCGCGCAGCGCGCCGCTGAGGTCAAAATTCACAAAGCCCAGATTCCCTGCAAAGCGGACGATGCCGCTTGCATCGTCCACCGTGCCGGGACAGCCGACGCCCACGCCGCCGATGGCGGACTCGTCCGTGCCTTCGCAAAGCTGCGCGATGACTTGGCCGATGCGCGCTGCGATGGCCTCGGGGCCGAGGTCGACGCGGGTTTCGACGGCGTGCTCTCTCAAAATTTCGCCATGCTCGCTCACGAGCGCGCCCTTGATGTTCGTGCCGCCGAGGTCGATGCCGATATAGTTCATAAAAACGCCCCTCCCGGGTGAAATGTGGCATCATTGTATGCCGCGGCGGCGGAAAATACAAGAGCCCGCGCGGGGAAGAAAAAGTTTCTTAAGAAATCCATAAGTGCGAAACTTTTTGGGAAATTCTTCGTCTAAGGAAGTGTACGGAACGAAAAGAGCTCCGCACAGTCAAGATGGAAAGAAGACGATGAAAGGAGAAACAAAATGAAACGCCGGGGACCGATGAGCGCCCTCGCGCTCGCCGCCGCGCTGCTGCTCGCAGGCTGCGGAGAGCCGAACGAACAGACTGACATGGCGGAAGCGCACCCCATCACCTACGAGCACATCTGCGAAAGAAATAATATCCCCGCGCTGCTCGAGCGGCACGAGGTGGTGACCGTTGTGCGTGAGAGCACAGACAGCAGCGACGGCGGTCAGGACGTCAAGACCACCGACCAGTACACGCGCGATGAAGAAGGGCGCTTGCAGAGCTGGAGCCACGGCTGGTATTGCTGCGACCATTATGAGGACGATCGTTATGAAATGAACGTCCGCTCGGACGAGGTCCCAAACGGGATGAGCCTCTTTGCAGCAGGGAGAGACGAGAACGGTGTTATGGGGCGCATCGACGTGACGGTGTTTGCCTCAGACGAATGGTACGAAAAGAGCACCGTTCAGGAGCCGTTCCTGCCTGTGGCCGGCGACGGCATCACCGTGGAGGCCGGAGAGCCGTATGAGCAGAACGGTCAGCTCGTGATGGAAGTCAAGCATTACTTCACCGGCGATGACAGTGACTACTCGCTGCGATGGCTCTATATTGATCCGACCTCCGACGACCTTATGGCGATCAAATTGGAGCGGCACAGAAAAGACTTGCAGGGAAAAGATACCTGCTTTGCTACGGGAACGTATACATACCGCTATGACCGCTCTTACGAGCCGGAGAAGGACCTTTACGCGCAGATGCTGTCGGACGACAGTCCCAAGCGCGAGGCGACGATCGTATGGGACCCCGGCACCGAGCAGGAGCGCGAGCAGAGAGTTACTGTGCCGCGGAGCTCGATCCTTTACCTGAGCGGCAGCGAGGAGCTGCGCTCCTACTATGACGCCGCCATGACGGAGCAGTATCAGAGCTTCGAGGTCGAATGGCCGGAGGGCGACAGCACGACCGTCTACGTCAAAAGCGGAGATGCCGAGTGATGCGGCGGTATCCCCATGAAATAGTGATGGAAAACGGACCCATGATGCAGGAAAATCCCGTATCCTAAATCCAAAGGAGGAAACCAAGGTGAAAAACTGGAAGAAAGCAAGCATTGGCGCGCTTTGCGTGATGAGTCTGCTCGCCGGCTGCGGCACGCAGGGCGGCAAGGATGATGGGAACGGCGGCAAGGACGACACGCCGATGGACGTGACGCTCGAAACACTGCGCGAGGTCAACGATCCGAGCGTACTGCTTGCAAAGTACGACGCCGTGACCGTGAACATTCAGGGCACCGACCGGGACGGCGAGGTGACCTACACCGCAAGATTGCAGTACACGGACGGGGGCGGGGAAGCACTTCTCATGTCCTCGCACTACAGCTATACCGCCAACAGCGGCCCGGGCGAGGATGAGCTGTGGAGTGAGGGGCGTGGCGGCCTGTACGCCACGTGCATGGCGAGCGACGACACCGCGAGCCTGAACATCTATCCCATTCCGGGCGAGGGGACGGAGTATCTTCTTGAAATGCTGCCGCAGTGCACTGACCCCGCCGCCAAGAACGCCGAGGAAGCGCTTGACGAGCGCAGCGAGCAGGACGGCGCGGTGCTGCTCTCGACCACCACGCGCTTTGACGATCAGGACGACTACTACTATACCACCCTCTACTATGCCGATCCCGAGACGGGCGAGCTGCTCGCCATGTCCGTGACCGACTACATGGCGGACGGCGAGGGCGGCGCGACGGAGATAGGCACGACGCTCTACAACTGGAGCTACGACGAGCCCTACAAAGAAGAGCCCTACAAGTCGGGCCGCTACCTTCTGAACGATGTTGTGTATGCGACGGACGACACGAGACCCGCCTGCCTGCTGACGGTCTGCCTCCCCGCGAAAGAAGGGGGCGAAGACTGGTGGGTGAATGAATACCATGTGGCGAGGGGGACGTATGTCACCATCTGCTGCAGCATGGGCTGCACGCTGTACGCGGACGCGGCGCTGACGCAGCCCATCGACGACACCGTGTCCATCGACACGAGCGGCGAAGAGATGACGGTCTACGTCTTGCCCGACGTGCCGCTGGATTAAAAACGGCAGAAACTTAAAAAACGGCGGACTTCAAAAAGTCCGCCGTTTTTTTGCGCGCTTTCGGAAACTTTTTTAAATTTCCTTCGTCTAAAGAAGAGAAAGAGCCTGCGGAGAAGATTAAACAAATCTTAAGCAAATTGTAACCAAATCGCGCCCGATTGTAACGACTTTCCCGTGCGATGGGCTTATAATAAGAAACAGCTTAGAATGAGGAGAATTTGCGATGGAAACTGATCAGAAGCCCGTCATATCGGTGCGCAAGCTCCGAAAGGTATACATGATGGGACAGGAGCACGTGGTCGCGCTCCACAACATCAATCTGGATATCGCGCGCGGCGAGGTGTGCTGCATTTTCGGTACGTCCGGCAGCGGCAAATCGACGCTGCTCAACCAGCTGGCCGGCCTTGAAAAGCCAACGCGCGGCGTGGTGCGCATCGGCGGCGTGCCGGTCTCGCGGTTGAACGAAAACCAGCTTGCCGCCTTCCGCCAGAAGCACATCGGCTTTGTCTTCCAGTCCTACAACCTGCTGCCGGAGCTGACGGCGGCGGAAAATGTCGCCATGCCCCTGATGTTCCGGGGCGTGGACCCGGAGACGAGGATCATCGAGGCAAAGAAGATGCTCTGCCGCGTGGGCCTTAAGGACCGCATGGACCATTTTCCCAACCAGATGTCCGGCGGCCAGCAGCAGCGCGTGGGCATCGCGCGCGCATTCGTCACGCACCCGGAGGTGGTGTTCGCCGACGAGCCGACCGGCAACCTCGACTCGAAGACGACGAAAGAGGTCATGCACATGATCCGCGGCTTTGCCCACCGCTTCCACCAGACGATCGTGCTTGTTTCGCATGACCCGGAGATGACCGAGTATGCCGACCGCATCGTGACGCTCATCGACGGCAGCATCGTCAGCGACGTGAAAAATCAGGTCAAGGCGGAGATCGACGCCGAAACCTACATCGAATAACGGAGGAAATCGAACATGAAACGCATCTCAAGATCCCTGCTTTCCCTGTGCCTTGCGCTTTTGCTGTGCGCATCGCTCCTGCCGGTACGGGCGGACAACAAGCCTGACGCAGGCAGCAGCGGCACCAATTACCTTGTCACCGGCTACAATGCGGGCGCCTACAGCATCGAAACGAACCAGACAGCCAACGTCGTAGTGAGCCTTTCCCGCATCGGCGGCCGCGGCACGGTCTCGCGCGTGGTGCGCGGCGTCGACTCGTTCCGCGGCGGTTATGCTGACGGCATCACCAACGGCGAAAACGGCACGGCCTCGTTCATGCTCTATAACCTCTCCTATTCCGGCACGGGCAACAGCCTGAGCTTTACTGTCTACTACATCAATGAAGACGGCAGCGACGCGGGCAACCAGACCTTCAGCCTGACGGTCAGCGAGTGCGTGCCCTACGCCGAGCCGGAAAAGCCCACCCCCGTCGAGATCCCCGCGCCGCACGCGATTTTCAGCTCCGATGCGGCGATGAGCAGCATCGCCGCCGGTGAGAGCAAGATCATTTCGATCTATGTCAAAAACGTCGGCACCACGACGATGCGCACCCCGATGGTGACCGTTACGCCTTCGGAAGGCCTGATGATCACCGATTCCCAGAGCGCCTACACGCTCGACGATATCCGCCCGAACCAGTCCGGTGTTGTGCTGGTGTCGGTCAAGGCGGTGGATAAGATCGCGAGCGCGAGCCAGTCGCTCAAGGTGGACGCCAGCTTCTACTACGACAACGGCACGAGCGCAACGAGCTCGGGCAGCGCGTCCGGCTCTGTCAACGTGCCCGCGACCGTCACCAAGGATGGGCAGAACGAAGAGGGAGTCGCAAGCCCCACGCCCATCGTTATCCTCTCGAAGTACAACTACGGCGGCTCGTCCGTTGCGGCGGGCTCGAGCACGAACCTGAGCTTTTCCTTTACCAACACCAGCAAGAAGCTCAAGATCGAAAACGTCATGCTCACCGTCACCGGCGGCACGGACCTTATGCTCAACGGCTCGACCAACACCTTCTATTTTGATTCCGTCGCCGCGGGCGGCAGCAAGAGCGTCACCGTGCCGATGAAGGCTGCGCAGCTCATCAGCGCCAGCGCGCAGGAGGTGCAGATCGCCGTTACCTACGAGTATGTCGATCAGAATGCCCGCAAATCCGGCAGCGCGTCCCTCTCGCTGAGCGTGCCGCTCTACCAGCCCGACCGCTTCGAGCTGAGCGAGCCCAAGACCGCCTACACCGGCTATGTCGGCGAGGAGACGAGCCTGACGATCGACTATGTCAACAAGGGCAAGAGCGCCATCAGCAACGTCGAGGCGACCATCTCCGGCGACATTGATTCCCCCACGCCTTATCAGCGCGTCGGCACGATCGACGGCGGCAAGAACGGCACCATCGCCTTTGCCGTGACCCCGCAGCTGGAGGGCGAGAATCAGGTCAAGATCGTCATCACCTACGAGGATTCCAACGGCAACACGAAAGAGCGCGTCTTTGAGGCGAGCGTCGAGGCCATGGCCTATGAGCCGATGGATCCCGGCATGGACGATCCCGGCATGATCGACCCCGAGCCGGCAAGCACCTTCCCGTGGAAGTACGTCATCATCGCGGTAGTCGCTGCGCTCGTCGTCCTTTTGGTCGTGCTGCGCATCCGCAAGAAGAAGGCCAAGCAGAAGGCCGAGCAGGCCCTCTGGGACAAGTGGGACGAAGAGGAGATCGCCGAAGAGAAGAAGGAGGCAGCGGACGCCGCGGCGAAGGAGACTGCGGCCACGGGTGCTGAGGGACAGAACAAATGAGATTCGCAGACATCCTGAAAATGTGCTTCGACAGCCTGTCGCGGCGCAAGGGGCGCACGATCCTGACAGTGCTGGGCGTGTTCATCGGCTGCACGTCCATCATCGTGATGGTCTCCATCGGCGCGGGCATGCAGGAGTCCTACGATCAGATGCTCAAAAACATGGGTGACCTCTCCATCATCGAGGTCTACCGCGGCTACAACCAGAATACCGGCACACAGACGGAAAGCAAGCTCGACGAAAAGGCGGTGGAGAGCTTCCACGAGATCGCGGGCGTGCAGGCCGTCATGCCCAAGGCAAGCCTCGACAATTACAACATTTCGTTTAAGGCGGGCATCAATGACCGCTACAGCGCCGACTGGGGAAACTTTGCCGGCATTGACGTGAGCGCCCTTGAGGACATGGGTTATGAGCTGGTCGCGGGCCGCTACCCAGAAAGCAGCGACGAGGTGGTCGTGGGCCAGTATTTTGCCTATAACTTTAAGGATACGCTCATGCCTGACGGCAGAAATTATGTCGACCGATACACCTGGGACGAAAACGGCAATATCGACACGGAAAACGTCCCCGACCCGTTCTTTGACCCGCTCAAAACGGACGTGAAGATGCTTCTGACCTCCTGGGACGACTCCGGCAACGAGACGACGCCCCACAGCGTCGATCTCAAGGTCGTGGGCATTCTGAAGGAGGATCAGGGCAAGGGCTACGAGACGAGCGAGGGCGTGATGATGGACATCAACGCGCTCAAGTCGCTCATTTACGACCTGACGGGGAAGAACGACACGAAGTTCGAATATTCGTCCATCAATGTCAAGGCGGAGAGCCTCGACGCCGTGGCGGATGTGGAGCAGGCCATCAAGGACTTAGGCTACAGCACCTATTCCATGCAGAGCATGCGCGACGAGCTCAACAAGCAGACCCGTCAGATCGAGCTGATGCTCGGCGGCCTTGGCGCGATCTCGCTTCTGGTCGCGGCCATCGGCATTACCAATACGATGATCATGTCCATCTCCGAGCGCACGAAGGAGATCGGCATCATGAAGGCGCTGGGCTGCTATGTGCGCGATATCCGCGCGATGTTTTTGATGGAGGCGGGCAGCATCGGCCTTCTCGGCGGCGTGCTGGGACTCCTTTTCAGCTTCATCATTTCCGTCGGCATCAATCTATTCTCCTTTGGCGCGTTCAGCGGCGGGGGCATCACGTGGGAGCTCATCAAGCAGGCGCTCATCGGCGGAGAGAACGTGACGCGCGTTTCCGTCATCAAGCCCGAGCTCATCATTTTTGCGCTGGTGTTCTCGGTGCTGGTTGGCCTTGTGTCCGGCTACCAGCCGGCGAACAAGGCGGTCAAGATCTCGGCGCTCGAAGCCATCCGCAACGAATAAAAAGATACAAAAAAAGCAGCAAAACGAGGCGGCGTCCGGCAGGTCGCCGCCTCGTTTTCGCGCGGGCTTTGCTTGACCGCAGTGCAGCGTTGTGGTATCATATATCAGTAAAAATTTTCTCAAAACAGGAGGCGATCGCCTTGGCAACGGTCAAACGCAGATCGACGGTTCCCTATTATGCGGCGGCGGGAACGTGGGTCATCTATGCGCTGCTCTTCCCGCTCTACCGCGTGCCGCAGTTCATCTTTATCGCCATCGTATCGGCGGTGGTGTATTTCATCATGAACGCCGTATGCGGCACGGTGGAGGTCACGGTCCCCGACCCGCCGAAAAAAGAGGAGAGCACCGGGAACGCGGAGCTTGACAAGATGATCCGCGACGGCAATCTTGCCATTTCCGAGATGAAGCGCCTGAACGCGTCCATCAAGGATGAAAAGATCTCCGCCGACATCGACCGGCTCGAGGACTTAAGCGCGAAGATCTTCGCGCAGGTCAAGGCAGACCCCAAAAAGCTGCCGCAGATCAGAAAATTCATGGACTACTACCTGCCCACCACGCTCAAGCTCTTAAACGCCTATGACCGCATGGGCGCGCAGGGCGTGAGCGGCGGCAACATCGGCAGCACCATGCAGCGCGTGGAGAGCATGATGAGCACCATCGTCGCTGCCTTTGAAAAGCAGCTCGATATGCTCTTTGGCAGCGAGGCAATGGACATTTCCACCGACATCACAGTGCTTGAAAACATGATGAAGCAAGAGGGCCTGAGCAGTGACGGCGGCACGGCTGCCGCCACGCAGGACGATATCAAGCTCGAACTGTAAAGGAGAAAGACGATGCGAAAGAAAGTGATGGCATTCAACGCCAAGGTCAATGCGTGGATCCTCAAGCGCCTCAAGGGCGTGTGGCTCGATCCCATCTTCTGCGCGGTCTTTGCCGTGATGTGTCTCGTTAGTTTTGTGGGCGCGCTGCGCCTGCACAAGAGCAGCTTGTACTATTCCACGGCGATTTGGGCGATAGCCACGCTGCTGTGCCTGCGCCGCATCCAGCGCATCAAAAAATACGAAAAGGAACAGGCCGAAGGCCGGAAAACGGAGGAAAACTGATATGAGCGACAACATGATGCCCGAGCTGACCCTGAACCCCACCGCAGCGGCACAGGAGGCCGTCCCAGAGCTGACGCTCACCCCGGACGCGCCCGCGCCCGAGCCGGAGAAGAAAAAAGAGGTCGAGCCCGTCAAGGTCGACGAGAGCATGCTCACCGAGCAGGAGAGAGCAGCTGTCGACGAGTTTGTGAAGAAGATCGACATCACGGATACGAACCTTGTGCTCAACTATGGCGTGGCCGCACAGAAGAGCGTGGCGACGTTCTCTGAAAACGCCCTCTCCTCCGTGCGCAACAAGGACTTGGGCGAGGTGGGCGAGACGCTCTCGAACCTCGTTGTCGAGGTCAAGGGCTTCGGCCGGGAGGAAGAGAAGAAGGGCCTTGCCGGCCTTTTCCACAAGCAGAAGGACAAGCTCGAGCTGATGCGCGCGCAGTACGGCAAGGCCGAGACGAGCGTGAACCGCATCGTATCCGAGCTTGAAAAGCATCAGGTCACGCTGATGAAGGATATCGCGATGCTCGACCAGATGTATGAGCTGAACCTCAAGTACTACAAGGAGCTCACGATGTACATCATCGCGGGCAAGAAGCGCCTTGCCGAGGTCCGCTCCGGCGAGCTGGAGGAGCTGCGCAAGAAGGCGGAGGCGAGTGGCCTTGCCGAGGATGCGCAGGCCTACAACGACTACGCGCAGAAGTGCGAGCGCTTTGAAAAGAAGCTGCACGATCTGGAGCTCACGCGCATGGTGTCGCTCCAGATGGGCCCGCAGACGAGACTTTTGCAGAACAACGACACGCTGATGGTCGAGAAGATCCAGTCCTCGCTCGTCAATACCATCCCGCTCTGGAAGAGCCAGATGGTGCTCGCGCTCGGCATGGAGCACAGCCGTCAGGCAACGGCCGCGCAGAGCGCCGTGGCGCAGACGACGAACGAGCTGCTCAAGAAGAATGCCGATATGCTCAAGATGGGCACGATCGCCACGGCCAAGGAGGCCGAGCGCAGCGTGGTCGATATCGAGACCTTGCAGCACACGAACGAGCAGCTTGTCTCCACGCTTGACGAGGTCGTGAACATCCAGCGCGAGGGCGCGCAGAAGCGCAAGGAAGCGGAAGCGGAGCTCGGGCGCATTGAAGGCGAGCTGAAGCAGAAGCTCATGGAGCTGAGAAGCTGAGAAGCTCCGGATAGGGGAAACACATGAAATTCTTTCAAAAACGCGGCGTCGCTATCGCGGTGCTGATTCTGGCGATCCTCGCCTCCGGCGCGTGGGGGCTGCACAAAGCGCCCGTTGTCTCTACGCCGGAGGGCGGCGAAAAGCTCGATCCCTCGCTTTCCACGGCGGCGTTTGAGCAGTTTATGCACGATGATGCCGGTATCCTTTCTGACAAGACCGAGGAAGCCGTCAGCCTCTACAACGCCAACTGGGACAAGATGTTTGGCAGCATCATGGCCGTCGTCACGGTGCAGTCGTCGGATGACCTCGAAAATACGGCGTATGACTACGCAGAGGCGATGCAGCTGGGCACGAACGACGCCATTTTGCTCATTGCCAAACAGCAGCAAGACTATTATCTGGTTGCAAGCGGCGATTTCTACGACCTGCTCAGCTCGCTCTCGCAGAGCTTTGTTGCCTCCTGCATGGAAGATGGCGTGCAGAAGGGCGATTATGACGCGGCGGTGCGCTCGCTTTGCGCCGCGCTCCATGTAGAGCTGAGCCAGCAGTATCAGCAGAGCGAGGCGGCGCTGGACGAGGCGGCCAGCAGAGTGATGTTCATCATGATCCTCATCATATTCTTTATCCTCTGGATCGCGCTTGACGGAATGCGTTATCGCCGCTATCGCCGCCGTTACATGATGCCCGGCATGGGCATTCCCACGGTGGTCTACCGTCCCATCTTCTGGGGGCGGCGTCCCCCGCGCTCTCCGCGTCCGCCCCGCTCGGGCGGCCCGAGACCTCCCTATGGCGGCGGCAGCTCCGGCGGCAATCGCCGCCCGCCC
>URCK01000029.1 GCA_900546295.1 uncultured Eubacteriales bacterium | reverse complement strand
CCATGATGACCTTGGCGAGCGTCGTCTTGCCGCCGCCGTTGGGGCCGGTGAAGACAATGAGCTTGCGGTCGGGGATGGTGATGGAAATGTCCTTTAAGATCGTCTGCTCGCCCTCGGGGGTGGAGACGGTGTAGCTGATGTGCTCCAGTTCCAGCATGAAAAGAAGACCTCCTTACAGAAACTGCCTGCGGTTTAAGCATAGCATAGACCGGATGGCAGAAAATGAAAAGTTGCAATTGCAACAAAATGCACAAAAATACAAAACAATTGTAGTTTAACAGAAAAATAGGAAAAAATCAACGAGCGGCGTAAGCAATTTGATATTTTCTTTTGCGGCGGTGGCGCTTTGGCGGCGGGCGCATAGGATGGGAGTGAAAGCCTAACTTGGAAAGGAGACGGGAGGATGACAAATTCAGAGAAAAACTGCGCTTATGATCCCATCCGCTGCCGCGAGGTGTGGAAGCGCGTCTGCCCGGGGGAGGATGTGTATCCCGCGCCGGCGGCGCTGCCGGCGGAGGAAGAGGAGCTTGCATTGCCCGGCGCGCAGCAGGATCCCTGCTGTATGGGCAGCGACGCGGTGGGAACGGTTGAGGTATTGCAGGGCTTTTTGCGCGAGGAGCTGGGCGACGCGCAGCTCTACGCCCATCTTGCCTCTGTTCTGCCGCGCGAGATGCGGGGGGCGATGCGCGCGATGAGCGAGGATGAAAAGCGCCACGCGCGCGATCTCGCCGCCGCGATCTATCTCATCACGGGAAAGGCCTACTGCCCGCGCGTGTGCGTGGAGCAGCCGGACACGGGCAACCTCTGCGCGCTGCTGCGCGAGCGCTACCACGCCGAGGCCTGCGGCGGCTACAACTATGCCCGCGCGGGGGAGGAGACGCTCGATCTGTGCCTCGGCAAGCTCTTTGCGGCGATGAGCGCGGACGAATACCGCCACGCGGATATCCTGATGCGCCTGCTCGGCAGGCGGATGCGCTGTCTTTGAAGAAGGGACTCTGCGGGCAAGGGAAAACACCGGAGCGGTCTAAGACCGCTCCGGTGCTGCGCTTTTTGCCTTATTCGATCGAAATGATATAGTAGTAGACCGGCTGGCCGCCGCGGATCAGGCTGATCTCGGCGTCCGGGCACCTGCGGGTGAAGACGGCGCTTGCTTTCTGCGCGTCCTCCTCGCTCACGTCCTCGCCGTAGAAAACGGTGATGAATTCCGCGTCGCGCTCGGCGGCCATGTCGGAGAGGTTCTCAAGCAGGGCGGAAACGTCGCGGTCAGTGCCGAGAAGCTTGCCGTCCAGCAGGGCGAGATAGTCTCCCTCGTGGATGTCGAAGCCGTCAAAGTCCGAGTTGCGCGCAGCGTAGGTGATCTGCGCGGTGGCAACGCACTGCGCCGCGTCCGTCATGGCCTTCTCGATGACCTCGGCGCTCTCGGCGTCGGGGTCGACGGCCATCATTGCGCTGATGCCCTGCGGGACGGAGGCCGTGGGGATGACGATGACCTTCTTCTCCGTGAGAGTCGCGCACTGCTGCGCGGCCATGATGATGTTCTTGTTGTTCGGCAGGACGAAAACAGTGTGCGCCGGGACCTTCCGGATCTCCTTGAGGATGCTCTCGGTCGAGGGGTTCATGGTCTGCCCGCCGCTGATGACGCCGTCGGCGCCAAGGTCAGTGAAGACGCCGGCAAGCCCGTCGCCCGCGCAGACGGCGAGGAAGCCATAGTCCTTCTCGGGCGCGGCTTCTTCGGTGCTGTCCTCGGCTTCGGCGTTTTCCAGTTCTTCCTCGATGGCATCGAGATCGTCGGTGGACTGCGCCTTGCCGCCGGAGGCGAGCTGCTGGGCCTGCGTGCGCATGTTTTCGATCTTTGCAAGCTCGAGCGTGCCGTACTTCTGCGCCTCGCTCAGCGCTTCGCCGGGAATGTCGGTGTGGACGTGGACCTTGAAGGCCTCGTCGTCCTCGCCGATGACGAGCGAATCACCGATGCCGTCCAGAAATCTGCGGAACGGCTCGATGCTGCGCCCGCTCTTGCGGACGATGAAGACAGTATCGAACGTGAAGGTGATGCCCTCTTCGGAAAGCGTGGCGAAATCCGCCTTTTCCTGCGTATCCTCCGCCGTGAGCTCGGGACGCTCCTCGCCGCGCAGCGCGCTGAGCATGCCGCTGAGAATGAGCAGAAAGCCCTTGCCGCCTGCGTCCACCACGCCCGCCTTTTTGAGAACGGGGTTCATGTCGGTCGTCTGCGCGAGCGTGATCTCGCCCTGCGCGATGGCCTGCTCGATGACGTATTCAACGCTGTTGTGCTCCTTAGCGGCGCTCGCGGCCCGCTCGGCGGCGAGACGCGAAACGGTCAGGATCGTGCCCTCGGCGGGCTTCATCACGGCGTTGTACGCCGCGGCGACGCCCTCCTGCAGTGCGGCGGCAAAGGCCGCGCCGTCGGCCTCCGTGCAGCCCTTGAGCTCCTTGGAGACGCCGAGGAAGAGAAGCGAGAGAATGACGCCGGAGTTGCCGCGCGCGCCGCGCAGCAGCGCCGAGGCGGTGACGGAGGCTGCCTGATCGACCGTCTTGGGGTCGATCTTTTTAAGCTCCTGCGCCGCGGTCTGGATGGTGAGGCTCATGTTGGTGCCCGTGTCGCCGTCGGGCACGGGGAATACATTGAGGTCGTTGATGGCCTGCTGTGCCTGTGTGATGGAGACGGTGCCGAAGAGCAGCATCTCCTTGAACATGGCACCATTGATGGTATCGTGCATGGGATGATGTCCTCCTCGGTTTTTAGAGATTCATACTGTCGACGCAGACATCGACGCTGCGGATGTTCGCGCCTGTGTTTTCGCTGACCATATAGCGCACCTGGCTGATGATCGAACGGCAAACGGCGGCGATGTTAACGCCGTGCTCGACGATGATGTGCAACTCGATGGAAATGTCCCCCTCCTCGTGGGGGATGATGCGCACGCCCTTGCTCATCGCTTCGCGGCGCAGCAGGTGGACAAGGCCGTCCGTCATCGAACGGTAGGCCATGCCCTTGACGCCGAAGCAACTCGTGGCCGCGGCACCGGTAATATTGGACAGAGCGGCGTCAGAAATGCTGATCTCGCCCTTTTCGGTCTGTAGCCTGATCATGGAAGATACTCCTTTCTCCCTGGTCGATAAAAATGTGACCATATTACTACTCCATACCATTATATACGAAGCGCACGGGAATAACAAGAGAAAATATTTTGCACAAAATATGGGAAAATGTCACAGAGTCTATTGAAAATGAACGGAACTTCACGTATTATGGAAACCAAAGAGAGCTTGCGCCCGCAGCCTGGCGCAGGGAAGGAAGAAACTATGAGAGTGATCACAGGCTCGGCGCGCGGACGGCGGCTGGGCGAACTCAAGGGCATGGAGACCCGCCCGACGACCGATAAGGTCAAGGAAAGTATCTTTAATTGTATCCAGTTCGACGTAGAGGATGCGCGCGTGCTCGACCTTTTTGCGGGCACGGGCCAGCTCGGCATCGAGGCGCTCTCGCGCGGGGCAAAGAGCGCGCTTTTTGTCGACAAGCGCGCGGACGCGGTCAAGCTCGTGCGCGAAAATCTCGCGCTGTGCCGCCTTGAGGAAAACGCGCAGGTTATCTGCGGCGATTCCCTCGCCGCGCTCGGCACGCAGAGCGGCCGGTTCGACATTATTTTCCTCGATCCGCCGTACGAAAGCGGCCTTCTTGCGCAGGCGATGGAACGCATTGCTTCGTTTGACATTTTATCCCCCGATGGTATAATGGTCGCAGAAAGCCCGCTGGGACAGGAGCTTCCCGCGCTTTCCGCGCCCTACAGCCTGCACCGCGAGTACCGCTACGGCAAGATCAAGGTGAGCATCTATCACCGCGCGGGGGAGGAAGAGGCATGAGGATCGCGGTCTTTCCCGGCTCGTTCGACCCTGTGACGATCGGGCATCGGGATATCATCGAGCGCGCCTCGAAGCTCTTCGACCGCGTGTATGTGTCCATCGTGCCGAACGGGACGAAAACGCACCCGATGTTTTCAGACGAGCAGAAGCTCGCGCTCATGCGCGTGAGCGTTGAGGACCTTCCCAACGTGGAGGCGGAGCTGGGCGGCGGACTTCTGACGGATTACGCCCTCAGAAAGGGCGCGCAGTTTTTGGTGCGCGGCGTGCGCAACAGCACGGACTTTGACGCAGAGCAGCAGCTCTCACTCATCTACCGCGACGTGTCGGAGGGGAAGCTTGAAACCGTGCTGCTTGTCGCCGAGCCGAAGTATCAGCACATCAGCTCCACGATGGTGCGCGAGATGATCAAATACGGCCAGGAGCTTGAAAAATATATGCCGCTGCGCGCGGCGGCGCTTGTGAAAGGATGGAGAGAAGACCATGGCGAACAATGATGTGCAGCATCTTCTGGATATGCTTTATGAGATGATCGACGGCGCGAAGAACGCGCCGCTGTCGAGCGACAAGTGCATTCTCGTGCGCGATGAGGCGCTCGATCTGCTCGACGAGATCCGCGCCCAGCTCCCTGTGGAGCTTTCACGCGCGCAGGAGCTCATCCGCGCGAAGGAGGACTATGTCAAGGCTGCCAAGCGCGATGTGGAGCGCATGATGCAGCAGGCCGAGCAGGACGCGAAAAACAAGGTGTCCGAGACGGAAGTGCTTGGCGCGGCCCGCGAGAAGAGCCGTGAGATCATCAAGAAGGCCGAGGACCGCTCGCGCGAGATGTACCGCGTTGCCAACGAATACACCGAGGATGCGCTGCGCCGCACCGAGGAGGCCATCCAGATGGCGCTGAGCGAGGTGCAGCAGTCCCGCTCGAACTTCCGCGCTGCGTCCGTGGCGCAGATGCAGAAGTGCCGCGAGGAACTGGCGCAGTCCGCTGAAAAACAATAAGAAGCAGCGAATAAATTTTGGTCAGAATAGACAAAAACCGACAGTATCGGTAGACATAATCTATATTTCGACTTTACAAAAGGGAGCACCACAAGATGTTGTGGCGCTCCCTTTTTACGAAACAAGCAAATAGAACAGATGTTTGAAAAATGCCGGAAATGAAGGGCTTTTTCACCGGAAAAAGCGCAGAAAGGCTTGAAATCACAGGAAAATTTCTGCTTGCAATTTTTATGTGAATCTCGTATACTCAAAGCACAGGTGGGGGAAAGTGGTGCATTGGACCATAAAAATGGTTTACTATCCCACATGAGCATCGAATCGGACGGGGCACGGCTTTTTCGGAAAAGGGGAAAAGGCCGCGTTTTCGCGACCCTTCGGTGCAAAAACACTTTGAAGAGGGGGGCGAGCCGCCGTGACGGGTCAGTATCAGCACACGATCGACGCCAAGGGGCGGCTGTTCATCCCCGCGAAGCTGCGCGAGGAACTGGGCGAGACGTTTTATGTCACCATGGGCATGGACTCCTGCCTGAGCGTCTATTCCGACGCATCTTGGGCGCGCTTCACCGAAAAGTTTGAAAGCCTGCCCTATACCAAGACCAAGGCGATGCGCCCGCTCTTTGCCAACGCCGCCAAGTGCGAGCCGGACGCGCAGGGGCGCATCGTGCTGCCGCAGAAGCTGCGCGCCTATGCGCATCTTGAAAAGGACGTGGTCGTGATCGGCGTGTCGAACCGCGCCGAGATCTGGAACGCGGAGAAGTGGGCGGAGATCGAGGCCGAGGAGCTCAACCCCGAGAATCTCGCCGCCGTGATGGAAGAGCTGGGATTCTGATATGGAAGAGAACTACGGTCATAAGCCGGTGCTGCTGCACGAGTGCCTCGACGCGCTCGCGATCAAGCCAGACGGCATTTATGTGGACGGCACGCTCGGCCGCGCCGGCCATTCGCTCGAGATCGTGCGCCGCCTGACAACGGGCAGGCTCATCGCCCTCGACCGCGACGAAACGGCCATCGAAGCGGCGAACCGACGCCTCGGCGACTATATGGACAAGGTAACGCTCGTGCACAGCAACTTCAGCGCGCTTGGCAGCGTACTGCGCGAGCTCGGCATTCACGGCGTGGACGGGATGCTCTTCGATCTGGGCGTTTCCTCCCCGCAGCTTGACGAGGCGCAGCGCGGCTTTTCCTACAAGCAGGACGCGCCGCTCGATATGCGCATGGACGCCTCCGCCGCGCTGACGGCGCGCGAGGTTGTGAACGCATGGCCCTATGAAGAGCTGCGCCGCATCCTCTTTGAATACGGCGAGGAGCGCTATGCGCCCGCCATTGCGAAAAAGATCTGTGCCGTCCGTGAGCAGAAGCCCATTGAAACGACGATAGAGCTTGCCGACCTCATTCGCTCGGCGATGCCCGCGAGCGCGCTGCGCGAAAAGCAGCATCCCGCCAAGCGCAGCTTTCAGGCCATCCGCATCGCCGTGAACGACGAGCTGGGAGAGATCCCGCCGATGCTCGACGCGGCGGAGGAAAACCTCAAGCGCGGCGGACGGCTCGCCGTCATCACCTTCCACTCGCTGGAAGACCGCATCGTCAAGCGGAAATTTCAGGAGCTGGCGCAGGGCTGCATCTGCCCAAAGGAATTTCCCGTGTGCGTATGCGGCAGAACGCCGAAGATCAAGCTGGTATCCAGAAAGCCCATCGTCTCGGGCGAAGAAGAGCTGAACGAAAACCCCCGCGCCCGCAGCGCCAAGCTGCGCGTGGCGGAAAAATGCTGAAAACCATCGAAAATGACCGGAAAGGATGAATGCCATGGCCAGCCGCAAACAGCAGAATATGAGATATCACGGCGGTCGTGTCGTGGGAAACCTTGCCTATGATCCGGCATACGAGGAGCGCCAGCGCCGGCTGCGCCGCGAGCAGGAGCATGAGCGCCAGCGCGAGGAATTCATCCGCCCGCCGCAGCACAAGGAACAGCACAAGGCCGCTCCCGTCCGCCGCCAGCGCGAAAAGGTGTCGCTCGGCGCACTGTGCGGCTTTGCGGCACTCGCCGCCATGGTCGCGCTGATGATCATGTGCCATGCGCAGCTCACCGCGATCTCCGCGGACGTCGTTTCCGTGCAGAAGGAGATCGCTGCGCTCGAGGACGAGCACGTTGCGCTGCTCACGCGCTATGAAAAGACGTTTGATCTGACCACCATCAAGGAAGCGGCGGCCGCCGCGGGCATGAGCAAGCCCAGCGCTTCGCAGGTCTACTACATCGACCTCTCCGAGTCCGACAGCGTGGTCGTCTACCAGCAGGAAAGCACGAACGTGCTCAGCAAGGTGTTCGCCTCGCTGGGCAACGGCGTGTGCGCCGTGGTGGAATATTTCAAATGAGCGAAGCTATACATAAGGAGTAAGGAGCTTCCTTACTCCTTTTCTGTCTTTAAGGAGGATGAACGACTGTGGCACAACCCCAGAAGAGAAGACGCCCCGAATCCGCGCGCCGCGCAAACCGCATCATTCAGTCGAGAACGCTGCTGCTGCTCGGCGTGTTCGGTGTGCTGACCTTCGTGCTGCTCTTTACAAAGCTCTACCACTGGCAGATCACCAAGCACGAGGAGCTCCAGTCCATCGCCGTGCGCCAGCAGACGCTGCGCACCACCGTGGACGCGAGCCGCGGCACCATCTACGACCGCAACGGCACCATTCTCGCCATGTCCGCCTCGGCGGAGACGATCTTCCTCTCTCCCAAGGAGATCATGGAAAACGAGCAGGATCAGGACCTGATCGCAAACGGTCTTGCCGAGATCCTGGATATGGACGCCGGGGACATCCTCAAAAAGATGGAAAAAACGAACTCGCAGTACGAAGAGCTCAAGAAAAAGGCGGACGACGAGCTTGCAGACAAGGTGCGGGAATTCATCAACGAGAATGACCTGAAGGGAATTTTCCTGCGCCCGACGAGCAAGCGCAGCTATCCCAAGGGGACGCTCGCATCGCAGGTCATCGGCTTTGCCAACGATAACGGCGGTGCGATGGGCCTTGAGGCAACCTACAACGATGTGCTGACCGGCGAGAGCGGCATGGTCGTCACCGCGCGCGACCGCGACGGCCGCGCCGTGCTCTACCAGTACGACCAGTATTTCGACGCGGAAAACGGCTGCGACCTGCAAACCACGCTCGATACCACCATCCAGTACTACCTTGAAAAGGGCGTGCAGGAGCTTGAGGCACGCTTCGGCACCGGCAAGGGCGCGACGGGCATCGTCATGGACGTCAACACCGGCGCGGTGCTGGCGATGGCCTCGCTTCCGACCTACGACTTGAATGATCCCAGCGTGATCTACAACGATTTTCTCACCGCCGGCATGACGGAGGAGGAGATCATCGAAAACGCTACGGACCTTCGCAACAAGCAGTGGCGCAGCAAGGCCATCAACGATACCTATGAGCCGGGCTCTACCTTCAAAACGCTCACGCTCGCCATGGCGCTTGAAGAAAACGTTGTGGATATGAACACGAGCTTCTACTGCGGCGGCAACATGACCGTCGAAGGGCAGAAGATCTGGTGCTCCAAGCGCACGGGCCACGGCCAGCAGGACCTTTCCACGGCCTTTGCAAACTCCTGCAACCCCGCCTTCATGAACATCGGCCTTCGCATCGGCAACACGAAGTTCTACCAGTATATGAAGGACTTTGGCCTCATGGAGAAGACCGGCATCGACACCACGGGCGAAGCCAGCGGCTTTGCCAACAAGGAGATCGAATACTCCACGCTGGCGCTGGCGTGCTACGCCTTCGGCCAGAACTTCAACGTCACGCCCATCGCGCTGCTCGCGGCGCAGTGCGCCTGCGTCAACGGCGGCTACCTCTATACGCCCTATCTCGTCGAGCAGATCACCGATCAGGACGGCAATGTTGTCTCCAAGCACGACGCTACGCCCATCCGGCAGGTCATTTCCGAGGAGACCTCCGCGCTCGTGCGCGAGATCATGGAGCGCGAGGTAACGGACGGCACGGGCAAGAACGGTCAGGTCGCGGGCTACCGCATCGGCGGCAAGACGGGTACGGCCGATAAGGTCGGCGGCAACGTCATCGTCTCCTTCGCGTGCTTCGCGCCCGCGGACGACCCGCAGGTGATGATGCTTCTCACGCTCGATGAGCCGAACAAGTGGACGGGGACCTATGTCTCCGGCGGTAACATGGTCGCGCCCGTGGCAAGCTCCGTGATGAGCGAGATCCTGCCCTATCTCGGCATCGAGCCGAACTACACCGCCGAGGAGCTTGTCGGCGCGGATAAGACCGTGCCGAACGTCGTCGGCCTTGCAAAGGATGCAGCGATCCAGAAGCTCGCGGCCAGCGGCTTTGGCTGCCGCAGCGTCGGCAGCGGCGATACCGTCACCGACCAGACGCCCGCGGGCGGCGCCATCGTGCCCAATAGCGCGGAGATCATCCTCTACCTCGGCGCGGAGAAGTCGACGGACAAGTGCATCGTGCCGAACGTCGTGGGCGACAGCGCCGCGACTGCGAACCAGAAGATCGTGAACGCGGGGCTCATCATGGGCGTTTCGGGCGCGACGAACGCAAGCTCGTCCTCCGTGCGTGCCATCTCGCAGAGCGTTGACCCCGGCACGGAGGTGGCGGCGGGTACGGTCGTGCGCGTCCAGTTCAGCGACAGCTCGGTGCGCGACTAAAGAGAGCAAGACCCAATTCCGAAAGGGATTTTTCAAACGCTTCTCGAAGACATCATTTCCGTACTCGAAGAGAAGGAAGTCCACGCGCCGCCGCGTCTTGTGATCGGCGCGCTCGCGCTCGACTCGCGCGAGGTGAAGGAAAAAACCCTCTTTTTCGCCCTGCCGGGGGAAAAAGAGAACGGCGGCGACTATATCACCGAGGCAAAAGCGCGCGGCGCGGTCTGCGCCGTGTGCGAGCGGACGCCGGAGGAAGACCTTCCGTATATTCTTGTGCCGGATGCGCACAAAGCGCTTGCGCTTTGCGCGGCGGTGTGGTATGGTACTCCGGCAGGAAAAATAAGGCTCGTGGGCGTGACCGGCACGAACGGGAAAACCACCACGACCTATCTCATCAAGCAGCTGCTGGAAAAGACGCTCTGCGTGAAGGTTGGTCTCATCGGCACGAACCAGAACCTCATCGGCGCCGAAGCGCTTCCTGCGGAGCGCACCACGCCCGACGCGCTGACCTTGCAGCGCCTGCTCGCCCGGATGGTCGAGGAGGGCTGCACCTATGCGGTGATGGAGGTCTCCTCCCACGCGCTGATGCAGGGAAGGGTGGAGGGACTTCACTTCCGCGTCGGCGTCTTCACGAACCTGACGCAGGACCACCTCGACTATCACGGTACGATGGAGGCCTACTGCGACGCAAAATCGCGCCTCTTCGACCGCTGCGACATCGCCTGCGTCAACGGAGACGACGAGTGGACGCAGCGCCTGCTCGCTCGCTTTGCGGGCGAAAAAATCACCTTCGGGCAGGGCATGACGAACGATCTTGTCGGCTGGCGGGCACACTATGAAAACGACTGCGTGCGCTTTTCCGCCTGCACCGACCTAGCGCGCGAGGAGACGAGGATCGGTATTCCCGGCGGCTTTTCGCTCTATAACGCGCTTGCGGCGCTCTGTGCCGTGCAGGCGCTCGGCGTGCCGCTGCACGCGCTCGCGGAAGCGCTGCAGGACTGCACCGGCGTCAAGGGCCGATGCGAGGTCGTGCCGATGCAAGCGCCGTTCACCGTTATCATTGACTATGCCCACACGCCGGACGGACTAAAAAATATCCTCTCCGCGGTCGGAACCTTTGCCGATGGGCGCGTCATCGCGCTTTTTGGCTGCGGCGGCGACCGGGACAAAAGCAAGCGCCCCCTCATGGCGCGCGTTGCCGCCAGAAACGCGGACTTTGTCGTCCTCACGAGCGACAACCCCCGCACCGAGGACCCCTATGCCATCCTGCGCGGCGCGCTGCCGGGCCTTCTTGCGGAAAGAACGCCCTTTGCCGTCATCGAGGAGCGGCGCAGGGCCATCGCCTTCGCGCTCGAAGAGGGGCGCGCGGGGGATGTGATCGTGCTGTGCGGCAAGGGGCACGAGACGTATCAGGAGATCGGAACGACAAAATACCACCTCGACGAGAGGGAGGTCGTGCGCGAATGTTTCGCGCGAGAACAAAGGAAGGAAGCCGCTCAGGCGGCAAAGGAAAACGAACATGAAGATCATCATCGCCTGTATTCTGAGCTTCGCGGTATCCGCGATCACGGGGAAATTTCTGGTTCCTAAGCTGCGCGCGCTGAAGGCGGGGCAGAGCATCCGCGAGGATGGCCCGACCTGGCACGCGGGCAAGGCCGGCACGCCCACGATGGGCGGCCTGATGTTCATTCTGGGCATCTTTGTCGCCATTTTCATCTGCGGCTTCCCGGGGATGCTCCGGGGCGATCTCAAGCACCTCTATATCTTCGCCTTCGCGCTCATCTTCGGCGTGATCGGCTTTTTGGACGACTATGAAAAGGTGAAGCACAAGCAGAACCTCGGCCTGACCGCCATCCAGAAGTTCCTGCTCCAGCTCGTCGCGGCCATCGCATTTTTAACGCTGATGCGCTTTGAGGGGATGCTCATGCCGAACCTCTATGTGCCCTTCTGGGGCACGCACCTCATTCTGAGCTGGCCGGTCTATATGATCTTTGCCGCTTTTGTCATCGTCGGCACGGTCAATGCCGTGAACATCACCGACGGCATCGACGGCCTGGCCGGCAGCGTGACGGTGCCGGTGGGCCTCTTCTTCTCAATGCTCGCCTTCTGGTGGCAGGGCTATGAGCAGCTCGGCGTTTATGCCGCGGCGCTCGTTGGGGGGCTGCTCGGCTTCCTCGTCTACAATTTCCATCCCGCCAAGGTCTTCATGGGCGACACGGGCTCGCTCTTCCTCGGCGGAACGGTGGCGGCGCTGGCCTTTGCCTACGATATGCCGCTGGTGCTCATCCCCGTCGGCATTGTCTACATCTGCGAGACGCTGTCCGATATTTTGCAGGTCGCCTATTTCAAGGCGACGCACGGCAAGCGCCTTTTCAAAATGGCGCCGCTGCACCATCACTTCGAGCTTTGCGGCTGGAGCGAGGTGAAGCTCGTGGCGATCTTCACCTGCGTGAGCGCGCTGGGCTGCATCGCGGCAATGTTCGGGGTCATGAACCGATTTCATTTTTGAGAAACGGCTTGCCGTTTCTCAAAAATGAGAGAGTTTGCGCGCCGCTCTGCGCCTCGCCGCCCTTGGCGGCTCGACACTCGCTCTGCGAGAAGTATTTTTCGCCACGCACAGGTCGCGGCGAAAAATGATTAAAATTAGTTTGCCGCCTGCGGGCGGCAAAGGGGGCGCTTTGCACAGAGCGGAGTGATATCCATTTCAAAATTGTGCATTACACGATTTTGAGTCGAATGAAAGGGGGGAAGCGGGCATGACCAAGGAAGAGCGGCTGCTGCGGCAGGAACAGCGCGAGCGGGCGAAGGCCATCGAAGCGGCGGCGCGTGAAGCGGGCCGCGGACCGATCGACCTTCCGTATCTGCTGCTGGTGTTCTCACTTGTCGGCGTGGGTCTCATCATGCTCTTTTCGGCAAGTTTCCCTTCGGCTTATTACGAAAAAGGCAACCCCGCCTATTATCTCATCCGTCAGGGTGCGTTCGCGCTGCTCGGCATCGCGGCGATGACCGTCGTCGGCAAGATCAACTACGAGCGCTACCGCGGCGTTGCCAAGATCGTGCTCATCGCCTCGATCATCCTGCTCGTGCTTGTTCTGATCCCCGGCATCGGCACGGGCAAGCTGACGCACGGCGCGCAGCGCTGGATCCGCTTGGGCCCCATTCAGTTCCAGCCTTCTGAGGTCGCCAAGGTCGGCATCATCCTCTACTTTGCCGACAGCATTTCCAAAAAGAAGGACAAAATGGCCACGCTTCGCTACGGCATCGTGCCCTATGCAGCCATCCTCGGCGTGATCGCGGCACTGATGGCGAAGGAACCGCACTTTTCCGGCATGGTGCTGCTGCTGGGCATCGGCGCTGTGATGATGTATGTCGGCGGTATCCGCAATTACTGGGTCGGCATTGGCGTTGCGCTGGTGCTCGTGGTGGCCTACGCCTTTGCAACGGGGCTCATCACCTACAACTCGAGCCGCATCAGCATCTGGCTCGACCCGTTCAACGAAGAATGGATGCGCGACAAGGGCTATCAGATCCGCCAGAGCCTGCTCTCCATCGGTTCGGGCGGACTCTTCGGCGTAGGACTCGGCAAGAGCCGGCAGAAGTTCCTCTTCCTGCCCGAAGAGCACAACGACTTTATTTTCGCCATCATCTGCGAAGAGCTCGGCCTTGTCGGCGCAACGCTCATCATGGTGATGTTCGCGCTGCTCATCATCCGCGGCTACTGGATCGCCCTGCACGCGCGCGACCGCTTCGGCAGCCTTCTTGCCGTCGGCGTGACGACGCAGATCGCGCTTCAGGTCTTTCTCAATATCGCGGTCGTATCGAATCTCATCCCCAATACCGGCATTTCGCTGCCGTTTTTCAGCTACGGCGGCACGGCGCTCGTCATCCAGCTGGCCGAGGCCGGCATCGTGCTGAGCGTTTCGCGCCAGATGCGTTAGCGCGGAAAGGAGAAATGGCATGAAAGTGATCTTTACCTGCGGCGGCACGGCGGGGCACGTCAATCCCGCGCTCGCGCTCGCGGGCTATATGAAGCAAAAGGACGCAGATACGCAGATCCTCTTCGTCGGCGCGGAGCGCGGCCTGGAGCGCGACCTTATCGCGCACACGGACTATCCCTTCCGCACGGTGAACATCTCCTCGTTCCACCGCTCGTTCAAGCCTGCGGAGATCCGGCACAACCTTGTCTCGCTCAAAAATCTTGCCCACGCCGAGCGTGAAGCAAACGCCATTTTGAAGGATTTCCGCCCCGACCTCATCGTTGGCACCGGCGGATACGCGAGCTATCCTCTCGTGCGCTACGGCGCGAAGGCGGGCATCCCTACGGCGGTGCACGAGTCGAATATCGTGCCGGGGCTGACGACGCGGCAG
The DNA here is from genome assembly GCA_900546295.1 of uncultured Eubacteriales bacterium. GTDB lineage: Bacteria > Bacillota > Clostridia > Oscillospirales > Oscillospiraceae > Hominicoprocola. The sequence continues at coordinate 4,786 of URCK01000029.1, read as the reverse complement.
CTTGAGCCCTACTGCGAGCGCATCATGGTCGGCTTTGAGGATTGCCGCGCGCACTACAGACATCCGGAGAAGGTGGTCGTGACCGGAACGCCTGTGCGCGGCGACTTTTTCACCAAGACAAAGGCGGAGGCGAAGGAGGCGCTCAGCGTGAACGACGGCCGCCCCCTGATCGTTTCCTTCTGGGGCAGTCTCGGCTCGGGCGCGATGAACCGCGCGATGGCGGAGTTTCTCGCGCTGGAGAGCGCGAAGGAACCTTTCCACCACATCCACGGCGTCGGTGAGATCTGCTGGAAGTCGATGCAGCAGTGGATGCGCGACGACGGACTGGAGCTTGCCGCGCATCCCGCGCTCGATGTGCGCGAGTATATCTACGATATGGCGAGCGTCATGCGGGCGGCCGACCTTGTCATCTGCCGCGCGGGCGCTTCTACGCTCAGCGAGCTGACGGCGCTCGGCGTGCCGGCGATCCTGGTGCCTTCGCCCAACGTGACGAACCACCATCAGGAGAAAAACGCGGCGCTGCTCGGCGACCACGGTGCGGCGCTGGTGCTTGCAGAAGAGGGGCTTGACGGCAAAAAGCTCTTTGCTGCCGCAGCGGGACTTCTCAGAGACGATGCGCGCATCCGCTCGATGGCGGAGAGCATGGCGAGTCTCGGCATCCGCGATGCGACCGAGCGAATTTACGACACGGTCATGTCGCTGCTCAAGTAAAAAAGCAAAAGGAAGCGAGCCTTTGGCTCGCTTCCTTTTGCTTTTTGGCCTTATTCAGACTTGAGGATAAAGTCCATGTAGATGGGGTTGTGGTCGGAGTAGCGGTAGTCCGCGTCGACCACGTCCGCGCCGAGCACCTCAACGTTGTCCGAAACGAGGAATCCATCCACCGTCACGCGGAAGGAGGTCTTCACGTCATAGGGCTCGTTCGCCGTGCGGCAGGAGGCAACGGGATGATCGGGGTCAAAGGGCGCGACGAGGGAGAGCCCTGCGGGGATCGTGCCTTCGGGAATGGGCTGGGCCCAGGTGTCGTTTTCACCGCCCGTCACACCGAAGATCTCAGCGGAAGCGCCGAGCAGGTCCTTGTTGAAGTCGCCTCCGGCAATGCAGTAGTTGCCGTTTTCATATTCCTGGAGCATATCGGCGCAGAGCATTTCGAGCTGCTCGGTCGCGATGGTGCCGTCGGAGGTGTAGGCCGAAAGATGGAGATTATAGAGCACGAACTCTTTTCCGTTTGCCATCGGGATGCGGCTGACGGAGTAGCAGCGGTCAAGGTCGACGAGCTTCATAAAGCCCTGCTCGATGGGGAGAGACCTGCGGATGGCGGACGAGATGGGAAAGGTGGAATAGGTGATGATGCCCGCCCTGTTCGCCCCGTGCGGGGAGAGGAAGGGGTAGAAGAGATAGGGACTGTCGTAGTTCTGCGCGTAGACCTCGTCAAACTCGCGGCCCTCCATCACATCGCGGAGGTAGGCGTCTTCAGGGACGTGCCAGCTGCGCGTGCCGTCGATGTCGACCTCCTGAAAGAGAGCAAAATCGGGCGAAAGAGCCTTGACGAGCGAGGCCTCGCCACGCATGTTTTCATCAACAGCCTCGGCGCTGCGGGCGCGGCTCTCCTTGCCGCCGTCCATGAAGAAGCTGTAATCGCTGCTGTAGGCGCCGAAGCCCACGTTGGCAGAAGAGATGCGGTAAGTGACGTCCGTCCCGGCCGCGTCCTCCATGGGGACGGGGGATTCGCAGGTGGTGCGCACCACGTCGAGCGTTTGATAGTCCTCCACGCGGTAGTAGGCGGCGAAGACATAGATCACATAGGCGAGCGCGGCCAGAACGATGGCCAGAAGCGCAAAGAGCGCGATTTTCAGCGGCTTTTTCATCAAAAAAACTCCTTTCGCGGGGGAGAAGATATCACCTCTATTCTGCCACAAAGCGCTTAGGAAAGCAAGGCAAAAAGAAGTTGACGCACCGATGCAAAACGACTATACTGAAAATGTGAAGCTATGACCGAAAATGCTGCGCTGTCACCCCGCCGCGCCCCCCGCGCATACGATGAAGCAGAAATGTGCTTTGTGGGAGGGAACGCGATGTGTGAACTTTATGTGGAGGGCGGAGAGCGCCTGTACGGTGAACTCACGATACAAGGCTCAAAAAACAGCGTCCTGCCGATCCTGGCGGCAGCGCTTTTGTGCGCGGATACCTGCGTGATCGAAAATTGCCCGAACCTCAGGGATGTGGAAGCGTCCGTCGCCATTCTGCGGCACTTGGGCTGCTGCACGCACTGGGAGGGCAGCGCGCTCGTGGTGGACACAGCGCGCATGGATCGCTGCGCGGTGCCCGACGCGCTGATGCGCGAGATGCGCTCGTCGGTCATCTTCCTCGGCGCGATCCTGGCGCGCTGCAAGGAGGCAACGATCTGCTATCCCGGCGGCTGCGAACTGGGGCCGCGCCCCATCGACCTGCACCTCGGCGCGCTGCGCGCGCTGGGCGCGGAGATCAGGGAAAGCGGCGGGGAGCTCAGGTGCCGGGGTGAAAAACTCCTCGGGAGCGATGTGTACTTACCCATGCCGAGCGTGGGCGCGACGGAAAACGCCATCCTCTGCGCCTGCGGCGCGGAGGGTGTGACGACCATCTATAACGCCGCGCGCGAGCCGGAGATCGTCGATTTGCAGAACTTCATCAACGCGATGGGCGGCAGCATCCGCGGCGCGGGCGGCTCCATCATCACGGTGGAGGGAAAGCGCGCGCTGCACGGCGGAATATACCGCATCATCGCCGACCGCATCGTTGGGGCAACGTATCTCTGCGCCGCCGCCTGCTGCGGGGGCGAGGTGTGCCTTCGCTCGGTGGATCCGCGGCCGCTTTCTACCGTGGCGGGCGCGCTGAGCGAGGCGGGCTGCACCGTGAAAAGCGGCGAGGGCGAGGTCATGCTCCGCAGCGGCGGCGCTCTCAAGTCCATCCGCCCTGTGCGCACGGCGCCCTATCCGGGCTTTCCGACCGATGCCCAGCCCGTGCTGATGGCGGCGCTCCTCAAGAGCGAGGGCAGCACCGTATTTGTGGAGAATATTTTTGAAAACCGTTACCGTCATGTCGACGAGCTTGCGCGCATGGGCGCGGAAGTGCGCGTTGCGGGGCGCGTTGCCGTGGTCACGGGACGATCTCACCTGCACGGCGCGCACGTCAAGTGCACCGACCTTCGCGCAGGCGCGGCGCTCGTCATCGCGGGCTTGCAGGCAGAGGGGCTTACGCGCGTTTCTCGCATCGGCCACATCGACCGCGGCTATGAGAGCATCGAGCGCGACCTGAGCGCGCTGGGCGCGCACATCCGGCGGGAAGCGGTTACATAAGGATGATAAAAGGCAGGACCAATTATGGCAGCAAAGCGAAGAAACAGGCGGCGCAGGCGGGGAAGGGCATCCTTCCCGCTCCGGCTGCTGAGTCTTATTATTGTGATCGCGGCGATCGTCGGCGCGCTCACGATGTTTTTCCGCATCGACACGATCGTGGTGCAGGGCAACGCGCGCTACACCGACGAGCAGATCATCGAGGCGGCCGGCGTGCAGAAGGAGCAGAACCTTGTGCTGCTGAACAAATACGACGTCAAGCAGGCAATCTTCGACGCGCTCCCCTATGTGGAGACCGTGGTCGTCAACCGTAAATATCCCGATACACTGCTCCTGACGGTGACAGAATGCGTGGCCTCCGCCGCCATTCCCGGCGCGGACGGAACATGGCTCATGAGCGACTCTGGCAAGATCCTTGAGCGCACGGCGACGGTTCCGGACGGCTGCGTGCGCGTGACGGGCTGCGAGCTCTCAGAGCCTTCGGTCGGCGCGCAGGCGGCGTTTTCCGAAGAGGAATCCTACAAGCTTGACCGCCTGCTCGCGCTGCTGCGCGCGGCAGAGGAAAAGCAGCTTCTTTCCATGATCGGCGAGGTGGACCTTGGCGACGGCACGGGCATCACGCTCACCTATCTCGGCCGATTTACGGTCAAGATGCCGTGGGACGCGGACCTTGCCTACAAGCTCGAAAATCTGCGTACGGTGGTGGATGTGCTCGAAGATAACGAGGCGGGCACCATCAACCTCATGACCGACGGCAAGGCGAGCTTTATCCCGAACTGAGGGCAGGGAGAGGTCTACATAAAAAAGTTTCCCCGAAATGGCTGATTGCTATTGACCCCGGGGGAAAACCGTAATACAATGATGAAGATAACAAATACCTGATATTGTAGCGCTTGCAGCGGCAGGCGCTTTGCCCATACAACAGATTGCAGGAGGAACCGATATGGCATTCGGATTGGAAACCGGCCCCGAAAACGTAGTGAAGATCAAGGTCATCGGCGTTGGCGGCGGCGGCAACAACGTCGTCAACCGCATGGTGCGCTCCGGTGCGCGCGGCGTGGATTTTGTCGCGGTCAACACAGATAAGCAGGCGCTCAATGTTTCTGCCGCTACCTATAAGATCCAGATCGGCGAGAAGCTGACACACGGTCAGGGCGCAGGCTCCGACCCCGAGGTCGGCCGCAAGAGCGCCGAGGAGAGCCGCAACCAGATCGCCAAGGCGCTGGAGGATACGGACATGGTCTTCATCACCGCCGGCATGGGCGGCGGTACCGGCACTGGCGGCGCGCCCATCGTCGCTGAGATCGCGCGCGAGGCAGGCATTCTGACCGTCGGCGTTGTGACGAAGCCCTTCGGCTTTGAAGGCCGCCGCCGCATGACGCAGGCGGAAGCGGGCATCAACGAGCTCAAGACCAAGGTCGACTCGCTCGTCATCATCCCGAACGAGCGCCTCAAGC
>URCK01000028.1 GCA_900546295.1 uncultured Eubacteriales bacterium | reverse complement strand
TTTTGATCGTGATGAAGAACACAAATTGCACATGCAGACATTGGCAGCTCTATATGAGTCCGTCGCCGCCGACAAGGCCGCTCACGCTGCGCTGCGTGCCGGTGTAGGAGTCCGCCGCTTCCTGAATGGCCTCCCAGGTCGAGAGCATCTTTGCCATCGAGGCCTGACGGCTCACCTGCCGCAGGTCCATATCATAGCGCAGGACGACCTCCCAGAAGGGGATCTGCTCCTGCTCCGAGCACTCAAAGATTTGCTTCATCGAATCCAGAACCATCTTCATCGTCCTCCTTGTCGTAATAGGTCAAAGACAAAATGCTCGGCAGCTGCGCCAAAAACTCCACCTGATAAGGCTTGATGTGCTGGTCCGTTTCAATGACCATCAGCGCATTTCCCCCGCGGCGGTGGCGGCTCACGCTCATGTTCGCCACGTTGATGCGCAGCTGGCTCAGAATGGATGTGATCGCCGCGACCGAGCCGGATTCATCCTGATTGCGCACGATGAGTGTATTGAATTCGCCCGTAAAGCTCACGCTGATGCCGTCGATCTTGTTGACGACGATTGCACCGCCGCCGACGGACGAGGCTTGCAGGCTCATCTTTTTGCCGTTCTTGCCCGTCAGCTCCAGAAGGGCCGTGTTCGGGTGCGCATCGCGCAGGTCGACGGTGTAGAAGGCATACCGCATCCCGGCGTTCTTCGCTTCCTGATAGGCGTTCGGGATGCGCAGGTCATCCGGCTTCATGCCGAGCAGGCCCGCCAGCAGCGCGCGGTCTGTACCGTGGCCGATGCCTGTTTCGGCAAACGAGCCGTGCAGACCGATCTTTGCCTCGGCAACTTCCTCTCCGAGCAGCGTGCGGCCCATGGCGCCGATGCGCGCCGCGCCCGCCGTATGCGAGCTGGACGGACCGACCATCACCGGCCCCATCATATCAAAAATATCGATCATGGGAAGGGTTCCTTTCTTGCTAAGCTTTTCTGCGTCAGCATACCATACTCTCCTGCAAAAAGCGAGGAAAATCACCCCAGAAACCATGCAATAATTGAATGACGGCCTTCGGATTCTTTCATTCGTCTTTTTAAACGAATTTCTTGATTGCTTTTGTTTTTCTCATTGTTGCGCTCGATGACAGAAAAAGAGCCGCCCGCGGGCGGCTCTTTTCATTCTTTTGTAAAGGGTCGTTACACGCGCTTCCACTTCGCGCCGCCGGGCATGTCGGTCACTTCAACGCCCTGCGCCTTGAGCTCGTCGCGGATGCGGTCAGCCTCGGCGAAGTTCTTCGCCTTCTTGGCCTCCGCGCGCTGGCGGATCAGGTTCTCGATGCCCTCGTCCGCCGTGCCGTCCTCGGAGACGACCGTAAAGCCGCCCGCACTCTGCTGGGACGCGGCCTTTTCCTTCTTTTCGCGCTCGGCCTCCGCCTTTTTGAGAAGGTCGAGACTCAGCACCGTGTCGTAGTCGCCGATGATGGCGAGCTTCGTCGCGCCCGTGGTCTTGGCCTTGAGCACGTCGTAGAGCGCGGTCACGCCCATGGCGGTGTTGAGGTCGTTGTCCATTTCCTTCATGAACTTCGCGCGGTACTCGGCGCGAACGGCCTCGTCCACGCCGCCCTCGTCCTTGATGTTCGCGATCTTCGCGATGAGCTTGTTGTACGCGGCGACCGCATTGTCAAGGTTTTCCCACGTGAAGACAAGACTCTTGCGGTAGTGGCTCTGTAAGCAGAAGAAACGGTACGCCAGCGGGTCATAGCCCTTTTCCTCAAGCAGCGAGACCGTCAAAAATTCGCCCTTGGATTTAGACATCTTGCCGTGCGAGGTGTTGAGATGCGCCACGTGGCACCACTGGAGGCACCAGGGATGGCCAAGGTAGCTCTCGCTCTGCGCGATCTCGTTCGTGTGGTGCGGGAAGGCGTTGTCCACGCCGCCGCAGTGCAGGTCGAGGTATTCGCCGTTGTACTTCATCGAAATGCCGGAGCACTCGATGTGCCAGCCCGGATATCCGACGCCCCAGGGGGAATCCCACTTGAGCGCCTGATCCTCGAACTTGGACTTTGTGAACCAGAGGACGAAGTCGTTCTTATTCTTCTTATTCTCGTCCTCCTCCACGCCCTCGCGCACGCCGACGGCGAGGTCTTCCTCGTTGTGGTCATTGAAGATATAGTAGCGAGAGAGCTTGCTCGTGTCAAAATAGACGTTGCCGCCGGCAAGGTAGGCATAGCCGGTATCAAGGAGCTTCGTGATGATCTTGATGTAGTCGTCAATGAGACCCGTCGCGGGCTGGACAACGTCCGGGCGCTTGATGTTGAGCTTGCGGCAGTCTTCAAAAAACGCATCGGTATAGTACTTGGCGATCTCCATGACGGTCTTGTGCTCGCGCTTGGCGCCCTTGACCATCTTATCCTCGCCCTCGTCGGCATCGCTCGTGAGGTGGCCGACGTCGGTGATATTCATCACGCGGTTCACGCTGTAGCCCGAAAAGCGCAGGTACTTTTCCAGCACATCCTCCATGATGTAGGAGCGGAGGTTGCCGATGTGGGCAAAGTGATACACGGTGGGGCCGCAGGTATACATCTCCACATGGTTCGGCGTATGGGTCTTGAATTCTTCCTTTTTATGGGTCGCGGAATTGTATAAATACATGATAGCTCTCCTTTGAGAAGATGAAATGTCGGGATCAGTCCGCCTCTTTGAAGACGTCCAGGTTCTTTGCGAAATACTCGATGCCGGAATACACGGTCGTCGCCACGATGACCGCGATGCAGATGAGATTCAAAAGGTTGCTCTCAAAGACCAGCATCAGGCACAGGCACACCATGGTCGAGGCAGTCTTGATCTTGCCGGACCACGCCGCCGCGATGACGCGCCCCTGCTCGACGGCGACAAGGCGCATACCGGAAACGGCAAATTCGCGCAGCAGCACGATGGCAAGGCACCAGCCGGGCATCTGCCCGCACTCGACAAAATAGCACATCGCCGCCATGACGAGCATCTTGTCCGCCAGCGGGTCCATGAACTTACCGAAATTCGTGATCTGGTTGTAGTGGCGGGCAATGTAGCCGTCGGCAAAGTCCGTCAGACACGCAGCGACGAAAATGGCGAGCGCCCACCATCTCGCTCCCGCGAAATCGAGGTACAGCACCACCAAAAATACGGGGATCAGCGCAATGCGCAGGATCGTCAGCTTGTTTGCAGTTGTCATTGTCTCTCTTTCCTCCTGTCTTGCAGGGCTTGATGTTTATTCGGCTTCTTCGCCGGTCAGTTCGCCGTCCATCGTGCCGGTCAGGCGGACATTCACGAACTCACCCGCCATTATATCACGGTTTGCGGAAAAGTAAATCTTTCCGTCAATGTCCACGGATTCGGCGTAGCTGCGGCCGACATAGGACTGCGATTCCTCGCTCCAGCCCTCGCACAGCACCTCGCGCACGTCGCCGAGAACGGAGTCGTTGTATGCGTCGATGATATCTCTCTGCACGTCGACCAGAAGCTCCGTGCGGCGCTGCGCCTCCTCGGCGGGAACGTGCTCCATCGTTGCAGCCTTCGTCCCCTCTTCGGGAGAGAAGGGGAACACGCCCGCTCGCTCGATCTTTTCCTCGCGCAAGAAGTCGCACAGTTCCTCGAACTCCGCCTCGCCCTCGCCGGGGAGGCCTGCGATGATGGACGTGCGCAGCACAAGGCCGGGAATGCGCGCGCGCAGGTCGCGGAAGGCCTTGCGGATGCTCTCTTTCGTGTCGCGGCGGTTCATCGCCTTCAAAATGGCGTCGTTGCAGTGCTGGATGGGGATATCGAGATAGGGCACGATCTTCTCCTCCTGCGCGATGGTATCGATGAGCTCATCGGTGATATCGTCGGGATAGAGATAGTGGAGCCGGATCCAGTGGAAATCGAGCTTGCACAGCTCGCGCAGAAGAGCGGCCAGCTGATGCTCGCCGTTTAAGTCCGTTCCGTAGCGCGTGATGTCCTGCGCGATGACGATAAGCTCCTTCACGCCCGCGGAGGCAAGCTCGCTCGCCTCATCGAGAAGCTCCGCCATCGGGCGGCTGCGGTAGCGCCCGCGCAGGCGCGGGATGATGCAGTAGGCGCAGCAGTTGTCACAGCCCTCGGCGATGCGCAGGTACGCATACCACGCCGGCGTTGATAAAATGCGTGCGCCGCCCTGCTCGCAGTGGTGGATATCGCCCATGTGACAGGGGCGCAGCGCCTGAGCGCCCATCACCTCGTCGATGGCAAGGGCAATGTCGCCGTAGCTGCCGGTGCCGAGCACCGCGTCCACCTCGGGCAGCTCATGGAGCACATCGTCCTTGTAGCGCTGCGCCATGCAGCCGGTCACGATGATCTTTTTGAGCTTGCCCTCCTGCTTGAGTGCCGCCATCTCAAGGATATTGTCGATGGCCTCCTCGCAGGCCGAGGCAAGAAAGCCGCAGGTGTTGACCACGGCCACGTCCGCCCCCTCGGGCGAGGAGACGATGTCGTGTCCCGCGTGCTGCACCGTTGCCATCATCTGCTCGCAGTTGACCTGGTTTTTGGCGCAGCCAAGGGAAATGAAGAAAACCTGATAAGGCATAAAACCTCTCCTATTTGTAAAATATCGTCGAACGATCACTCATCGTAATCGAATTCCGTCGCATTTTCGCCGTATGCGGCGAGCGCCGCGCGCACATCGCGCCAGGCAAAGCCCCGGCGCAGCAGCATGTCGGATAGGCGCTTTCTGCCCTTTTCGTCGAGCGCGCGCCCCTTCGTCTTCTGCGCGATCACGCGCGCGATGGTCTCCTGCGCGTCGGGTGAGGCGGCAAGCGCATCCTCCCACAGCTCGCGCCCGACGCCGCGCCGGTAAAGCTCGTCGCGGATCTTTGCCTCGCCGTAGCCCATGCCGCCATAATGCCGCACAAGCATTGAAGCATAGTCCGCGTCGTTGAGCGCGCCGATCTCCTCGAGCCAGTCCGCCGCCGCTTCCGCGTCGGACTCCAATGCGCCCTTCTCCCGGAGCCTTTTGACAAGCTCTCTGCGCGAGAGCGGACGCGCTGAGATCATATTCGCCGCGCGCACGCGCGTTTCGCTCCGCGCGCCGGACTGCTGCAATTCTACCACAGTCCCATCGTCAATGTCCAGCCCTATCGATAAACCGAAACGCAGAAGCTCGCTCTCGGTGATCCGGAGGAGGTCTCCCCCCTCCAGATACACGAGAACGCGCTCCTGCTTATGCTTCGATCGTTCGATCTTCTCAATCTTCATCCTTGAAATCGTCGGCGCTGACGTCCACGGCGCGGCCCGCGGCCTTCGCCGCCACGCGGGACTGGCCTGTCATCAGCTTGTCGAAATTGCGGCGGATCTCGGCTTCAAGGTTGTCCGCGATCTCGGGGTTGTTTTTGAGGTACTGCTTGGCCGCGTCGCGTCCCTGACCGATGCGCGTTTCGCCCATCGAGTACCACGAGCCGCTCTTCTGCACAAGCCCGAGCTTCACGCCGAGGTCGACAAGCTCGCCGATGAGCGAGATGCCCTCGCCGTACATGATGTCGAACTCTGCCTCGCGGAAGGGGGGCGCCATCTTGTTCTTCACGACCTTGGCGCGCGTGCGGTTGCCGATGATCTCACTGCCGTTTTTCAGCGCCTCGATGCGGCGCACATCGATGCGCACGCTCGAATAGAACTTGAGTGCGCGTCCGCCGGTGGTGACCTCGGGGTTGCCGTACATCACGCCGACCTTCTCGCGCAGCTGGTTGATGAAAATGACGATGGTGTTCGTCTTGCCGACCGCGCCGGTGAGCTTTCGCAGTGCCTGCGACATAAGACGCGCGTGAAGGCCCACAAAGCTGTCGCCCATCTCACCCTCGATCTCCGCGCGCGGCACGAGCGCTGCAACGGAGTCGACCACGATCACGTCGATCGCGCCGGAGCGCACGAGCGCCTCGGTGATCTCGAGCGCCTGCTCGCCGGTATCGGGCTGGGAGACGAGCATATCCTCGACCTTCACGCCGAGGGCGCGGGCATAGGTGATGTCGAGCGCGTGCTCGGCGTCGATGAACGCGACTTCGCCGCCCGCCTTCTGCGCCTGCGCCAGCACATGCAGCGCAAGCGTCGTCTTACCGGAGGATTCAGGTCCGTAGATCTCGATGATGCGGCCCTTGGGCAGTCCTCCGATGCCGAGCGCAAGGTCGAGCGCGAGAGAGCCGGTGGAAACGGCCTCCACACTGCTCACGGTATTGTCGCCAAAGCGCATGATCGAACCCTTACCATAGGTGCGCTCGATCTGCTGCATCGCCGTTTCAATGGCCCGCTTCTTATCGTCGGCCATTGCGGCGGCCGCCTTCGTCTGAGACTTTTCTGCCATGTTCGCTTTCCTCCCGTAACTTTATGTAAACTACTTTGCTTTTCAGATATGGTCGCACAGGGTGCCGTAGACCACGCGCGGGATATTGTTGAGGTCCTTGACGATCTGAATGTCGCCAAAGCCGTTCGTGCGCATGATGCGCAGCACCTGGTCCGCCTGACCGATGCCAACCTCGAAAAAGAGCATCCCATCGGGCGCGAGCGCATCGCGCCACTTTTCGCTGATGAGGCGGTAAAAATCAAGGCCGTCCTCGCCGCCGTCGAGCGCAAGGCGCGGCTCGTGCTCACGCACGGAAACATCGAGCGAGGCAATGTCAGCGCTCGGGATATAGGGCGGGTTGCTCACAAGGAAGTTAAATTCACCGAGGGAGCGCGAGGGCTTTTCGCGCGCGTCGAGCTTGAGGCTCGCCACGCGGGAGGTCAGGCGGTTGCGGCGGATATTCTGCCGGCAGATCTTGAGCGCTTCCTCGTCGTATTCGCCGAGCAGCACGCGCGCCCCCGGCAGGTTTGCCGCCGCGGCAAGGCCGATGCAGCCGCTGCCCGCGCAGAGGTCGAGGATGCGGCAGGGTCCCGCGCCGCGCGCCGCGTCGATGAGCTTTGTCGCCAGTACCTCGGTATCGGGCCGGGGAATGAGCACCGCGGGCGAAATATCGAGCGGCAGGCCGTAGAACTCCCACTCGCCGATCAGGTACGCCACCGGCTCGCCGCCGAGGTGGCGCTTGACGAGCGAGCGCGCGTTCTCTTCCACCTCTGGCGAGGCGTAGAGCGCGCCGTCGCGCACGAATTCTTCGCGCGTTTTCGCCGCCGCGGCGCACACCAGCTCGCGCGCGGACTGCGTTGCCTCCTCGTCGCCCGCGCGCTTGAGCTCCGCGCGCAGGTCCAAATAGAGATTGTTGTATGTCGTTGCCATCTTACCACGCATCCTTGCCTTTTTCTTCGGGAATGACCAGCTCGAGCGCGCGGATCGCCACCTCGAGCATACTGTCGTCCGGCTCGTTGGTGGTGAAGTTTTGCAGCCACAGCCCCGGCTTTGCCAGCGCGCGCGTCACGCAGTTGTCATGTCCGCCGACGTAACGGTTGAACTCATACGTCACGCCGATGATGGGGATGAGCAGCAGCAGATGCATCCCCATGCGCACCCAGATGCTGCGCCAGTCGACAAAGCTGAACACGATGCTCGAAACGAGGATCGACACCACCACGACCACGAAAAGGAAGCTCGTGCCGCAGCGTGGATGGTGGCGCGGCTGGATGCGGCAGTTTTCCACCGTCAGCGGCAGGCCCGCCTCGTAGCAGAAAATGGTCTTGTGCTCCGCCCCGTGGTACTGGAACACGCGGTAAATGTCCTTCTGCTTTGAGCAAAGCAGAAGGTAGAGGAAGAAGATGACGAGCTTGATGACGGATTCAACAAGGTTGTGCACCGTCACGCTCTTGATAAACGGATCGATGAGCCCTGCAAGAAACGTCGGCAGCAGGAAAAAGAGTAGGATCGTCAGCCCCAGCGACAGCACGACCGCGAGCGCCGTGATGAATTTCTGCATCTTCTCGCTGCCGAACTTTTTTTCAAGCCAGCGGTCAAATTTGCTCGGCTCGCCGAGGTTCTCATCGGGGAAATAATCCGCCGAAAACATCAGCGCCTTGACGCCCTTGACCATCGAATCAACGAAGGTCACCGCGCCGCGGATGACGGGAAGTCCCAGAATGGGATACTTGTCGCGCACAAGCGTCAGCTCCTCGACCTTTTCCACAAGCCCTTCCGGCGAGCGGACGACGATGGCCTGCTTGCCAGGCCCGCGCATCAAAATACCCTCGATGAGTGCCTGTCCGCCGATGCTCGTGCGGAACTTCGGCGCGGGCGCATGTTCTTTTGCCATGAATGGTTCTCCTTTTTCTATGCGTTATCATACCACGGGTATTTTAAAAATGCAACACCCGTTCTATTTTTATTGCTGGAACGGCAGTGTGATGGTCACGACCGCGCCGCCGTCAGCGTTCGCAATATCGAACGTGCCGCCGTGCAGGCGCACGATCTCGTCGCACACGGCAAGGCCGATGCCGCTGCCGCGCGCCTTTGACGAGCCCTTGTAGAATTTCTGCTTGACGAACGGCAGCTCTGCCTCCGGGATGCCGGGGCCGTAGTCGCGCACGCGAATGACAAAGTTTCCTTCCTCGCATGCGGCGCTCACGTCAATGCGCTTGCCGCTGCCGCCGTGCTTGGCGGCATTGTCGAGCACGTTGCAGAAGACCTGCTTCATGCGCTCGCTGTCGGCCACAATGGGCGGGATATCCTCCTCGGGGCCTTTATAGCTGACCTCAATGCCCTCCTGCCGGAAGAGCTCGAAATAGGTGTACACCGCATCCTCCAGCTCGCCGGCAAGATCGACGCTCTCCACGCGCAGCGTGAAGCGCCCGTCCTGCATCTTCGTAAATTCGAGCAGTTCCTCGACCATCGAGGTCAGGCGCCGCGATTCTTTCACGATGATGCCAAGTCCCCGCTTGGTCTGCTCGATGTTCGCGCCGGGATCGGCAGAAAGTGTCTCGGCCCAGCCGTTGATGGCCGTGAGCGGCGTTCGCAGCTCGTGGGAGACAGACGAGATGAACTCCTGCTGGATCTTCTCACTCTGGCTGATCTTCATCGACATATCGTTGATGTTATCCACAAGCTCACCCAGCTCGTCGCGGTAGCGGTTCTCGATGCGGATACCGTAGCTCCCGCCCGAGATGCGCCGCGCCGCGTCGCTCACCACTGCCACGGGCTCGACGACGTTGTTGATGAAAATGGCGTTCGACGCCGCGATAAGCACCATGCAGCCGAGTGCCGCCGCCGCTGCGAGCAGCGAATCCATCAGCACCCGGTGCTGCGCCTCGCGCAGCGACGTCACATACCGCAGCACGCCCACCACGCGGGAGTTGAAATACAGCGGGTAGGACACCGCGAGGATGTTCTCCCCTGTCTGCGGGTCGCGCCCCTGATAGGACGCCATGTTCCCGCCGACGGCCGCGTCAATGTCGCTCGTGCCGGGGAGCGTCCCCGCCGTAAGGCCGTAGGACGAGACCTGCACGCGCCCGTTCGTATTGATGAATTGCAGCTCGATCATATCCTTCTCTTCAAAGGTCTCGGCGGAGTACGAGGCAAGGCGGTAATACTCGCTGTAGCTCTTCACGCCGTAATTGGAGAAGGTCTCCGCCGCGATGCGCGCCCTGCTTTCAAGCCCTGAGCGCATGGCGCTATAGTAGTATTCCTGCACGCCGACGCTGAACATCGACACCGCCAGCACCAGCAGCAGCAAAATGGGCAGCGTGGCGCTCAGAAGCCAGCGCTGGCGCAGCCCGCGGATGTGCAGCGCCGCGGTAAGGCCTTTTCTGTTTTCCGGCACGGCGCTCCCCTCCTTTTCGTCCTTCCCCGCGCTCACACGGTCCATTTATAGCCATAGCCCCACACGGTCGAGATGTACTTCGGCTCCTGTGCGTCGTCCTCGATCTTGATGCGAAGGCGGCGCACGTTTACATCCACGATCTTCAGCTCGCCGAAATACCCCTTGCCCCACACCGCGTCGAGGATCTCCTCGCGGGCAAGCGCCTTGCCGCGGTTTTCCATAAAGAGCTTCATGATGGAGTATTCAAGCTGCGTCAGCTTCACGCGCTCGCCGTTTTTCTCGAGCGTGCGGTTGGTCATATTCAGCAGGAACGGCGGCTGATAGAGCTCGCCCGAGCGCGCGGTCGGCGCGCTCTCCCCCGTGCGCCGCAGCAGCGCGTCCACGCGCGCTGTGAGCTCGGCGGGGGAAAAGGGCTTGGTCACATAGTCGTCCGCGCCGGTCATGAGACCTGTCACCTTGTCCATCTCCTGTGCGCGCGCCGTGAGCATGATGATGCCGATCTGCGCGTTTGACATCCGGATGCGCCTGCACACCTCGAATCCGTCGATATCCGGCAGCATGATGTCGAGCAGGCAGACGCGCGTGTCGGGATTGTCCTGCAATTTTTGCAGCGCCTCTTCGCCGCACTCGGCCTCTACGACCTCGTAGCCCGCGCGCTGCAAGTTGATGACGATAAAACTACGGATACTGGCTTCGTCCTCCAGCACCAGCACTTTTTTCATATCCTGCCTCCTCTCAGTTGTCGCCCATCGTCCACTCTGCCATGATAAGCGAGAATCGGTCGCGGAGCGACTGCTCCGTGAGCTGCATGTTCCATGTATCGCCGATCTCCGCGGCGTACACCGCCTCGACCTGCCGCGTCAGCGTGAAGCGATCGCCGATGCCGGCAAGCTCTTCTCTCATACTGCCCGTCAGGCGGTAGATCGTCAGCACTTTTTTCCGCGAGCCGTCCGCGCCCACGCGGTAGAAGGAGACGGCCGACTCATCCGCGCCGACCGTGCGCTCGGCCGCGAGCTTTTCCTTGCTCCATTCCTCCGGAAGCTTCAGATTCCAGCCGTCCTCCACATTGTGGTAGCAGCTCTGCACATCTGCCGCCGTGCCGTCCGCGCTGTACTGCCGCCAGACGACATAGTACTGCCGCTCGCCCTCTTCATCGAGGCACTGCATCTCGCGCGCCTCGGGCACCTCGGTCACGCCGTCGTCGTTTTCATCGCGCGGAAACAGGCCAAGGAAGGCCGTGCCCTCCGGCATCCGGTCGCCGTCCGGCCCGAGGGCCACATTTTGCAGCCGTCCGCTGCGCAGCGCCAGCACGTCGGTCACCGTCAGGTTATCCGCCGTCACTTCCGTGACGAAAAGCGCGTTCTCCCCACCTGCCAATGTTCCGACGGTAAGGCGGCTCACCTCCGCCAGCGAGAGCGAGAGGCGCATCGAATAGCGCATGGCGAGCGTGCCGTCCGCCCAGTCGTAGTAGTCCACGCGCCCAACGCTCTCCGTGTCGCTGCAAAGGATGAGCAGTTCCTGCTTGCCGTCGCCGTTCATGTCGATATTCGCATAGCGCGAATAGCCCGTGATGAGCAGCGCCTCGGGCGAGCCCGCCGTCATCGGATAAATGGAGAGTCCCTGCACATCCGAGCTGCTGCGGTAGCCGACGAGGATCTCCCGCCGCCCGTCGCCGTCAAGGTCTGCGTAGTTCACGCTGTAAATGAGGGTCGAGGTGCCCTCGATGCAGGCGTACTGCTCGTAGCTGTCGCCGTTGGCCTTGAAGATGTAGATCTTCATCGGCTTTTTATCGTTGGGAAAGCGGAAGAACGCCACGACCTCCTCCACGCCGTCGCTGTCAAGGTCGATCATCTGCACGCTTTGCAGGTTGCTGCCCGATGTCGGTGCGGCATATTCCCCGCCCATGGCGAGCAGCGTATCGATGCGCGCCTCGAGCGACTCATACTCGCCCGCAAGCTTCGGCAGGCGATAAAGCGTCGCCTCCGGCGCGGTGAAAATGCAGCCCGAAAGGGCCAGCGCCAGCACGCTCAGCATCAGTGCCGCCACCGTTTTTTTCATGCGCTCACGCTCCTTTCGCTTCCGATGCCTATTCTAAGGTATCATATCACGCAGCAGATGAAAAAGGTAGTCCCTTTTATTAAAATCCTGTAAAAAAGCCCGCCCGCCGCGTGCTTTGCCGCCGCAATGCAAAAAAGGAGAGCAGCAAGCGCTGCTCTCCTTTTTGTATCAGAACTTATAGAGCACCGTCGCCACCTGTGCGCGCGTCATCGGCGCGTTGGGGCGGAAGGAGCCGTCGTCAAAGCCCGTGAGGATGCCCATCGCGTTCAGCGCGCTCACATACTCAGAAGACCACGACTGAATGGCACCTTTGTCGGTGAAGTTCAGCGCGCCCTGCGCATAGCCCTTCTCGCTCAGGCGGCCAAGCATCGTCACCGCCTCCTGACGGCTCACATTGGCCGTAGGGTTGAAGTAGAGCTTGCCCGTGCCGTCGTCGCTGCCCTTGATGATGCCGAGGGCGTACATCGCCTTCGCCCCGCTCATCGCCCAGGGCGCGATGGCGTTCGTATCGGCAAAGGGAAGCTGCGTGGAGGAATTATCCTGCGAAGCGCCGAGGTAACGCGCGAGCAGAACCGCAAATTCCTGACGGCTGATGTTCGTATCGGGCAGGAAGCTGCCGTCAGAGCCGTTGGAAATGCCGCTGCGCTTGAGGAAGGCCACCGCGTCGTTCGCCCAGTGACCCTTCATGTCGTTGAAGGCGGGGACTGTGCTCGCCTTGCCGACATTCACGCCCGTGCGGCTGAGGTTGCCGCTTGCGTCGCCCGCCACCACGTTCACGCGGTGCTGCGCGCCGTCAGAGGCGGGGAGGGTGATGCTCAGCGCGCCGCTCGACTGGCTGTAGGTGTAGGACGTGTAGCTCTTGCCGTCGTAGGTCACGCGGAGGGTCGGGATGGATGCGCCGTCGATCGCGTCCGACACCGTGCCGCTCACGCTGCCGCCGAGCGCATCATACTGAAGCGAGATGACCGGCGCGGTCGTATCGGTCAGTCCGCCGTAGGACAGCACGAGCTGGTCGAGGTAGATCGCGCTGATGAGATCGTTTGCAGAGGAGACCGTCAGCCCCGTCACGCTCGCCGCCGTGCCGAGCTGCGCCGTCAGGAGCTTCCAGCCCGCAAAGTTCAACGTGCCGAGGTCCACATAGCCCGCGTCCGTCGTCAGCATGAGCTGCGCGCCGCTCGAATCGCCGTAGACCCAGAGGTTGAGCTGGTCGTAGTTCGAGGGAATGGCGTAGTTCATGCCGATGCTCGCGCTGCCGGCGCTGCCGCTGGCGTAGTCAAGGCGCGCCGAGGCGCTGCCGTTGTGCACGCGCGTGAGGTCGGTGTTGCGCGCGAGCATTGCGCGCGTGCCGGTGATCGTCGTAAATTCAGATTCAAAGCCGTCGAGCGTGCGCAGCGCGCGCGCCGTCACCGTCACCGGGATCGTGACCGACACCGTGCCGAGGCTCACCGTCACGCTGCCGCTGCCAATATTGCCGGACGCCGTGAAGACGCCGTTTTCGATCGTGCCGACATTCCCCTGAACGGTCCAGACAAAGCCCTTGTTATCGCCCAGTACCGGGAGGTGGCGATACATCGCCGAGGCGGTGAGTTCCGCCTTTTCGCCGGCGCTGAGCGTGATGGACTTCACCGCCTTGCCGTTTTGCTGCACAGCAACGCTGTCGGGCTGGGTGATAACGTCGATCTTCGTCTGCGCGCTCGCGCCGCCGGCGTTTGCATACACCGTCACCGTGCCGGAGGCGGGCGCGGTCAGGATGTTGCCGTCGATCGTGCCCTTATCCGCGCGCAGGGAGACATTGGAATTCGTCATGGGGATATAGTTCGTATCCAGCGCCGTCGCAGTGAGCTTCACCTGTGCGCCCGGCAGCACGCGCGTGCTCTCGCTTTCAAGATACACTTGCCCCACCATGTTGCTCGGCCGGCTGTCCGCCACAAGGAAGATGTGGTTCGTCACCGCGCGCTCCTTGCCGCCCGAGGGCTTGCCGACGAGCGAGGCGTTCATGCTGTCAGGACTGGTCGCGACCATGGCGGTCGAGCCGCCGCCGTCCAGACTCATCGCCGTCACGCATCCGAGCTCCGCCATGCGCTGGGCGACCTGCGTCAGCGTCGCGCCGATGGAGTAGCCGCTCTGGCGGCCGTCGATGGTGTAGAGCACGAGCGAGCCGTCGGGCTTTAAGCCGATGGCCGTGCGCGGGGCCGCGCCGGCGGCAAGGCCCGCGCAGACCTGACCGTTTTCGACGAGCTGATAGAGCGCGCCGATCATGTTCGTTACGCCGCTCCACTCGCTGCCGCTCGCGCTCACGCTCACGGTGAGGCGCTCGCCCGTCTGGAGCGCGCGCAGCTGGTCTGCATAGGAGCCGGCCTTCAGGTTGGAAGAGAGCACATACTGCCCCGGACCCACGGGGGTATCCTTCGCGCCCTCGATGACGCGCTCGACCTGCAGCATCAGGCTGCCGCCGAGGGAGAGCGATCCGCCGAGCACCGAGCAGACAACATCCACGCCCTCCTCGCTCGTGCCGGTCGTGGCGCGGGCGTTGAAGGTCGCATCATAGAGGTAGATGCCAAACGTGCTCTGGCGCACATAGTTGAAGGCCGTGACCGTCAGGCTGCGGCCAAAGTCGGACTGCGCCGTGATGCGAAGAGAGGGCTTGCCCATCACTGTGCTGCCGTCGTCGCGAAAGCCGATGGCGTAATACTCGCTCGAGGCATTGCGCAGCACGCCCTCGGTCATCATGCTGCCGAGGGGGATGCCCGTCGCGGTGTCGTAGTAGTCGCCGTTCACGCCCGCCACCACGCGCAGCCCGCGCGCTTCGAGCTTCTGCGCGGCGGTCGAAACGGTGGTGAGCTGCGTTGTATAGTCGCCGCCCGTCACGATGGGCTTTACGCGCACGTTGGGCGAATAGACCACATAGTTCTCCTGGCGGAGATCGGAGTAGGTGTTGCTCCAGAATGTACCGGCGTTGAGTTCGGTGCGCTCGTTCACCGTGGTGGACGACGCGGCCAGATCGTCGCCGAGGGCCTCCGACGCAAGCGCCGTCAGCGGCGCCGCCGCGATCACGACCGCAAGCGACAGCGAGAGAAATTTACGGATGATGGATCTCACGATTTGCCTCCTTGTCAAAAAACGCTTCATAAATGATTTGGTAAACATAACACAGTATAGCAGACGCACTGCCATAAGTAAAGACGCAGAAATATGGAAAATGTTTCCGGTTTTTTTATTTTTTCACAGTGCGAGCGCTTCAAGCAGCCGTACGATGACAGCGTTCGACACGAGAAAGCCCTGCGGCGTGAGCCGCCAGCGCCCGCCGTCTTCCTTTCGGGCGAGGCCATGGCGCGCGCACTCTTCGAGCACCGCTTTGGCCTGCGCCGTATCCTCCTTGAGCGAGGAGAGGTCAAGGCCGCGCGCTGTCCGCAGCGAGAGCATGACGCGCTCTTCCTCGCGCTCGCGCTCCGGCGGGCAATAGGCCTCGCTCAAAAGGGTCTTTCCCGCAAGGTACGCGCCGAGATCGCGCGCGCAGGCAAAACGCCTGCCGCCGAAGTCCGAATGCGCGCCCGGGCCGAAGCCGAGGTACTCCTGCATCGTCCAGTATTTGAGGTTGTGGCGCGATTCGCGCCCGGGGCGGGCGAAGTTGGAGATCTCATACTGCCGGTAGCCCGCGCGCGCGAGCCGCTCAACCGCTGCGAGATATTCCTCGGCCTGCGTATCGTCATCGGGGAGATGCATGGCGCTTCTCTTCTCGTAAAGCGGCGTTCCCTCCTCCACCTTGAGCCCATAGCACGAGAGATGCTCAGGCGCAAGGGCGATGGCCGCGCGCAGGTTTTCCTCCCAACGTGCACTCGTCTGCTCTGGAAGGCCGTAGATGAGATCGAGGCTCAGGTTGTCAAAGCCTGCCGCGCGGGCGGCCTTGACGGCGGAGATCGTTTCCTTATGCGTGTGCACGCGCCCGATGCGCCGCAGCTCTTCATCGCACGCGGACTGCATCCCGAGCGAGATGCGGTTGAAGCCCGCCTCCCTCAAATGCCGCAGCGGCTGCTCCTCGCGCGCGCTGTCGGGATTTGCCTCGGTCGTGATCTCGGCGTCCGCCGAGACATGATAGTGCGCGAAGGCCGTCTCAAGGATCGCCTCCAGCCTCTCCGCGCCAAGATAGCTCGGCGTACCGCCGCCGAAGTAGACCGTATCGACCGTGTAAGAGCCCGCCGCCTCCGCCCTTTGCGCGATGTCGCGCCGCAGCGCGGCGACATAGGCGTCCATCTGCTCCTCCGCGCGCGGCAGAGAGTAAAAATCGCAGTAAATGCACTTGGCTTTACAAAACGGGATGTGGATGTAAAGTCCGAGCGGTTTCATGCGCTCCGCCCCCTTTCCTGTTCTTTTCTTATTTTCCGCTTTATTGTAGCACAGTTCGCGCCGCGCGCAAGATGGCAAAATTTCCCCGCGCGGATAGTCTGCCCGCCTTTTGCGCAGACTAACACAAAAAGGAGGCAGCTTTATGGACATGACACCGCAGGAATACAGCGCGTATCTCAAGCGCATCGCGCCCCCCTCCCCCATCGTGAAGGACACCTCCCTCGCCTTTCTCACGGGCGGCGCGATCTGTGCGCTCGGCCAGCTCATCCAGAACGGTTTTCTCGCCCTGGGGCTAGAAAAAAGTGACGCGGGCACCGCCGTTTCGATCACACTCATCTTTCTCTCGGCGCTTCTCACGGGCCTCAACCGCTACAACTCCATCGCGCGCTTTGCCGGCGCGGGCACGCTCGTGCCCATCACGGGCTTTGCGAACTCCGTCGTCTCTCCCGCCATCGACTGCAAAAGCGAGGGCTTCATCACCGGCATGGCGGCAAAAATGTTCGTCGTCGCAGGGCCGGTCATTGTCTTCGGCACGCTTGCAAGCGTTGTCTACGGCGTCATTCTGATGCTGCTTTAAAAAAGAGCGCGCCGCGCTCTTTTTTTGTTTCCTTTCGCACGAAAGTGCGCGCAGGGGCAAATTGACGAAAATTTCCGCGCCGTCCTTTTCCGCGCGCAAAAGCGGGAGAATCGTCAGGGGCTGCTTCATTCACGGATATTCTGTTGACATAACGGTGTGGATAACTCTGTGGAAACTGTGAATAACTTTGTGCTTGCAGTCTCTTTCGCCGGTTGACCTTTTATTATGCTTCGACGGGAAGCGACAGATTCGCGTAATATTTTCCGGCGAAAAACGCATATTGACGCAAAACATGAATTTTTCCGCCGCCCACTTGCTATTGTGGTCAAAAAACCGTATAATGTACTAAATTTTGTGTTTGAAGATCAGAATGTAAAATTTCGGCGAAATGGAGAAAAGCGCAATGGCAGAAGCAAAAAAAGCGAATTACGGCAATGAGAGCATCTCGTCCCTCAAGGGCGCGGACCGCGTGCGCAAGCGCCCGGGCGTCATCTTCGGCTCGGACGGGCTGGACGGCTGCGAGCATGCCGTGTTTGAGATCCTTTCCAACTCCATCGACGAAGCGCGCGAGGGCCACGGCAGGCTCATCACCGTCACCCGCTACTTAGACCACAGCATCGAGGTCGAGGACATGGGCCGCGGCTGCCCCGTGGACTACAACACGAAGGAAAAGCGCTTCAACTGGGAGCTCGTCTACTGCGAGCTTTACGCCGGCGGCAAGTACAACAACCTAGACGGCGACAACTACGAATACTCCCTCGGCCTCAACGGTCTTGGCGCCTGCGCCACGCAGTATTCCTCGCGCTACATGGACGTGACCGTCTGGCGCGACGGGAACAAGTATTCCCTGCACTTTGAGCGCGGCGAACCGACGGGCAAGAAGGGGCAGGAGCTGACGGTCGAGCCGACCGACCGCGGCAGAAAGACCGGCACGCGCACGCGCTGGCTGCCCGACCTCGACGTTTTTACCGACATCGACATTCCCATTGATTACTACATCGAGACCCTGCGCCGTCAGGCCGTCGTGAACGCCGGCATCACCTTCCGGCTCAAAAACGAGGTTCTGCCCGGCCGCTTTGAAACGCAGGACTTCCTCTATGAAAACGGCATCATCGACTATGTCAGCGAGATCGCGGGCGAGGACGCGCTCACGACGCCCGTTTTCTGGGAAACCGAGCGCCGCGGCCGTGACCGCGAGGATAAGCCCGAATACAAGGTCAAGCTCTCCTGCGCGTGCTGCTTTTCCAACAAGGTGCAGCGCATCGAGCACTACCACAACTCCTCCTGGCTCGAGCACGGCGGCAGCCCCGAAAAGGCGGCGAAGAACGCCTTCGTCTACGCCATCGACAAGTATCTGAAGGACAACAATAAATACCAGAAGAGCGAGGGGCGCATCGCCTGGCAGGACGTGGAGGATTGCCTCATCCTCGTTTCCAACAACTTCTCCACGCAGACGAGCTACGAAAACCAGACGAAAAAGGCCATCACGAACAAGTTCGTGCAGGAGGCGATGACGGACTTTTTGAAGTCCCGTCTCGAGACCTATTTCATCGAAAACCGCGTCGACGCGCTCAAGATCGCCGAGCAGGTGCTCATCAACAAGCGAAGCCGCGAGAGCGCGGAAAAACAGCGCCTGAACATCAAAAAGAAGCTCTCCGGCAGCATCGACATCTCAAACCGCGTGGAAAAATTCGTCGACTGCCGCACGCGCGACGTCTCGCGCCGCGAGATCTACATCGTTGAGGGCGACAGCGCCCTCGGCAGCGTCAAGCTCTCGCGCGACGGCGAGTTTCAGGGCATCATGCCCGTGCGCGGCAAGATCTTAAACTGTCTCAAGGCCGACTATCCGCGCATTTTCAAAAGCGAGATTATCACCGACCTTCTGAAGGTGCTCGGCTGCGGCGTGGAGGTCCCCGGCAAGTTCGTCAAGGACCTGAATGCCTTCGACTTAAATAACCTTCGCTGGAACAAGGTCATCCTCTGCACCGATGCCGACGTGGACGGCTACCAGATCCGCACGCTCATTTTGACGATGATCTACCGCCTCTGCCCCACACTCATCCGCGAGGGCTATGTTTACATCGCCGAAACACCGCTTTTCGAGATCACCTGCGGCGACAAGACCTGGTTTGCCTACACCGACAAGGAGAAAAGCGACATCGTCAAGGACCTTGAGGGCAAGCGCTGCAAGGTCGACCGCTCGAAGGGTCTCGGCGAAAACGACCCTGAGATGATGTGGCTCACGACGATGAACCCCGAAACGCGCCGCCTCATCAAGGTCATGCCCGAGGAGGCGGAGGCCACCGCGCGCTCGTTCGATCTGCTGCTCGGCGATAATTTGCAGGGGCGCAAGGATCACATTGCCGAAAACGGCTACAAATATCTTGAAATGATCGACGTATCGTAATTTACACAAACAGGAAAGGAGCATTACTTTATGGAAGGCATTTTACTTCACGTTCTCTATCGCGGTGAAAAGGCCGGGGACTTTGCAGCGGAGATGGAGCGAAGCGGCCTGCGCGCCGCTGTCCTCGCGGAAGAGGGCTGCATGCAGTATGACTACTACCAGCCCCTCGCCGAGGAAAACTGCGTGCTGCTCGTGGAGCACTGGCGCGACCGCGCCGCGCTCGATAAGCACGCCTCCGGCGAGCCGATGGCGCGTCTCAAGGCGCTCAAGGCAAGCTACGACCTCGCAACGACCGTTGAGCGCTTTGAATGAAGAGAAGCGCATCCCCTCAGGCAGGCGTTTGGAACGCCGCAATGCGCAGATAAGGCAAAAAGCCGAAAATTGTTGAGGTAAAAGATGATGAAAAGAATCATAACCATTATCCTGTCGCTGCTGGTCTGTACGGTGTTTTTTACCGGATGTGGAAATTCTTCTAAAAGCAGTCAGGAGCAGTCCTTGAAGGTCTATTCATTCAGCGGAGACAGCGAGTCGATTTCGGTATCAAATGGCGTAATTGTTCTAGAGGGGAAAGATGAAATCTGCTATGGCGGCGATTTGAAAGTAATGTCAGATGATTTTGCTGATATTACCGCATATTCCACCACCATTTATGTTGATGGTGAGGAAGACTTCATTTTACTTTCCAATGCAGTTGCTGATCAAACAGGTGGGACAATAGACGTTTCCGGTAATATCGGGAAAATTTCCGGCGATGTTTTGCGAGACGGCGATGCCGATAAGCTGGCTGATAATCTGTGGTTTGAATTAAAAACGACCAATCTAAGCGGAGAAGAAAATACTTATCAAGTGCAATTAGAAACAACTCTAATCACAGGGGACAGCAGCAACTAATTGCGGTTTGCCAAACCGGCTTCATCCCTGCAAGGGCAAAAAAGGCCTCGCATCATTCGACCGCAAAAAATCTTTGCACAAGCAGGAAAACCCGACCGATGATCGTCCATCGGCCGGGTCTTCTGTTCTGATACAACTTTTTCACGCCTTCTGCGCGCCGATGTCACCGAGGGCGGCGGCCGCCGCTTCCTCCCGCCGGCGCACGCAGAACGTGCCGTTTTCCGCCGTCAACACCGCCGTGTCGCCGCGCGTGAGCGTCCCCTCCAGCAAAAGGGAGGCGAGCGCGTCCTCGACCTCCGCGCTGATGAGCCGCCGCAGCGGACGCGCGC
>URCK01000027.1 GCA_900546295.1 uncultured Eubacteriales bacterium | reverse complement strand
GAGCTCAAGACCAAGGTCGACTCGCTCGTCATCATCCCGAACGAGCGCCTCAAGCATGCGACCGACCAGAAGATCACCTTTGCCAACGCCTTCGAGATCGCAGACGATGTGCTGCGTCAGGCGGTGCAGAGCATTTCCGATCTCATCCGCGACACGGGCTTCATCAACCTCGACTTTGCCGACGTGACCGCCATCATGAAGGACGCGGGCCTTGCCCACATGGGCGTCGGCCGCGCCGCCGGCAAGAACAAGGCCGAGGAGGCCGCGCGCATGGCGATCTCCTCCCCGCTGCTGGAGACGTCCATCAACGGCGCGCACGGCGTGCTCATCAACGTCACCGGTTCGATGGACATCGGCCTCGACGAGGTCGAGCAGGCGGCGTCCCTCGTGCAGGAGGCCGTGCATCCCGATGCGCTCACCATCTTCGGCGCGACCTTCGACGAAACGCTCGACGATGAGATCCGCGTTACCGTCATCGCCACGGGCTTCGACAAGGCGCCCGGCGCGCTCGACTTCAACAAGGAAAAGACCGCGTCTGTCGGCACTGCGCCCGAGGGCGGCCTTGCCCCTCTCGACTATGATAAGGAGAAGGCCGAGGAGGAAGCCAAGCACGAGGATGAGCCCGATCCCTTTGAAGACATTTTCAAAATTTTCAATCGCGAGCATTGAGAAAATCAGGTAAAATTCCGCAGACTTTGGTCTGCGGAATTTTTTGTCCGCTGTGCGGCACGTTTTCCAGAAAAACGATGCCAGCGCATCAAAATTTTGCACCTTTTAATTTTGCCCGAAGCGCAGAAAGTAAATGCGCCGGGGAGAGAAAAAGAAAAAACCGGCAAAAAAGCGTTTGCCGCGCCGTTCGACCGACCGGCGCGGCGGCGCTTTGAAAAACAAAAGGGGTGAGAGAATGAATGGAACGCATCGCACAAAAAGGGCGGCGCTGCTGCTGGGATTTTTTGCTGCGGCAATGCTCGCCTGCCCGAGCGCGCGGGCCGCGGCGGAGCCGGTGCATGAGCTTCTTGCCGTAGGACAGCCCATCGGCGTGAAGCTCTTTTCCGACGGGGTGCTCGTCATCGGATTCTCCGACGGGGAAAGCCCGGCGAAGGACTGCGGACTCAAAAAGGGCGATATCATCACCGCGCTGGACGGCACGGCGCTTGACAGCATCGAGGCACTGCGCGCCTGCCTGAACGCAGGCGGCGGAAGCGACGCTGCCCTGACCGTAAAGCGCGGCAGCCGCACACTGACGCTCGAGGCCTCGCCACAGCGGGATGTAGGCGGGGAATACCGCCTCGGCGCATGGGTGCGCGACAGCATGGCGGGCATCGGCACGATGACCTTCTACGACCCTAAAAGCGGCGCCTTCGGCGCGCTGGGCCACGGCGTGACAGACGTGGACACCGGAAAGCTCCTGCCGCTCGACCACGGCAGCATCATGAATGCCTCCGTTAAGACGGTGAAGAAGGGCGAGCGCGGCGCGCCGGGCGAACTCAAGGGCGAGTTTGACTTCACGCGCGACTGCGGCACGCTTTACGCCAACACCGACTGCGGCATTTTCGGCAGGCTTTCGCCGCAGGATGCGGAGACGCTTGGCGGGAAGAGTTATCCTATCGCAAAAAAGGACGAGATCAGGCCGGGGCAGGCGACGATCCTTGCAGCGGTAAGCGGAAATGAGACAAAAGAATATACCATCGAGATCGAGAAGGTTTATCCCGCCTCAGACACGGCGCGAAACCTCCTGCTGCGCGTGACGGATGAAGAGCTGCTCGCGCAGACCGGCGGCGTGGTGCAGGGGATGAGCGGCAGCGCCATCGTGCAGAATGGGCGGCTTGTTGGCGCCGTGACACATGTCCTTTTGGATGATCCAAGCAGAGGATATGGTATTTTTATCGAAAATATGCTTGACGCGGCGGGCCTTTCCTATGAGACGTAGCGTAAAGAAAAAATCAAAAAGACGTCGAAATGCGTAAAAATGACCAAATAATACCGAGAAAGGCCAATTTTCCTGTTACCTTTTGACAAAGTTCCCTTGAAAATGATGTCCGAATATGGTAGCTTATTACCATAGCAGAACGAAGACGTCATATTTTGCTGTACTGCTGTAGTGATGGAAAATTTGTGAAAAAGGACGGGAATGACATGGAAAACAAGATCGCAGTCGTGGTAGCGGACGCGAACGAGGAGTTTCGCACGGCGCTGGAGCAGGCGCTGGAAGCTACGGGGGAGTTCGAAGTCGTGGGGAGCGCGCCGGATGGACCGGCAGCATATTCATTGCTGAATGAATATAAACCCAGATTGCTCGTCATGGATCTGCTGCTGCCGGGGCTGGACGGATTCGGCCTTCTGGAACAGGCCGAGAAAGCAAAACTGGAACCGAAGACGGTCATTGTGTCGGCGCTCTACCGCGACCAGGTCGTTGCGCAGGCAATGGACAAGGGCGTTGCTTTTTTCATGCCCAAGCCCTGCGAGATGAACTCGCTGCTCGAGCGCCTGCGGCAGGCCGCAGAGGACGGCAGCGAGCGCGCGGAGGATGAGTTCCAGTCGCTCGAACGCGAGGTGACGGCTGTGATCCACGAGGTCGGCGTGCCGGCACACATCAAGGGGTATCAGTATGTGCGCGAG
Organism: uncultured Eubacteriales bacterium; assembly: GCA_900546295.1. GTDB lineage: Bacteria > Bacillota > Clostridia > Oscillospirales > Oscillospiraceae > Hominicoprocola. The sequence continues at coordinate 17,959 of URCK01000027.1, read as the reverse complement.
GCCATCGTTATCGCCGTTCAGGACATGGACGTGATCAACGCCGTGACGAAGGTGCTCTATCCCGAGGTTGCGCGCCGCTACAGCACCACGCCCTCGCGCGTGGAGCGCGCCGTGCGCCATGCGATCGAGGTGGCGTGGGATCGCGGCGATCTTGAAACGCTCCAGCATTACTTTGGCTACACCGTCAATTCGACAAAGGGCAAGCCGACCAACAGCGAGTTCATCGCCATGATCGCTGACCGCATCCGTTTACAACGTAAGATCCGGAAAGCGTGAAGGCAGACCGGAGGGAGAGACAAAAAACGCCTCGCAGGAAGTTTGACCTGCGAGGCGTTTCTTTATTTCTGTTCTTTCTTTTTCATGCGGCGCTCGATGTGGCGCAGGCCGAGCAGGCACAGCCAGGAGGCGGCGCCGAGCAGCAGCGAACCGAGTGCATAGCCCTGTTTCTTTTTCATGGCAGCTCCTTTGCAAGACTTACGACGTACTCTCACGCAGGATGACGTCGACGGTATAGCGCTTACCGTTCCGCTCGTAGGTAAGCGTGAGCGCTTCGCCCGCTTCATGGCGGCGGCGGACGCGCAGCAGATCAGTAGATTTGGTCAGGGCCTCGCCGTCAGCTGTGATCAGCAGGTCATCCTTCCGGATGCCGGCCTCGTCGCCGGGCCCGCCGGGTGTAACATCCATCACGCGCAGCGCGGTCTCGCCGCTTTCTAAAATGACGGGCGCGACCTGTACCGAGATACCGATCACCACCTCGCCGCGCACCTCGCCGTGGGCGATGAGGTCGTTGATCATGTAGGCTGTTGAGGAGATGGGGATGGCAAAGCCGAGGCCCTCGACGCTCGTGGCAGAGGAAGAGCCCATCTTCATCGTGTTGATGCCGACGACCTGACCGTAGGCATTGATGAGCGGGCCGCCGGAGTTGCCGTTGTTGAGCGCGGCATTCGTCTGAATGAGCGTCATCGTCACGCCGTCGACCGCTACATCGCGGTTGATGGCCGAAACGATGCCGTCGGTCAGCGTGCCGCGCAGCTCCACGCCGAGTGGGTTGCCGATGGCATATACGGGGTCGCCGACGGTCAGCGCGTCGGAATCGCCGAACTCCGCGGCGGGAAGATCCTTGGCGTTGATCTTGATGACGGCGAGATCCTTTTCCTCGTCGAGCCCCAGCAGCCACGCGCGGTAATTCTCGCCCGTGTCGAGCACGACATAGCACTCTGAGCCGCCCGCGATGACGTGGGCGTTCGTCAGGATATAGCCGTCAGACGTGAAGATGACGCCCGTGCCGACCATGCCGCTGCCGTCGTTCATGCCGGTGAGCACCGTGACGGTGGAGGGGTTGACCTTCTGATAGATCTCCTGGATGGTCAGCGCTTTGCCGTGCGTCTCACTATAGCGGAGCTTTACCTTGTCGGTGTTGGGCAGGCGCTTGATGGTCGTTTCACCGTGTTCGCCGCTGTCATAATAGCGCCGCTCACTGTGATGCTCGAAGCGGTCGTCCTCATAGGAGGTCTGGCTGTCGAAGACGCCGCTGAACCACAGCACGCTGATCGTGCCGCTGAGCATGATGAGGCCGAGCATACAGAGAAGAAAGAGCTTCAGCCCCTTCCGGCGGCGCGGCGTAGGCGCGGCGTTTTTTTCCTTTCTTCCGGGGAGGGGCGTTGGCTGTACATAGCGCTCCACGATGGGCGCGGCATGCGCTTCATAGCGCAGCACGACCTCCTGCGGCTCGATGCAAGGCCCGTTGTGTTCGATGGGATGATCCATGGTGGTGTTCTCCTGTGGGGGGACGTTACTGCGGGGCAAGACCGCCTGAGAGCGTGATGGTGAAGGTGAAGGTCGTCAGCCCGTTCTCGCTGGTCACCGCGATGTGCTCCTTGTGCTGCTCAAGGATGGTCTTGACCACATAAAGGCCGAGACCTACGCCATCTTTATCCTCCGAGCGGGACTTGTCGCTCTTGTGGAAGCGCTCAAAAAGCAGCGGGATCTCTTCTGCGGGGATGGTGTCGCCCTCGTTGCGCACGGAGACGAGGGCCTTACCGTTGGACGTGGTGACACCGAGGTAGAGCGCCGAGCCTTCGCGGGCGAACTTCGTCGCGTTTTCCAGCAGGTTGTAGATGACCTGTGTGATGAGGTCGTTGTCACCGAGGACCATGATGCTGCCGTCGGGAATGTCGGCGTCCACATCAAGCCCGCGGTCGGTGATCTTCTTTTCCATCGAGATGAGCACGCGGCGCATGCTCTCGCACACGTCGAAGGGCGCCTTCGTGCGGGTGAGGTCGCGCGACTGGAGCTGTGAGACCTCAAGCATCCGGCGCACAAGGCGGGAGAGCCGCCGCGCCTCGTCCGAGATGATGCGCAGGTATTCCTTTTCCTGCGCGGGCGGGATGGTGCCGTCAAGAATGCCGTCGGTGTAGCCGGCGATGGTTGTCATCGGCGTCTTGAGCTCGTGGGAGACGTTGGCGATGAACTCACGGCGCTGCCGCTCCGTTTCCTGCAAGGAGTCGGCCATGCTGTTGAAGGCCTCAGCCAGCTCCGTGATCTCCGTCACGCCCTCATAGTTGTGCATGCGCACGTCGAAGTTCCCCTCGGCAAAGCGGCGCGTCGCCTCGGCCATCTCGTGAATGGGACGAGACTGGCGCATACTGACCCATGCGCTCACGACGAACGAGAGCAGCAGCACCGTCACCGCCGTCATGAAGAAGAGACCGATGAACGTGCGCCACATCGTTGTCAGCGCCCGCGCGCCGGTCACGGCCAGCACGAAGCCGACGGTCGCACCACTAGATTCGATCGGGACGCCGACGACAAAATGCGTGTCCGGATAGATGCCGCCGAGCGTTGTGCGCGCGGTGTATTCCTCGCCGCTCATCGCCCCGGCGGTCACATCACGCGGCATCTTGAGCACGCGGTTTGCAAGACTCGAGTCGGTCGTGAGCAGAAGGTCACCGTCGGTGTTGCAGATGAGAAACTGCGAATCCGTCACGCTGGAGGCGAAATCCGCCAATTCACGCAGTCCTGTGAGCGAGCCGCTCTCGATATAAGACGAGACCATGTGCGAGACGACCGTCGCCTTGCTCTGCATCTGCTCGCTGCGCTCGTCGATGGCGTAGGAATACGTCAGGGCGAAGAAGGCGCTGCCGAGCAGCGCGAGCGTCAGCATGACGACGCTCGCCGTGAGCATGAAGTTCTGCCAGTAGATCGTGAGGCAGCGGTTTTTGAGCTTGTACGACCAGAGCCTTTTCTGCTTTTTTTCCTTTTTCTCTTCAGCCATTGGTTTTACTTCACTTCAAACTTGTAGCCGACGCCCCAGACGGTCTTGAGCGCCCACTGATCGCTGACATTTTCTACCTTTTCGCGCAGGCGCTTGACGTGCACGTCCACCGTGCGCGAGTCGCCGAAATAGTCGAAGCCCCACACCTCGTCGAGCAGCTGGTTGCGCGTATAGACGCGGTTCGGCGTTGCGGCGAGGTGGTAGAGCAGCTCCAGCTCCTTGGGCGGCGTGTCGATCTTCTTGCCGTCGACGATGAGCTCGTAGGAGTCAAGGTCGATCACAAGCTTATCAAAGGTGAGACGCTTGTGCGTGTCCTCGGGGATCTCGCTGCGGCGCAGCACCGCGTTGATGCGCGCGAGCAGCTCCTTCATCTCGAAGGGCTTGACGACATAGTCGTCCGCGCCCATCTCGAGGCCGTGGATGCGGTCGTTCACCTCGCCCTTGGCGGTGAGCATGATGATGGGGCACTTGGACGTTTCGCGGATCTTGGCGCACACGCCCCAGCCGTCGAGCACGGGGAGCATCACGTCGAGCAGTACAAGGTCGGGCTCCTGCGCCTTGAATTCCTCGACCGCCTTGCCGCCGTCGGCGGCGATGCGAACCTCGAAGCCCTCCTTGTCGAGATACATTTTAATGAGATTGGAGATATTGTTGTCGTCCTCTACGACGAGAATATTGCGTGCCATGCCGTTTCTCCTTTCGCACAAGCGTGCGCCTTTCTCCTGTGATTCCTTGTTTATCGTTATTATACGCGATATTGCGCACTTTTCCTGAACTTTTTGTTAAGTTAAGAGCCGCTCCTGCGCGCAGAGAGCTCGTTGAGCGCCGCAATGGGCAGCGCACCCGCCCGCAGACGGTTAAGAAACGCGCTCCAATCCTCCTGCACGGCGCTGTCGCTGCCGAGAAGGACTGTGCAGCCGCCGCTGCGCGCCGCGCGCAGCACCGCGTTGGCCGTGCGCGTGGCGGAGGCGGGAAGACCTGCGCTGTAGTCGAGGTCAAAGATGATGGGGCAGTAGCCCGCATTTCGCACCGCGCGCACGGTCGCATCAGCGGCGGCTTCCAGCACGACGAGGCGCGTTTTACGGTTGCAGGCGGACCAGAGCGCGTCGTTTGCGCGCTCGATGGCGCTGATCGTCCGCCCACTGCCGCCGGAGGCGTCGATGCGCAGCGCGACGGCGCTGCCGCCGACGCGGAGACGGCGCAGCAGGTCGCCTGAGTCGGCCAGCTGCTTTTCCGTAAAGAGGAAGGTCGCCTTCGCACCGGCGTCCTCCAGCGAGGAGAGAAGCTCGAGCGAAAGCGCCGCGTCCGTTACGGGCAGGGTGAGATAGACGCGGTCGGTATCGCTGTCAACGCTGGGGCGCGGCGTGTCGCCGGGCGTCAGGCCGCCTGAGTGGGACTTGATGTATTCATTGTAGCGCTGCGCCATGGGCGCGGCGGCCGCGTCGATGAACTTCGCGTCCGAGAGCACGACCGTATCGCTCTTGATGCGCACAAGATAGCCGTAGGAAATGCGGGTGTAGCTGTAGTCGAGCGCAAAGAACTGCGTCAGAAGCTCGATGGGCAGGAAAACGACATCCCCGCGCACAATGGCTGAGCCGCCGTACTGCCGGCCGCTCTGGTCGTTCACCGCACCGCTGGAGAGGTCAAAGGTGAGCGCGCTGCCCTGACGGTATACGACGACAGTCTGCTTGTCGCGGCTGCGGGAGTAGAAAACGCCGAGATCCGAGCCGGAGATGGCGGTGCTGGATAAATACAGCCGCCCGCCGGACCAGAAGGGCATCGTATCGTCGCTGAGGCTCAGAAGCTGATCGTTGACGGCGGTAAAATAGACCGTCGTATCGGCGCGGGCCGCCCCCGGCGCGAGCGAAAAGAGCAGCAAAGCCGAGAGCAGCAGGCAGAAGATCCGCTTACCTTTCACCGCCGTCACCTCCTTGAATTGTTTTTCTCATTATATCAATTTCCTGTGCGCTTTGCAATATCCATGCGCGTCACGGCGCGTCATAATACCCGACGGTCGTATCCGAAAAATAGTGCTGTACGATCTCCTCTGCGCTGTAGCCCTCCTTGGCGAGAGCGTTCGCGCCGTATTGGCTCATACCGACGCCGTGGCCGTAGCCAGTGACGTGGAAGGTGAAGGCGTTGTTCTTACATTCCACGGTGAACGACGGCGAGCGCAGCGAGAGAAGGGTGCGCAGGTCGTTGCCGCGCATTTTCACGCCGCCGACCGTCACGGAGGCGACATAGTCCGAGTCATTTCGCACGATGTCTCTCACCCATGTGCTCGCGTCGCCGGAAAGATCGGCATTCGGATAGGCGCGCAGCACGAGGGACTTGAATTCCTCGGCGGTGAAGGAGGCGGTGGAGTAGTAGTTCGGCACGAGCGCTTCGTCCTCGGGGCTCTCGACCTTCCGGAGATAGGGGAGGTCATTCAGCCATACGTCGCCCGCGCCCTGCGTGCTGCCGTCGGCGGAGGAGAAGAAGACCGCGAGGATGGGAACGCCGTCGTAGAGGAGCACCTCGCCGTCCGTCTCGCGCACGGCGCGCGCAAGCTTTTCCTCGTAGTAGACGGCCATGCTGCCCCAGTTTGCCGCGGCCTGCTCGGCGCTCAGGTATGCTTTGCAGCAGGTGTGGTCGTCGCAGGCGTCGGCGTCGGGGTGGTTGGCGCTGCCGCCGCCGCGGATGCGATAGAGCGTGTAGGTCCGCGCGGCGATGGCCTGCGCTTTGAGCGCCTCCTCTTCAAACGAGGCGGGCATCTCCGCGCGCAGTACGCCGAGAAGATATGTGCCCATGTCCATCTCCTGCACCTGTCCCTGGATCTGGATGCGCAGGCGTTTTGCACTGTCGCGCTCGCCGGGGGAGAGGATCTCGCCCGAGGGCGCGGGAGATGCATTTTCGTCGGCGGGGGCGGGGACGTCGTCGAAGCGCCCGGCCGCCGCCCACGCGAGCAGCCAGATGAAGCCGATGAGCAGTATGGTGATGCGAAGCAGCTGTTTCAAGGTTGATTCCTCCTTGCGGCCTGCGCCGCCTTTGGTGTCGTTACAGTGTATGAGAGCCTTGTCCGCAAAATGATGAATGGACAAACGGGGGAAGGTGTGCTATCATAATGCAAACTCATGATACGGCTTGCGCCCGCGCTTTCCGGCGCGGCAGGGCCGAAAAAGAAAGGATTCGATGTTGTGAAGATCGTTCATTGGATCACGCTGGCGCTCTTTTCCGCGGCGGCGGTGCTGCTGCGCATCCGCTTGCTGGCGCTTGGCTTTGATGAGACCGGGCTGCCGGTCGCGATGGATTTTGAAACGCTGGCGCTGCCGGCGCTGCTGGTGCTTGCCGCTGTGGTGACGGTCCTGCTCTCGCGCAGGCTGCCCGCCAGGCGCGAGCTTTGCGCGGGCATGGAGCTGTACTTTCCCTTCGACCGCTCTGTCTTTGCCGTGATGCTGATGGTGCTCGGCAGCTTTGCCCTCGTCGCTTCGGCGGTGTGCGAGTTGGCCTTTGCTCCGCGCACGACGCTTGCCATGCTGATGTCCGCCTTCGTTGCCGCCGGGGCGGTCTGCCTCCTCTATGCGACGACGGCGCTGCGCCGCAAGACGAGCTTTTCCGGCGTTGCGCTGCTCGTGCCGGTGTGCGCGATGGTGCTCACGCTTATCCTCTTCTACCGCGAGCACGCGGCAGACCCCGTCCTGCGCCACTACTATGTTGAAACGCTGGCGCTCGCGGCGCTGACGGTGATGCTGCTTGAATTTGCGGCCTTTGCCTTCCGCGGCGGCGCGCCCCGCGTGCTCATGCCGGTGAGCACGATGAGCGTCATCCTCTGCGCGGCGGCCATCGCCGCCCGTCCTACGCTTGCAGATATGCTCTTTTATGCAGGCGGCATCTGCCTTGCGCTCGCCATCGGCGCTGCGGCGGATTTTGACCCCTGAGGGAAAATGAGATTACGAAGATAGAAAAAGGACGCCTTGCGGCGTCCTTTTTCTTATAAGATGGAAGATTGGATGAAAAGAAGCTATTGTCTCTTGCAAGGATTAAGATAAAGGACGCTTGTTAACAAAGATGGGGGATAGATGTTACAAAAGTATTAAATAAATCGCGAACTTCAAACGCTGCGAAAACGGGCGAGATAGGGCGGAACAGATACGATTTATTTGTAAAATCAATAAGAAGTTTTGGAAGAGAAACGATTAGAAAAAGTTGAATGTTCCTGATAAAAATAAGTGGAAAATGCATACATGCTGTGCTATAATCATATCAGCTCTGATCCGGGACGATACAGCAGGGAAATGATAACTCCAGTTATTGCATATAGCAATAACTGCCCTGTTCTGATCTGCCGTTGGCGGGGCGATCGCCGCAAGGCAAAGCCCTCGCAGCAGTGTGATCGGCGAAAACTTACGTAAAACAAGGAGAATACCATGAACGATCTTTATCTGGTCAGTCTGGCAGCCAGCATTACGGCGCTTGTATTTGCGTGGCTGCAAAGCAAAAAGGTCCTCGCCTTTTCCGAGGGCACGCCGCTGATGCAAAAGATATCCCGCGCCATCCGCACGGGCGCTTCTGCATTCCTCAAGCGGCAGTACCGCACGGTTGCCATCTTCTTCGCCTGCATGTTTGCCGTGCTCTGCGGCATGGCGGCGGCCGGCTTTGTCACCTGGTTCGTGCCCTTCGCCTTCGTCACCGGCGGATTTTTCTCCGGCCTTTCCGGCTTCATCGGCATGACGATCGCCACGCGCGCCAACTGCCGCACGGCGGCCGCCGCGCAGGAGGGACTCAACCGCGGTCTGCGCATCGCTTTCTCCGCGGGCAGCGTCATGGGCTTTACGGTCGTCGGTCTGGGACTCCTTGATATCTCCCTCTGGTACGCGGTGATGAAGCTCGTCTTCCACTCCTCGCTCGAGGAGATCACCGCCGCGATGATCACCTTCGGCATGGGCGCATCCTCGATGGCGCTCTTTGCCCGCGTGGGCGGCGGCATCTTCACCAAGGCGGCCGACGTCGGCGCGGACCTTGTCGGCAAGGTCGAGGCAGGCATCCCTGAGGATGACCCGCGCAACCCCGCCGCCATTGCCGATAACGTGGGCGACAATGTGGGCGACGTTGCGGGCATGGGCGCTGACCTCTATGAAAGCTATGTCGGCTCTGTCACCTCCACCTGCGCGCTGGGCGTGCTGGCGTTCAACCAGATCCCGCAGATCGACCGCGCGTACGCGGTCGCCATCCCGCTTATCATTGCCGCCATCGGCGTGCTCTGCTCCATCATCGGCACCTTCCTCGTCAAGACGAAGGAGGACGCCGACCAGAAGTATCTGCTCAAGGCGCTTGGCCGCGGCACGAACTTCTCCGCCGTCACCGTGGCGGTCGTCAGCTTCTTCGTCGTGCGCTTCCTGCTCGGCAGCGCGTTCTACGGGCTGTGGCTCGCCATTCTCGCGGGCCTTCTCGCGGGCGTTCTGATCGGCCGCGTGACGGAGTACTACACCTCCGATACCTATAAGCCGACGCAGAACCTCGCCGCCAGCAGCGAGACCGGCTCCGCCACCATCATCATCAGCGGCGTCGGCCTCGGCATGCTCTCCACGGCAATGCCCATCATCATCGTCGGCATCGCCATTCTCGTCGCCTACTTCTGCTCCACCATCGGCTACGCCGGCAACACGGAGCTGGGCCTTTACGGTATCTCCCTCGCCGCGGTCGGTATGCTCTCGACCCTCGGCATCACCCTCTCCACCGACGCTTACGGCCCTGTTGCCGATAACGCGGGCGGCATCGCGCAGATGGCGGGTCTTCCCGAAGAGGTCCGCGAGCGCACCGACGCGCTCGACTCCCTCGGCAACACCACCGCCGCGACCGGCAAGGGCTTCGCCATCGGCTCCGCCGCGCTGACCGCCCTCGCCTTCATTGCAAACTTCATCGAAAAGCTCGACGCCGCGGGCGGTGATTACAGCCTCTCGCTCATGGAGCCGACCGTGCTCGTCGGTATCTTCGTCGGCGCGTGCCTGCCGTTTGTTTTCTCCGCCATGACGATGAACGCCGTCGGCCGCGCCGCACAGAGCGTCGTCGTTGAGGTGCGCCGCCAGTTCCGCGAAATCGCCGGCATCATGGAGGGTCACGCCGATCCCGACTATGCCCGCTGCGTGGACCTCTGCTCCCGCGCGAGCCTGAAGGAAATGGTCGCGCCGACGCTGCTCGCCATCATCTCTCCCATCGTCGTCGGCCTTGTGCTCGGCGGCAGCGGCGTGGTCGGCATGCTCTGCGGCGCGCTCGTCACGGGCTTCATCCTCGCCATCTTCATGGCGAACTCCGGCGGCGCGTGGGATAACGCCAAGAAATACATCGAATCCGGCCATCACGGCGGCAAGGGCAGCGAGCAGCACAAGGCTGCCGTCGTCGGCGATACCGTGGGCGATCCGTTCAAGGATACCTCCGGCCCGTCCATCAACATTCTCATCAAGCTTCTCTCGATGGTCTCCATCGTCTTCTCCGGCCTGATCGCAAGCTTCCACCTCTTCTGATGAAGCGGGCGCGGAGCTGCCTTGATGTGTTGAACCAACGCAAAAAAGAAGCACTTACGGCAACGTAAGTGCTTCTTTTTCTTTGCCATTTCAGCGGATACCGTACTTCTCGATGATGTAATCCATGTCCTTGTCGCCTCTGCCGGAGAGGTTGATGAGCACCGAGCCCTTGCCCATCGTCTTCGCAAGCTTCATGCCGTAGGCGACCGCGTGGGAGCTTTCGATTGCGGGGATGATGCCCTCCATGCGGGAAAGCTCGAAGAAGGCATCGAGCGTCTCATCGTCGTTCACAACGTCGTACTTTACTCTGCCAAGGTCGTGCAGGAAGGCGTGCTCGGGGCCGCTGGACGGGTAATCGAGGCCGCTTGCCACGGAGTAGACGGGCGCCGGGTTGCCGTTCTCGTCCTTGAGCATGATGCTCTTGAAGCCGTGCATGATGCCCTCCTCGCCATAGGTGAGGCTGGCGGCGTGATCGCCGAGCTTGGTGCCCCGTCCGAGCGGCTCAACGCCGTAAAGATCGACGGGGTCATTCAAAAATCCGGAGAACAGGCCCATGGCGTTGGAGCCGCCGCCCACGCAGGCAACGACCGCGTCGGGAAGCTCGCCCGTCATATCGAGGAACTGCTCCCTTGCCTCAATGCCAACAACGCTCTGGAAGTCGCGCACCATCATCGGGAAGGGATGGGGGCCGACGACGGAGCCGATGCAGTAGATGGCGTCCTTGTACTCCTCACAGTATGCCGCAAATGCCGCGTCGACCGCTTCCTTCAGCGTTTGCAGCCCGTCTGTGACCTCGATCACTCGGGCGCCGAGGATCTTCATTCTCGCCACATTCGGCGCCTGCTTCTTGATGTCCACCGCACCCATGTAGATGTCGCAGTCCAGGCCAAAGTAAGCGGCGGCGGTCGCCAGCGCAACGCCGTGCTGACCTGCGCCGGTCTCGGCGATGACCTTCTTCTTGCCCATGTACTTCGCGAGCAGTACCTCGCCCATGCAGTGGTTGAGCTTGTGCGCGCCGGTGTGGTTCAGATCCTCACGCTTGACATAGAGCTGAACGCCCGTGCCGATCTTGTCGGAGAGCCTTGCAAGGTGGGAGATCGGCGTGGGTCTGCCCTGAAACTCCTTGCGGATGCGGCGAAGCTCGCTGATGAATTTGCGGGACTTGCAGATGGTCTGATAAGCTTCGCTGATCTCGTTCATGGCGTTTTGCAGCTCGGGCGGGATGTAGGAGCCGCCGTAGTTGCCGAAGTAGCCCTCGGCGTCGGGATAGTTCTTGAAATAGGTATCGAAATCAACATTGTTAAACTTCATTTGATGTTCCTCCGGTCAAATTATTTTAGATTTTGGTTGGGGTGTCGGTCACGATCATATTCTGATTGATTTTGTGTATCTGGCGTGCGGAACGCCGCCATCGCTGCATCTTCATTGGATCGACCTCCTTGTAAAACAGGAAAAAGCTCCTTTGACTCTTTTCATGTCAAAGGAGCTTTTATCAAAACAAAAAACGCCCTTGACAGAACAATACGCTCTGTCAAGGACGAATAGGAACACTACTATCCGCGGTGCCACCTTGATTCACGGTGCAACCCGTGCGCTTTACAGGATACCTACATATCCCGGCAACTGACGTATGCCAACACGTTGCAGAATACTCTGGGGGGACTCCCATTTGACTGCACCCTCGGCGGCCCATTTGACAACGTGTTTCCTGCCTGATTTTCAGCACCACAGGCTCTCTGTAAGGGCATCGCTGCCGTTATCTCCGCTTCAACGGTTTAAACGATGAAATTGTTCATATTATAGCGCATCTTTTCCGTTTGTCAAGAGTATTTTTGTGGATTGTTTCGCTGCACCTGTCTTTGATCGCAGCAGCTGCTTTTTTTAGTTCCTCTCTACTGCGCCGGCGGTTGGTTCTGTACTGCATCCACAAACAGAATGGTCAGCCCGACATAAGCGGCGCAGGCCACTGCCAGCAGGACGCAGAGAATAACGCAGATCGTCTGCATCGGTTTCCGCAAGTAACGGCGGGAGAGGACGACCCCCAGCAGCGACAGCAACAGCAGCACGACAGCGAGCCAAAGCGGCATATGCTTCACCTCCTTATACGCCGCGAAATGCGTCGATCATATCCGTAAACCACTTCAGCTCACGGGTGAAGCGCGCTCGCAGCTGCGTGGGGGACTCCCGGCCTTTGCCGCTATCAAAAAAGCCGCGCCCGCTGTGAACGGCGAGATAGAGCTTTCCGTCCGGGTTGAGATTGACGGCGAATTTCCCGAAGGAAGTGTCCGCCAGCGTCAGGATGCGCTCCATCCGTCCGGGGGTCAGGATGCGAAGAGCTGCCGCTTCATCGCCGCTTGTCAGGTTGAAGCGCTTGTCAAAGTCCTCATTCCCTGTTTTGATGGTTTTGGCGCGAAGCAGCTTATCCAGCCTCTCTTTCGGCCAGATGGTCAGCCATGTCGGAAATTCCCGGTCAAGATCGCAAAGCATCCACTGCCCGGCGTAGACCTCGTGCTCGCTTCTCTCCCACTGCCCGCTTTCCTCGCGCTGGAACTCATCCACCTCCGTCAGCCTGACGGTGCACAGCTCCGTGGTAAGTCCGCGATAGGTCCCCCGGATGTACCCGCTGCCGCCGCAATAGCTGTGGCTTGGCAGGGGAATGTTGGTGTCCTTCGCGTGCAACAGGTGCGAAGTGGGGTTCATCTGTACGTTTTCAAGGCAAGCGCCTATGATCTCCGGTGCAATGGCATCGAAGGCCTGCCCGTCTGCATGCGCTTTGGCTTTCCCCTGCACCGCCTGACCAATCGCAAGGACCACGCCGCCCAGAAGGGTGAGCACGATATTGCCGCCCAGAAGGATACCTGCGATGGCGACGGCGCCGCCCAGCAGCGAAAGGAGTTTTCCGCCCAGCTTGCCGCCCTTGCTCTTGCGCAGCTCCTGCGCCAGCTGTTCATCCGTCATATTTCTGCTTGTTTCTTTCATTGTTTTCTCCTTCTTCCGCCGCGCCGGTGAGGGCGGGGCTTTCCGTTATCAGATCCAGCAGATTGCCCATACCGGTCAGCGAGGCCGTAAACCATTTTCGTATCCCGTCGATGTCCCGCAGATCCAGCTCCTCCGGAACGCCCGCAAACACATACCGGGTGTTCAGGGCCAGCGTCAGATCGCCGTCACGGAGGATAAGGCCGCACAGCTTGGCACTGCGGGAAGATGCCTCCAGCTTCTGCACCAGGTCACGAAGCTGCGGCGTGACCTGATCGTCCACCTCCCGGCCATCCGCCGTATGAGCGGCGAAGTGCTTCCGGAAGGCGGCAGGGTCGGTGATGTCGTCCTTCTTCCGCTCCTGGAACATGTCGTTCAGGGCGATGTCCTGCGCCTGGTCACAGATGTCCTTGCAGCGGACCACGATGCCGCGGAACAGCGTCTCGGTTCGGGTCATCCAGTTGTCGTTGTCGGGGCCGGATTTTTCCTCCACGGTGCGGCGCAGCTCCACATTGGCCGCGGAGAACCGCAGTCCCTTGTGCTCGCCCTCGTGAAAGTCTGTCACGGTACACTCCGTAAAGGGGACCGTCGACAGCTTTGCCGCCTCCAGGTACGCCCAGTCGATGGGCAGCGTGGCCGGCTCCGGCTCCGGGCCGAAGGCTTTTGTCAGCTCCGTGCGGAAGAAGCCGCCCAGCTGCTGCTGCATCAGGGCTTTTTTCTTCGTTTGGGCGGGCTTTGCCACCAACAGGAACAGTGCCACGCCGGGGAACGCCAAAGCGCAGACCAAAATGGGGTCACGCTGTATAAACATTGAAATACACCCTGCGATCACCAGTAAAACGCCCAGCGATATGCTGATACTCTCCGTTCTCTGATAGCCTCCCAGCTTCTTTGACAGCTCCGCGTCCGTCATCCGCTCAACGCCCACCGCGTCAAAATCATTGCGTTTCTTTCCCATAGCTTTCCTTCCTTAGTAGCAAAGGCTGAAATACAGGCTGCGGTAGGGGTCCACCGTATCGATGTCCATGAGGGAGGCTTCGGGCGAAATGCTGTCCAGCTGCATACGTTTGGCGCTGTCCTTGTAGCTTGCCGGCTGCGCCTCGGCGGCAAAGACCAGCCCGTCATAGTCCTCCGGGAGATAGACGGCGTAGCTCTTGGTGAGGACCTGCGCCCAGTCGCCCACGTTGTACTGCCAGTCGGTCGAGTAGGCAAATTCAATGAGATAGCTATTTCCCTGCCAGCTGACGGTGTGGAGATAATAATTGTCGCCGCGCTGGCTGTTGCCGTATGCCGTTGCGGTGGTGAGCCACATGCCGGTGTAGAAATCGTACAGCTCGCTGTCGGTATTGGTGATGTACTGCTCGGAAAAATACGGAATGGAGTCCTCCGGGATGTAGCAGATGGCGTCAAAATGCAGCTCGCGGATGCCGTCGTGGGTGTAGTCGCCGTTTTTTATGATCTCCCAATAGCAGTCGCCGGTATTGTAGCCGTCACCAAGGCCCGAATAGCTGCAAACCCCGTCCTCCAGCAGGAAAGTTCCCATCTCCGCGGCGGCGTTGATCGCAAGACCGTTTTGCGTGAAATAGGGGTCTTCATCTGCCGGAAGAAGCGTACCGTCGTTCACGCTGCCGCTTTGATCGCCGACAACCGTAACGGTGGAGAGATCCTCCCGGAAAACATAGCGCGCTTCGCTGTCCCAGAGCCAGATCAGCTCGGTTTCATCGCCGTTTTCGTGGATAAAGCTCACCAGCACGTCGCTTTCACCATCGCCGTCGAGATCGTCAAAGAAAATGGCGTTGAAGGCCTGCTCTGCGTCGGGGATGTTCATGGGGAAGGACACGCTGTCAAAGAGCACCTGCTCGGGAAGGTCGCGGTAGAACGCCGCGCTGCTCTCGCTCACTGTGACCAGAACATCCACGCTCTCGCCGTCGTGGGTAATGGTGCCGCCGCCGACCACCATGCCGCTGGTGCGCCAGTCATCTCCTGTGATATCGCCGGAATCGCCGCAGGCGGCAAGACTCAGGCAGAGCGCCAGTGCCAATGCAAAGGGGATAGTACGCTTCCATCGATTTTTCATGATTTTCTCTCTTCCTTTCTATCACTCCATCAGGTAGTAAGAGCCTTCGTCGCCCCACACGAGAACATCCTCGTCCAGTTCAAAGACCTTGTACGATACACCGTCGTACATCGTGGAATCGGCGTAATAGGTGCTCGCCTCATCCGTTGAATAGGAGAAGGTGCCGGAGTCCATTTCTGCGCTCTCGGCGCCGGGCGCGCGCTGGTAAAAGCTCCAGCTGCCGCTGCCGTCGATGACGATATAGGTTTCCGCCGAGAGGTCGCCGTCATAGTACCAGATGCCCTTGAATTCCGAAACGTTCCGCTGGCAGAGGTCGGAATCCCAGCTCCAATAGGAATTTGCATCGCCGTTCAGGCGGCCGTTCCAGTCAGATACCTCGTCCTCCGAGAAGTCGAGCTCGTCATCCTCGGTGAGACGGCCGCCGTCCTCGTACCAGAGGTATTCCATCCCCTCGCCGGGGTTGAAGTAGCCGTAGGCGGCACAGTAGAGCTGTCCGTCCTCCAAGGCGATGCGGCTGCCGGAGTCGTCAAGATCGCTGTAAGCGTAGATGGCTTCCCACTCCGGCTCATAGCGGAGATAGCCTCCGTCCACCGCCTCGCCGCTAAGATACAGCGTCCAGTTGCCGTCTGAATCAAACTCCATGTAGTCGTAGTCGTTGTTCGCTTCCCCCAGCCAGATGCCCTCAAAATCGCTGAAGTCGTTCACGGTGTCCTCGCTGATTCCGCCGCCCAGACCATCGCCCGGGTCATCCTGCACGGATGTCTCTCCGCCGCAGGCCGCACACAGCAGGCAGAGCAGCATCAGCCCTGCAAGAACGTAGGATAATTTCTTTTTCATGTGATCGTCCTCCTTATTTTCCGCGCGTTATGCCATTTTCTGATAGAATTCAAAGTCGCCCCAGCGCAGCGTGTCGTGGTCGAGGAGGGTGAATTCGTAGGCTGCGTCGTCATACAGGTCGGAAACGGCGAGATACATCTCCTCGGCGTCCTCGGGTGCAAGCTCGACGGTGCCGCAGTCCACCGTGGTGGGGTCGCCGTCGCCGCCGGGCCGCTCCATCAGCTCCCAGCTGCCGGTTTCGTCAAACACAAGGATGCTGCGCGCGTCCCACTCGGCGTCCAGATACCATGTGCCCGCCATCGTCTCAAAATCGATGTCGCCGATGTTCTCGCCAGGCGCGTCGCCGGTTATCTGCGTAAAGGTACCGAGCTCGGCCACATGCAGCGAGCCGACCTCGTCGAACCAGCTGCGGTAGGCCACGCCGTCGTGCTCATTGTAGAAATAGTCGTAGTCATAGTCCGGCACGAACTGAATGAAGCCGCTGGCGGTCACCTCTTCGTCAGCATCGTACAGCGCAAAGCGCACCTCGTCGCCATCGTCGTTGGTGGCGGAGATCAGCGTGCCGCCGTCCTCGCCCCGCCACGCGCCGCCGTAGAGGTAGAGGTTCGACATCTGCTCGGAGTCTTTTACCAGCCCCTCGAAGGAATCGGGAACGCCGTATAAATTGTAGTCGCTGCCGTCGTCGCCATAGTCTTCGCTGCTCTCGCCGCAGGCGGCAAGGCTCAGGCACAGCGCCAAGGTCAATGCAAGAGACAGGTAGGTTTTCAATTGTTTCATCGTTTTCTTCTCCTTTTTTCAGATGGGCTGCTTCAATGCTCCTGTTCCGCCATGGACAAGATCTCATCGTGGCTCAGCTCCACATCGCCGAAGCGGACAAAGATGCCGTTGGTCACAGCGCTGTTCCACACCCTCGCGTCTGCAAGCGGGCGAAACCTGATCTTGTCAAGATAGGGCTTCATGTCCAGTAAAAGCCGGCTTCCGGATACAAAATCAACTTGCAGCACATGGTCGGGCAGCGGTGTGACGGCTGTGAGATACCTTCGGTTCACGTGCGCGCCCTCCTTTCCGTAAAAATAAAGATCCACCGTACAGACATTGTACGGTGGATGTTACGGAAGAACCATTAACCAAAGGTTAGGTCTTTTGCCCGAGCAGCCCGGCAAGCGTCTTTCGCTTGGTGCGGGTGTCGCCCTCAATATGAAGCTTTGAATAGATCTGATTGACATACTGCTTGACGCTGCCCTCGGAGAGATAGAGCTTTTCTGCGATCTCGCGGTTAGAAAGCCGCTGCGCCATCAGGCAAACGACCTCAAATTCCCGCTCGGTCAATGCATTGAACGCCGGCGGGCGGGCGCTTGCTGCGTTTCGTGCCCCTGCCGCCTCGCCAAGCTCGGTGATCTTTGCGATCAGCTCTGTTTTGATCTCCTGCGCCAGCAAGGGTTTTAAGCGCTCGTAGTTTTCAATGAACGGCATCACAAGACCGTCCGGCGCAGCGTCGGAAAGCGCCCTGCCCAGCCACGTATGAGCTTCCTCGCTCTTGCCAAGCTTCTCATAAGCCGCCGCCGTCTGGATGCGGATGTGCAGCGCCACTAATGCGTAGTGCATCGCCTCGCACACCGCCAGCAGTTCCGCGCTGCGCCCGGCCACCTTGGCATAAGCGCCCTCGGCAAGATAGACCTGATTTTCGATCATTTCCATCATGGGCTTTCCCGGCGCGAGGATGTTGACATCGGAGAGGCGGTGCTGCGAGAAGATCTCCGGGATTTTATTTGTTTCGCCGCGCAGGGCATGGTAGTAGGCGCTGGTGGCGCTCCAGAGGTTGATCCACGAGGCGTCGTGATAGCGCAGAAGCTCAGCGTATCGCTCCTCAAAGGTATAGCGCTGCTCTACGTCGGTATAAAGCGAGAGCCGCCGCGACAGAAAATCGCAGCAGAGCGCCATGTTGACCTGCCCGTTGTCTTTTACCTGCGCGTAGGCGCGCTCCAGCTCGATATGGGCATCGGTGAAGCGCCCTTGGCAGAACAGCGCCTCGGCGTGCATGATGGTCTCCGCACCCTGCCCGTGGCGGTTGGTGACCTGATAGTAGTGTGGCATGCACTCGTCCATTTCCAAAAGCTCGTTTTCAAGCGCTCCCGGCGCGCGGTGGAACATCATGAGGACGGACGGCGAGCCAAAGGTCCAGCCACCGCTCGACTGGATGCTGATGGCGGGGCGGGACATCTGCGCGCTGGCGCTGCGGTGCAGGCGGCTCATGGCGCTGATGTCGTTGTAGCAGAGAAAGCTCAGAATGAGGTC
>URCK01000026.1 GCA_900546295.1 uncultured Eubacteriales bacterium | reverse complement strand
TGACCGAAGGCAAGCACTGCTCTGTCTGCAATGAAGTTCTGGTTAAGCAGAATGTTGTTGACAAACTTCCGCACGACTTTGGGAATAACCTCGAATATTGCGCAAACGGCTGTGGAACAAAGAACCCCAACTATGTTCCGCCCTACAATCCGCCGCACAAACCCTCTGTGAAGCCGAATCCGACTCCCTCTAAGCCTGAAACTCCGGAAAATCCGTTTGTGGATGTAAAGAAGGATGACTATTACTACGATGCTGTGATTTGGGCAGTTGGCAAGGGAATCGCCAAGGGCGTGACTGACACCACGTTCCAGCCCAACGCTTCCTGCACCCGTGCGGAAATGGTGACGTTCCTTTATCGTGCGGCGGGATCGCCTGAACCGACCAACAAGGTTAACCCGTTCACCGATGTTGCAGAGGACTCCTACTATTACAAAGCGGTGCTGTGGGCAGTTGAAAAAGGCATTGCAAAGGGAACCAGTGAAACGACATTTTCTCCCAACGATACCTGTACACGCGGGCAGGCCGTGGCATTCCTCTATCGCTATGCGAATTCTCCTGCGGTGAGCGGAAGCAATTCCTTTGCCGATGTGAGTGAAACAGCTTACTATTATAATGCCACTCTTTGGGCAGTGAGCGGAAAAGTGACCGAGGGAACCAGCGCAACGACATTCTCTCCGAATGATCTTTGCACGCGCGGTCAGATCGTGACATTCCTCTATCGCTATATGGGAAAATGATGTAATTGAAAAGGAGCGGGACGTTGCACCTTTTCCTTTGACGCACAAAAAGCGCACAGACTTCAAAAATCTGTGCGCTTTTTCTTTTGGAACGTCCAAATAGTCATTGCATCGGCAGCTGATGTGTGGTACAATATAATTGCAAACAAGGAAGAAACAAGAGCGGATTTGAGACTTTTTCGTTGCAAAAAGTTTTGCTTTTTAGTTGTTGAGATTTCAGCGGCGAGCCGCTGATGCCTGCTTCACACGCAGGAGGTCACTGGTTCGAGTCCAGCAGTCTCCACCAAAACCCTTGAAATCGCTATGATTTCAAGGGTTTTTTTTGTTTTCGGCAAAAGGAAAGACCTCCTGCCTTCCCACCGGAAACGAAGGGACGCAGGAGGTCTTGTGATGGCCAAGGAAAGCGAAGCGATCGTCAAAGGGGCGCATTTTCACGCAAGCAGCTGAAAGCCCATCACGGCAATGCCCAGCACCACGAGCACCACGCCCGTGGCGCGGTTGAGGGTCTTGGGCTGCGCACGGTTGGCAAAGACCGCGGCGATACGCGCCCAGAGGAGCGTGAAGACGACGCACAGCACCCATGTGAGCGTATCCGGCAGGCCCCCGATGGCAAAGTGGGAAACGGCTCCGGTCAGGGCGGTGAAGGTCATGATGAAAACGCTCGTGCCGACGGCCGTTTTCAGCTCGTAGCCCATGACGCTCGTGAGGATGAGCAGCATCATCATGCCGCCGCCCGCGCCGATGAAGCCGCAGATCATGCCGATCATCGCGCCGCAGACGAGCGACTGCACCGCGCGCTTTTTCGCGTCCACCTGCGCCATCGTTTCCTTCGTGGTCATCACGGGGCGCAGGATGAATTTGACGCCCAGCAGGAACGTCATGAAGACGGAGAAGCCGCCCATCGTCGCCGAGGGGACGAGGCTTGCCGCGTAGCTGCCGATGACGGTAAAGAGCAGCACGCTCGCCATCATGATGAGGCCATTTTTGATGTCGAGATTCTTGTTTTTGTGGTAGGTGTAGGCCGAGACGGCGCTCGCGAGCACGTCGGACGAGAGCGCGATGCCCACGGCCATGTAGGGCTCAACGCCCAGAAAGGTGATCAGCATGGGGCTGATGACTGCGGCGGCGCTCATCCCGGCAAAGCCGGTGCCGAGCCCCGCGCCCATGCCCGCAAAAAATGTGACCAGAACGGTCGTCAGGATACTCATGGTTCGTTTGCCTCCAGCATTGCATCAAGATTGGTTTCGATCTCCGCGAGCGCCGCGGCGAAGGCTTCCCGCCGCGCTTCGTCCATGCCTGCAAAGAGGCTCTCGGAAAAATCCTTCTGGAGCTTCCGCCCGCGCGCGAGGATGGGCGCTGCCTTTTCGGTGCAGAGAAGCTCCGTCTTCCGCCGGTCGCCCGCCACCGCGCAGCGCGTGAGATAGCCCTCCTGCACGAGCTTTTCCACATTGACCGACACGAGATTCGCCTTGAGGCGGCGGATCTCCACGATCTCGCTGGCCGTTTTATAGGCCGGGTTGTTCCCCAGGAACATCAGGATGTCGAAGGCCGTCTGCGGCAGGCCCAGCTCCTTGCAGAGCGGCCTGCACACTTCGCTGTAGGCGAGCGCGATCTTTCGGGAGATCGATATGCTTCGGTTCATGCCCTTCCTTCTTTCTTTTTTGAACTGTTCATTTTTGAAGCATTATAGTCCGTGATGTCCATTCTGTCAACAGGCGGGACGGAAAAATTTTTTCTCTTTTTCCACAGGAACAGACCGTCCTGTGGATATCCTGCGGAACAAAAAATACGCTGCGGATTGCTCCGCAGCGTATTTTTTGCTTTGCCGCTTACTTGGCGGCGCGGTAGAGGAAGGAAACGATCTGCGCACGCAGGCAGTTGCTGTTCGGGGAGAAGGTGGTGTCGCTCGTGCCGGTGGTCACGCCCGCGTTGACGGCCCACTGCACGGCGGGAGCGTAGAAGGCGCTCGCGCTCACGTCGGTAAAGGCGTTCGTGCCCTCAGCCTTCGGTGCGCCGGCCGCTCTCCACTGGAAGGTGACGGCCTGTGCGCGCGTGACGGAGGCATCCGGGGAGAAGGTCGTGCTGCTCGTGCCGGTGGTCACGTTGTTTTCCACCGCCCACGCAACGGCCTTTTCGTAGTACGCGCCGCTCTTCACGTCGGTGAAGGACGTGGCCGTGGACTTCGGCTCGGGGCTGCCGTTGGCTCTCCACAGGAAGGTGACCATCTGGCCGCGCGTGCAGCCCGCGTTCGGCGCAAAGGTCGCGGCGGTCGCGCCGGAGGTGATGTTCTTCGCAACGGCCCAGACAACGGCGTCGGCATAGTAGGCGTCGTCCGCAACGTCGGTGAAGGGCAGGGCGGCCGAGCCGTCGTAGTTCTTGTCGCTCAGGACGGAGGAGAAGAGGAAGTTGCTGAGGTAGGCATATTCGTCTCTCTGGTGGACCTTATGGGTGAGGGAGTTGGCAAAGAGGACGACGTTCATGCCGTTTTCCTTGTAGGCAAAGCCCTGCACGCCGCCGTTTAAGTAGGCCTTGAAGCCCGCGGCGCGCTCGGCGGTGTTCGTGGGGATGAAGCCCTCGGTGGGCGTCTTGGTCTTGTCGCTCTTGACGAGCACCGTCGCGCCCGTGGGAACCTTGGAGAAGTAGCCGAGGCCGTAGGCATAGAGGATACCGTCGCCGTCAGCAATGTAACTCGCGTTCACAAGGGTCTTGTTGGGATAGACAACGGGGGTCAGGCAGTCCATCGCGCCGTCCAGCTCGGTGTATTCCACACCGGCGATGAGGTCGGAGGCGGTGGACGCTGCGGAATAGCTGTAGCCGATGTAGGGAAGGCCGTTCTTCACGGCGGTCTTCGCCGCAGCGTCCAGCTTCGTCGCACCGATGGCAGCATCCGCCTTGGTCACGTCCGAGGTCGTGGTGAAGCCCAGAAGCGCCATGGCGGCCATGTCATAGTTCCAGCCGGAGCTCTGGCTCACCTGCGGGGTGTAGACAAAGCCCTTGCTGCTCTCGCTGGGCGTGCCGGAGACATAGACGGTGGGAGACTTGGTGATGAGTCTGGCCCTCACATCCGCCTTGTCAACGCCCGTGGCGGAGAGCAGGTACTTGCCCGCAACGCTCTCATAGTCGGTGTAGGAGCAGATGAAATCGCCCATGTAGTCGCCGGAAGTCACCATGCCGACGGTCTTACCGGCCTTGAGAAGCTCGTTGACGGCGGCGGTGGAATCCTCAGAGGCGTTGGAGATCACAACGTCCTTGTTCTTCTCGCCCGTGAAGCAGGAGCCAAGGGCGTTGGTGTAGGCGAGCGCGTCGTCGTGGTCCATCGGCTCGCCGCAGACGGCGGAGATGGTCTTGTAGGCGGCGGGCTCGGCCACGGTGACCATGTCGAAGCCGCGCGTCTCGTTGAAGGAGGTGATGCCCTCGGAGTAGAGGACCGTCCAGCCGTTGATGAGCGTGCCGTCATAGAGCGCGCCGTTGGCGACAGAGCGCTTGGCCTGATACATCGAGACGATCATCGTACCGGCGGGGTAGGTAACGCCGTCATAGGTGAAGGACTTTTCGGTCACGTTGACCTTGACGTCGTTTCTCGTGAGCCACTCCATCATGTCGGAGGCGGCCTGGAGGTTGGTCTGGTTTTCGCCGTCAAGCGGGATGATGTAGCACTCGGGGTAGAAGTTGCCGTTCTGGCCCGCGCCCTTGTACTCGGGACGGAAGACGTCCATCTCCGCGCCCTCCACGTCGTTCTGATCGCACAGCCACTGGCCGACGAGCGCGTAGGCGTCGGAATTGAAGTTCTTCACACCGCGCTCGAAGATCTTGACCTGAGAGGTGAGGTAGGAGAGCTTTTCGGCGGCAACATAGGCGGCGTTGCCGAGGATACCGTACTGCGCTGCCTGAGCGGTATCATCGTTGTAGGCGGGCAGCTCAACGGTGTAGGCAACGGTGCCCTGGAGCATGGCGAACTGGGGGGTGTAGCTCGTGGACATATCGTCCCACGGGTCTTCCCAGTAGGTCTCGGTGCCGCTGCCGGTGTAGCTCAGGTAATCGCGCTGGGGGATGACATAGCTGTTGTAGCCATCGTTGTTGGCGACTGCCGCAATGCCCAGTGCCTCGCCGCCGGTGATGAGGTGCTCGGCAAGCAGGTCGTATTCAAAGTTCGGCTCGTGCGGGGGATCGCAGGGCTCGCACTGGAAGGCCTGCACACGGCCGTGGAACTCAGCAAGCGACATGGGGTTGAACGTGCCGATGAGCTGCTGCATGTTGGCCGTCTCGCTCGTGGTCTGGAAGGAGTTGTCGCGGTTGAGGTCATAGCCGTTGGTGGAGTGTCTCGTGAGATAGGTGCGGCCGTCGACGTTCTCCTCGGGCACGAGGATAAAGAACACGTCAGAGAGCAGCTCGTCCTTGACACTGATGCTGTTGTCCTCGACGGTGTAGTACTTCTCAAGGTCGACCTTGCCGGACTTGCCGTTGTTGTCGGCCGTCAGATAGCCCAAATAGCTGGCCTTGTCGCGGACGAGGTCGGGGATGGCAACGCTGCCCTCCGCGCCCACAGGGCCCATCTCGGCCTTGAGCTCTTCTTCGCCCGCGGCGGTGAAGCCCGTGAGCGTCTTGTAGTCGATGGTCTTCTCGCTCGTGATCATCTTGGCGAAATCGAGCACACCGTCGGTGGCGGCGACCTCGTTGGAGTGGATGTTGGAGTACATCACGGGCACGCGGATATCGTCGAGCTTGCCGGACTTGATGTCGGCGAGCACGGCGTCAGGGTCCGTCTCGGCCTGCTCGGTGAGGGCGAGCCACTTCGTCACGCTCGCCTTGGAGTCGGCGACGATCAGATAGGGCATATCGCGCCCCGCGGTGGACTGGCCCATGGAGAACTTTTCAACATACAGACCGTTCTTCGTGCCGTTTGCCACGATCGTGTCGAGCTCCTTGTAGATCTCCCACATGGTGTTGAAGTTCTCGTACGGCGCGACCTTGACGCTTGCCGAGCCGATCGCCTTGCCGCTATTTTTGGCCGTCAGGTCAAAGTAGCCGCAAAGGTCGATGTAGTAGCCGCCGTTCACGTGGGGCACGCTGTAGTCGGGCGTTGCCTCGCCGGTTCTGCGGTTGGTGGAATAGAAGTAGTTGTTCACATGGAAGGAGACATCGAGCACGGCCTTGCCGTTTTTCTCGTTCGCCGTCAGCTTGATGTCCGTGAACTGGTGCTCGTCCTTGCCCTCGGTCATCCAGCTGTTAAGATCCCCGCCCGCATAGGCGTAGGGGAAAAGCTCTTCGTTGACGTAGGGGCGGGAATCGTCGCGCTCCAGCGCGAGCGTGACCGTTCCTGCGGTGATCGCCGCGGCAAGCGCTTCCTTGTTCATGCCGGAAACGGGGATGGAGAGGGAAACGTCCTCGCCCTCCTTGCCCGTAACGAGCGTGATGGTGGCGTCCACGGAAAATTTCGTGCCGAGGAGCGCATCGTCCTTGGGGTTCATGTCCTGATGGCTGACGGCGAATGCGGAGGGGACCGCAAGCGAGAGCGTCAGCATCAGCGCCAGCAAGAGCGACAGGGCCTTTGCTGCATACGAATGCTTCGTCATAATTCTTCCTCCTATATGTTTTTTCCGCCGCACAGATCTCCGGCGGAGAGAGTGTATATAGTGTAGCTCAATAAAAATGACAAGTCAACCGTTTATTCGACACAGAATATTCAAATCTTTTTGCGATAGCGAATATTCTTTCATCATTTTTGCACAGAATAGTCTTTTTTAACTCGCGGAATCGCGGTTTTTCTTTCATTTCTCCACCTGATAAGGGGATTTTATACACTTCTCCCGCCCGGCGGCGCGGCGATTGAAAATCGCAGCCCGTTGGGGTATAATGAATGCCCAATCACAATGGATCGGAGGAATGCGGGATGCGGCTGCAAAGCGCGATTTTCACACTGGAGGATACGCTCTTCACGCCCGACGGCGCGGCGCGCGAGGGGCTCGACAAGGCCCTCGCCCTTTTTAAGATGGAAGGCGTTTGGCTCGGCGCGGTGACGGCCCTGCGCGCGGAGGAGGCGCAAAAAGCGCTCGAGCGGGCGGGGCTTTCGTCCTATTTCCGTTTTGTGCTCACCGAGCAGGTCGCCCTCTGCAAGGTCGGCAGCGCCACGATGTTCGAGCGGGCGATGAAGCGCCTGCACGGGCAAAAGGACGACACGGCGGTCTTTTCCGGCTCGCTCGCCGCCATCGAGCAGGCAGGGGAGGCGGGCTTTCGCACCGTGGCCGTCCGCGGCGGCGCGAACGAGGAGGCGTGGCGCGCGATGCGCGCCGAGGCCACGCAGAGCCTTGAAAGCTACAGCGAGCTGCTGGGATGAACGTGCCAATGGCGAAAAAAGAGTTCAGGCAAAAGCCTGAACTCTTTTTTTCTCTCTTTTAGGCCTCCGCGTCCTCCTTCGGCCGGAGCCTGCCGCCAAAATAGGCAGCGAGCACGCCGAGCACGGCGCAGACGACGCCCCAGGCCATCTCTGCGCCGCTTGCGAACGCCGTGGGGATGATGACGAGCGTGGAGGCGAGCACGATGCCGAGCACCGCGTGGTAGGCAAGGGCATAGTGCCGGTCGAAAAGCGCGCTGACGAGGCGCGCAAAAAGCAGTGCTGTGCCGCCCATGCCAAGTCCCCACGGGATGAGCACCTGCGGATCAAGGTGCGTGATGCCGTCGACCATCGGCGTGAGAAGGCCCACGGCCATGAGGATGGAGGAAGACGTCATGCCCGGGATGATGAAGCTCAGCCCCCACAGCGCGCCGCAGAAGAGGAAGCCGCCGAAGTCCGCGCGCATCTCGGAAAACGATCCGAACTTCACGCACGCCAGCACGGAAAAGAGCGCGAGAAAGCTGAGGAGCATCGCAGCATAGGAGCTGCCGCGCCGCCCCTGCGCGCCCGCCTCGCGCCAGAGGTCGGGGAACGTGCCGAGGATGAGGCCGATGAAAAGGCAGGTCGCGACCGTTTCCGACTGGTGGAAAAGAACGAGGATCGCGCCCCCGCCGCCGAGAAAGCCGATGACCCAGCCCACGGCGACGGCGAGCAGCATCCGCCAATAGCGCGCGAGCGCGCGCTTCGGGTGCGTCAGCAGCTCCATCGCGGGGCGGTAAATGCCGAAGATGACCGCGAGCACGCCGCCGGAAACGCCCGGCAGGATCGCGCCCGCGCCGATGAGCACGCCTTGCAGCACGCGGAGGATGCAGTTTTGTCTGCGGGATTTTTCCATAAAAGCGCCTTCTTTAATAGCCCTTCTTGCGGTCGACAAGGTGGTGCAGCGGACGGCCCGCAGCGTAGTTTTCAAGGTTCTCGCAAAAGAGCGCGACGTTGCGCTCGCAGGTGTAGCCAAGGGTCATGTTGCCCGCGACGTGCGGCGTGAGCAGGAGGTTCTTCGCCCTTCTCAGCGGATGGTCGGCAGGCAGCGGCTCGGGCACGACCACGTCGAGCGCCGCCCCCGCGAGGTGGCCGGAATCGAGGGAGGCGATGAGCGCGTCCTGATCGATCGCCGTGCCGCGCCCGACGTTGACAACATACGCACCCTCGGGCAGCAGCGCCATGCGCGCTGCGTTCAGGATATTCACCGTGTCGCTCACAGAGGGGAGCGACATGAAGAGAAGGTCGGTCTCGGGCAGGAGCTCATCCAGCGCCGTGACGGGATAGACCTTGTCAAAGTCCGCTTTTTCGCGGCCGCTGCGGCTCACGCCGATGAGGCTTGCCGGATGGAACGCGCGCACGCGGCGGGCAAACTCCGTGCCGATGTCGCCCGTGCCGAGGCAGGTGACGCGCGCGCCGTGGAGCGAGCGGATGCCGCCCGGGAGCACGCGCCAGTCGCCCTCGCGGATGAGCTCGGTGTATTCAAGCTCGCGGCGCAGCAGCATCAGCGAGACCATGACCGAGTGCTCGGCGATGGTCGTGCCGTAAGCGCCCGAGGCGTTGGTGAGCAGGCAGTCGGGATTCTGATACAGATCGTCGCGGCAGAAGTGATCCACGCCCGCCCAGCAGCTTGCGTACCACTTGAGGTTCCTCGCCCCCGCGATGACCTTCTGCGAGGGGTGGCCGTAGAGAATGGTGCAGTCGTCCACGTTGCCCGCCGCCGCCTTGGACGAGGGGAAGAAGACGATCTCATAGCCGCAGCGCGCGGCGGTGTCGCGCAGCTGCTTTTCATACGCGGGGGTCAGAAAGTCGATGATGACGCCGATTTTTTCATTCATGCTGCAATTCCTCCAAAATTCGTTCTGCGACGCGCAGGCCGTCGGCCGCGGCGCTCATGATGCCGCCGGCGTAGCCCGCGCCCTCGCCGCAGGGATAGAGCCCGCGCAGGGCGGACTGAAAACTCAAGTTGTCGCGCACGATGCGCACAGGGGACGAAGAGCGCGTCTCCACCGCCGTCAGCACGGCGTCGGGAGAATCGAAGCCCCGGAGCTTTTTCCCGAGCATCGGGATGCCCTCCTCGAGCGCCTCGCAGACAAAGGGCGGGAGACAGTCGTGCAGGTCGCACCAGGTAACGTCGGGCCGATAGGTCGGCGCGACCTTTCCCGCGCCTGTAGACGCGCGGCGGGCAAGAAAATCCTCCACGCGCTGCGCGGGCGCGCGATAGCCGCCTCCGCCGAGGCGGTAGGCCGCCTCCTCCAGCGCGCGCTGGAAGGAAACGCCCGCAAGGGCATCGTCCGAGGGGAAATCCTCGGGCGTGACGGAGACGAGAAGGCCGCCGTTGATGTTCACGCCGTCGCGCGCGAACTCGCTCATGCCGTTCGTCACGACGCGGTGTTCTTCCGACGCCGCGGCGACGACCTCGCCGCCGGGACAGACGCAGAAGGAGAACACGCCGCGCCCTTTTTTTGTGTGGCAGGAGAGCTTATACGACGTGGGCGGAAGGCCCGGCGTGCCCGCCGCCGCCTTATACTGCGCTAAGTCCATGTCGCGCTGGCGGTGCTCGATGCGCACGCCGACGGCGAAGGGCTTCGGCTCCATCGGCACGCCCCTCTCGCGCAGCATCTCGAACGTGTCGCGCGCGCTGTGGCCGGGGGCGAGGACAACATGGCGCACGGGGAGAACATAGTCCCCCTTGGGCGAGGAGACGCGCAGCGCGCGGAGGCTGCCGCCGTCCATGTCGATATCTGTGAGCGTGTGGGAAAAGCGCACCTCGCCGCCGCGGTCGATGATCTCGCGGCGGAGGTTTTGCAGCACGATATAGAGCCTGTCCGTGCCGACGTGGGGCTTGGCGTCGAGCAGAATATCCCCGCTCGCGCCGAAGCGGACAAATTCCTCTAAAATAAATCCGTGGCGCTCATCCTTCGTGCCGGTGTTGAGCTTGCCGTCGGAAAATGCGCCCGCGCCGCCCTCGCCGAACTGCACGTTCGACGTAAGATCCAGCTCGCCCGTGTGCCAGAAGCGCTCAACATCCTGCTTTCGCTGCTCGACGGCGCGCCCGCGCTCCAATAAAATGGGTCTTGCGCCGCAGCGGGCAAGCAGCAGCGCGCAGAAAAGGCCCGCCGGTCCCGCGCCGACGACGACGGGGGAGACCGCCGGCGCGTCGATTCGCGCGGGCGGGGCATAGCGCTTGGGCGCGTAGGGCTGCACATTTTTATTGCGGCAGCGCTTTAAGACCGCCGCTTCGTTTTTGACCTCGACCGCGACGGAGCAGACGAGCTTCACGCCATCGCGCGCGTCGATCGAGCGGCGCAGGAGCTGCACGGAAGAAATTTCTGCCGCGCGCACGCGCAGGGCGCGCGCGCAGGCGGCGCACAGCGCCTCTTCGTCCGAGCCGATGGGAAGGGTCAAATTGTCGATGCGGAGCATGGCGCCGCCTCCTTTTCCTGATTGCGTTTCATTTTAGTATGAGAAGGGGTATTTCGCAAGGGCAAATGTGTGAACATAAGGGAAACTTAGGGATTCCGCAGGGAAAATCGCGCCGAATTTAAGAAATCGCCAAACGGAGTTCAAGAAATATACACAAATATCCCCTATGATAGCAGCATCGAAAGACAAGGGACCGCAGACGCGGAAACCGTTTCACAGGAGGTCACGACCATGTACGAAGACGAAAACAACCTGTATCACTACAGCTACCGCAAGGGCGATGGCAGCGACACCATCGACACGAAGAACTACGCCGAAGACCCGTGGGAGAAGGCGCAGGACGGCGCGAACGGCAAGAAGAAGAAAGGACGCTTTCCCGGAAAGCTCGTGGCGCTCGCGCTGGTGTGCGCGCTCGTCGGCGGCTTTGTCGGCGCGGGCGTGAGCGCCGCCGCCAAGGTGAACCACACGGGCATTCAGGTCAGCGACCGTGAGGTTGCGCAGGTACAGACCCTGAAGGTGGACGGCAGCAAGCAGATGACGATGAGCGAGGTCTACGCCTCGAACGTCAACAGCGTGGTGTCGATCAACGTCTCCGCCACCACGAACTACTTCGGCCAGACCGTGCAGACCGCCGCGAGCGGCACGGGCTTTCTCATCACGGAGGACGGCTACATTCTCACGAACCACCATGTGGTGAGCGATGCGAGTAGCGTGGAGGTGACGCTCTACAACGGCGAGAGCTACGACGCGAAGGTCATCGGCAGCGATGAGGACTATGATATCGCCGTTCTCAAGATCGACGTGACGGGCGCGACGCCCGTGGTGCTGGGCGACTCGAGCAAGCTTGCCATCGGCGAATCCGTCGCGGCCGTGGGCAACCCCCTCGGTGAGCTGACGTTCTCGATGAGCGAGGGCATCGTCTCCTGCGTCAACCGCGCCATCAATGTTGACGGCACGCCCTTTAACATGATCCAGGTCGACTGCTCCATCAACCCCGGCAATTCCGGCGGCCCGCTCTTCAACAGCTACGGTGAGGTCGTGGGCATCGTGTCGGCCAAGTATTCGAGCTACTCCAACACCACCGTGGAGGGCATCGGCTTTGCCATTCCCATCAACGACGTCGTGTCGCTCGTCAAGGATATCATGACCAACGGCTATGTGACCAACAAGGCCTACATGGGCATCACGCCGCAGACGATGACCGCGCAGATGGCGCAGCAGTACCGCTACGACGTGACCGAGGGCGTCTTCGTCTGCTCCGTTGACCCGGACAGCGCCGCCGACAAGGCGGGGCTCAAGCTCGGCGACGTCATCACGAAGATGGACGACAAGGATATTGCATCCTATGAAGACCTCGTCGCGGCCAAGAAGAGCTACAGCGCGGGCGACACTGTGACGCTGACCGTCTACCGCGAGGGTAAGACGATCGAGGTAGAGCTCACCTTCGACGCAGCCCCCGAGACGACGGAGACGAGTTCCTCCGACCAGAGCACCGACAACAGCTACAATGGTAACGGCGGTTACGGCAACGGCGGCAACGGCTACTACTCCAATCCCTGGGATTTCTTCAATAACTTCTTCGGCTACGGCGGCTAAATGCCGCAAAGCAGCAAAAAGGCGGAACCTCTTTTTGAGAGGTTCCGCCTTTTTTTATTTTTTTGTTCGCGGTTTTACTTGCTGCGCTTGAGCAGCTCGCACACGAGCGCATAGACGCGCGCGGTGGAGGCGACGTTCAGACGCTCGTGTACCGAATGTACATCGTGCAGCTCGGGGCCGAGGGAGAGCGCGTCGAGGCCGGGGAGCTTCTCGATGAAAAGGCCGCACTCAAGGCCGCCGTGGGTGGCTTCGATCTTTCCCTCGCGGCCGGTGAGGTCACGGTAGACCGCCTCGACCTCTTTGCGGAGGGCGGAAGCGCGGTCATACTGCCAGCCCGGGTAGCTGCTGCGCACGCTGACCGTGCCGCCGGCATACTCGACGATGGACTTCACGCGCTGGATGAGCATCTCCTTCTGCGAGGCGATGCTCGAGCGCACGGAGTAGGAGAAGCGGAGGGCCTGATCGTCCATGCGCATCACGCCGAGGTTGAGCGAGGTCTGCACAAGGCCGGGGAAATCAGCGCTCATCTCCTGCACGCCCTGCGGCAGCGCAAGGAGCACATGAAGGAAGCGGGCCGTCTCCTGCGCGGAGACGGCGGACGAAACCGCGGCGGGCGCGCAGACGAGCGAAAGGCCGCCGTCGGTGATGGCGTATTCATTCTTGAGCGTCGCATCGAACTCCTTGATGAAGGCCTCGAACGCGCCGGCTTCTTCCTTGGAAACGGCGACAAGCGCATCGTTTCGAAGGCAGATGACATTGTCGAACTCGCCGCCGGTGAGATCGCCCACGCGCAGCGAGGGGCAGCGCTCCATCGCGCTGTAGAGCGTGCGGCCCATCAGGCAGTTGGCATTGCCGCGGCCGTCCTTGATGTTCATGCCGGAGTGACCGCCCTTGAGACCCGAAATGGTCACACGGTAGCCCTGATATTTTTCGCCAAGCGCTTCGCGCGCAGCGGAGAGTGTGCAGTCAAGGCGCGCGCCGCCCGCGCAGGACACGGTGAACACGCCCTCCTCCTCGGAATCGAGGTTCAAAAGCTTCCTGCCCTTTAAGTCGGAGCAGTCGAGCGCGAACGCGCCGTCCATGCCGACCTCCTCATCGACGGTGAAGACCGCCTCGATGGGGGGATGGGCAAGCGTTTCGTCGGACAAAATGGCGAGGATCATCGCAACGGCGATGCCGTTGTCGCCGCCGAGCGAGGTCTTGTCCGCCCAGACCCACTCGCCGTCGGTGCGAACGTCAAGTCCTTCGCGCGCCATGTCCTTCGTGCAGTCCTCAGTCTTGGCGCAGACCATGTCGATATGGCCCTGCATGATGATGGGGGCGGCGTTTTCATAGCCGCAGGAGCCGTCCTTCCAGATGACGACGTTGTTGCACGCCTCCTGGCGGTACTTGAGGCCCAGTTCCTTCGCAAAGCTGACGCAGAGATCGCTGATCTCCTTCGTGTTGCCGCTGCCGTGGGGCACGGCGCAGAGCTTTTCAAAATAATAGAAGACCTTTTCAGGCTTGATACCGGATAATGCAGCCATAATACCCTCCAAATAGCGTTTAGTTGATCTGCTTGCGGCGGCTCAGGTTCATCGTGCCGTCCTGCATGTCCTGAATGCTCTCAAGGCTCTTGCCCGTGCCCTCGGCCACGCACTGGATGGCGTTCTCGGCGACCGTTGCGTGGATGCCGGTGCGGGCGGTAACGAGCTTATCGAAGCCGCGCACAAGGCTGCCGCCGCCGGTCATGACAATGCCGTTGTTGGAGATATCGGCGACCAGCTCGGGCGGGGTCTTTTCGAGCACGAGGTGAACCTCCTCCATGATGCGCTCAACAGGCTCTTCAAAGGCCTCGAGCATCTCGGCGGAGGAAACGGTGATCAGCTCGGGCAGGCCCGTGACAAGGCTGCGGCCCTTGACCTCCATGGTCATCTCCTCCTCGGGCGGGAAGACGCAGCCGATCTCCATCTTCATCTGCTCGGCCGTGCGCTCGCCGACGAGCAGGTTGTGCTTGCGGCGCATATACTTGACGACGGCCTCGTTGAACTGGTCGCCCGCGATCTTGATGGAGGAAGACTCCACAACACCGGAGAGGGAGATGACCGCGATATCGGACGTACCGCCGCCGATATCGATGATCATATGGCCCTCGGGCTGGGTGATGTCGATGCCCGCGCCGATGGCGGCGGCGACCGGCTCTTCGATGAGGTAGACGCGGCGCGCGCCGGCCTGGATGCCCGCGTCGATGACCGCGCGCTCCTCGACCTCGGTGATGCCGGAGGGAACGCAGATGATGATGCGCGGCTTGAAGAGCTGGAAGCCCATGACCTTGTGGATAAACTCCTTGATCATGCGCTCGGTGACTTCATAATCGGAGATGACGCCCTCGCGCAGGGGGCGGATGGCGATGATGTTGCCGGGGGTGCGGCCAAGCATGGCCTGCGCGTCCGCGCCGACCTTGAGGAGCTTGCCGGTGTTCTTGTCGAGCGCAACGACCGAGGGTTCGTTGAGCACGATGCCTTTATCCTTAATGTAGATCAGCACCGACGCGGTGCCAAGATCCATGCCGATGTCCTTGCTGAAAGAAAACATAGCGCTATACCTCTTTACTTTTCTGAAAACTGAAATGAGCGAAAGCTCATACTTTCCCATAATGCTTTCATTATAACGGCAGAAAAACGAGTTTGCAATAGCATTGTGTGCGATTTTGCACACGGTATCAGGGAAAAATAAGGAAAAAGAGAACGCCGCGCCGCCTTTCTTTGAAGACTTCAGTCTTCGTCCGCCGAAGCGAGCGTCGCGCAGATGACGCTCTGCGCCCCCGCTGCGCGCAGAACGCGCGCGGCTTCGCGCAGCGTAGCGCCCGTGGTGAGGATATCGTCGATGAGCAAAATGCGCGCGCCGCGTATCTTCTCTTCGTTCACGGCGGCGTAAACGCCGGCGACATTCTTCTGCCGCTCCTCGCGCGAGGAAAGCGAGGACTGCGCGGGGTTGTCCCTCGTTTTTTGCAAAAGCGCCGCGGGCGCGGTGTCCCAGCGGCGGCAGATCTCGCGCGCAAGGAGGTACGACTGGTCGTAGCCGCGCTCCCGTCTGCGCTTTTTCGACACGGGAACAAAGGTCACAAGGTCGAACTGCCCGCCGAAATGCTCGGCCGCAGCCTGCGCTAAAACATCGCCAAAGCCCGTGCAGCGGCTCTGACTGCCGTGAAATTTGTAGTCCAGCAGCGCCTCGCGCACGATGCCCTCGTATTTGAGCGGGGCGAGGCACGCGCCGATCTCCGCGCGCTCGTGGAAGGGCGTTTTGCAGTAGGGGAGGGTCTTTTCGCACGCAGGGCACACGCCCTGCACACCGACTTTTCCACAGAAGGCGCAGTGCGGCGGGAAAAGGAGCGTCGCAAGCGATCGAAGGGACTTCATTTCTCCTCCCCGCCTTTCTTGAGCCGCCATTTGAGGCCGCTGTAGCGGCGGCTGCGGCGGTCGTTCTCCGCCATTTTGTTGACGGCGGAATCGTCGCCGACGATGACGAGCAGCTCGCGCGCGCGGGTGATGGCGGTATATAAAACGCCGCGCACCATCAGCGACGGCGCGCACGGCGCGCCGACAAAGACGACGCCGCGGTATTCGCTGCCCTGCGCTTTATGTACGGTCATGGCGTAGGCCATGTCAAGCTCTGCGAGCATATCGGCGGTGTAAACGGCGGTGCGGTCGTCGAAGACGATCTCCAGCAGCTCGCCGCTCGGGTCGATCTTTGCGATGCGGCCCACGTCGCCGTTGAAGATGCCCGTGCCGGCGGTGCCGTCCGCCTTCTGCCAGACAACGTCATAGTCGTTGCGCGTCTGCATGACGCGGTCGCCCTCGCGGAAGGTGAGCTCGCCGAAGCGGCGCTCCTTTTTGCCGGGCGCCGGCGGGTTCAGCGCCGCCTGCAAGGCAAAGTTCAGCGACCTTGTGCCCGCGTCGCCGCGGCGGGTGGGCGTCAGGACCTGCAATTCCTCCGCGGGGATGCCCATCTTGTCGGGCAACCGCGTTTTGCACAGCTCCACCACCGTTTCAACGAGCCGCACGCTGTCGCGCCGGGGGAGGAAGAAAAAGTCGTTCGCGGCAGCGTTTTTGAGCTGCGGCGGCATGCCGGTGTTGACAAGGTGCGCGTTGCGCACGATCATCGACTGCCCGGCCTGACGGAAAATATCGCGCAGGGCGACGGTCGCGGCACGGCCGCTGCGAATGAGGTCGGAAAATACGTTCCCCGCGCCGACGCTCGGCAGCTGGTCGGGGTCGCCGACCAGAACAAGGCGGCAGCCCGGGCGTAGCGCCGCAAGCAGCGCGCGCATGAGGGCAAGGTCGACCATGGACGTCTCATCCACGATGAGCGCGTCTGCCTCGAGGGGTTCCTTTTCCCCCTTGGTGAAGGTGACCTCGCCGGTCTGGTCGTTCCATGTCATGCCGAGCATACGGTGAATGGTCTGCGCCTCGCGGTCGCACAGCTCGCCCATGCGCTTGGCGGCGCGGCCCGTGGGCGCGGCAAGGAGGACGGAAAGCCCCATGCGCTCAAAGAGCGCGACGATGGCGCGCACGCTCGTCGTCTTGCCCGTGCCGGGGCCGCCGGTGAGCAGCAGCAGCTCTTCCTTCGCCGCAAGCTCGACGGCCTGACGCTGGAGCGGCGCGTACTGCACGCCCTGCTCGCGCTCGATCTCTGAGATGACGCGCTCCACGCCGCGCAGCGCGTCGGGCTTGTCCGCAAGCATCGCCGAAATGCGCTGCGTGACATACTGCTCGTCCTCCCAGGACGACCTCAGATAGCAGGCCGTGACGTTCGCCACCGGCTCCTGCACGATGCGATGCAGCTCAATGAGATCGTCGAGGCTCTTTTCCGCCGCGTCCGCGCCGCAGTCCAGAAGCTGGACGGTCGCGGCAAGGAGCTTTTCGCGCGGGAGGAAGACATGCCCGCCCGCCTCGCGGTTGTGGGAAAGCTCGAAGAGAAGCCCTGCCTCGGTGCGCAGCGACGCATCGCCGCCAAAGCCCATCGAGAGCGCGATCTCGTCGCAGACGGAAAAGTCCACGCCGAACGCGCTGTCGGAAAGAAGATAGGGGTTGCGCTCGAGCGCGGCCATCGCGTTTGCGCCGAAGCGCCGGTAGAGCGGCACGCTGAGCGCGGCGCTCAGATCGTAATGCGCCAGAAATTCTATCACGCGGCGAAGGCCCATCTGCTCGTTGAAGGCAGCGGAGATCTCCTGCGCGCGCCGGCTCGTCATGCCCTTGATGGCGGTGAGCTTCTCCGGCTCGGATTCGAGCACGCGCAGCGTCTCCGTGCCGAAGCGCGCGACGAGCTTTTCCGCTGTGGCGGGGCCGACGCCGCGCACGACGCCGGAGGCAAGGTAGTTTAAGATCTCCGCTTCGTCGGAGGGGAGATAGCGCTCGACCTCGAGCGCGGAAAACTGCTCGCCATACTGCGGGTGGGAGGAAAACGTGCCCGTCGCCGTCAGGTTTTCGCCGGGCGCGGCGCAGGGGACGCAACCAACGAGCGTTAAAAGCTCGCCGTCGTCCGTCACAAGGCGCAGCACGGCATAGCCGTTTTCCTCATTCTGGAAAACGACGGACAAGACCGTACCGATGATGGTCGTTTCTTCTCCCATGTCTGCCTCCTCAAGTGAAAAAATCGGTCAGCTCCTCTTTTTTGCAGAGGTAGACCTCGTATTCGCTGCGGCACAAAAGCTCCGCGGCGCATCTCGGCTCTTCCGAAAGGCCGCAGTCCACGATCACAACGCGCGAAAAGCCGCCCTCTTCGTAGCGCGAGCGCAGCAGCGCGCGCACCGTGTATTCAAGCGCCCGCCCGTCCCCGCAGGCCTCGACGACCGCCGTGGCGGGGATGGTATCGCGCCGCCGCGGGTGGACGATGTCCGAGAGAAAAAGGAAAATAATCGTTGTGAGTCCGATGGCGGCGAGCGCCGCCACCACGCCGTCCTGCAAAAGCCGCATGGTCGATCACCTCGCGCCATTCTACGGCGCGGACGGGCAAAGGGTGCAAAAAATCAGAGCATTTTCTTTAAATACTGCCCCGTGTAGGATGCTTCGCACGCGGCGACCTCCTCGGGCGTGCCGGAGACGACGAGCGTACCGCCGCCGCTGCCCCCCTCGGGGCCGAGGTCAAGGAGGAAGTCCGCGCACTTGATGACATCCAGGTTGTGCTCGATGACGAGCACGGTGTTGCCCGCGTCGACAAGGCGCTGCAAGACCTCAAGGAGCTTTTTCACATCGTCCGTATGAAGACCCGTGGTCGGCTCGTCGAGGATATAGATGGTGCGCCCCGTGGAGCGCTTAGAAAGCTCGGTCGCGAGCTTGACGCGCTGGGCTTCGCCGCCGGAGAGCGTCGTAGACGACTGGCCGAGGCGGATATAGCCGAGGCCGACCTCGCTGAGCGTGCGGAGCTTCGCTTCGAGCCTCGGAAGGTCGCGGAAGAATTCGAGCGCCTCCTCCACGGTCATTTCGAGCACGTCCGCGATGCTCTTTCCCTTGTAGTGGACCTCGAGCGTTTCGCGGTTGTAACGCTTGCCCTTGCAGACCTCGCAGGGCACATAGATATCGGGCAGGAAGTGCATCTCGATCTTGAGCTGACCGTCGCCCGAGCAGGCCTCGCACCGGCCGCCGCGCACATTGAAGCTGAAGCGTCCCGCACTGTAGCCGCGCGCCTTCGCGTCCGGCGTGGAGGCGAAGAGGTCGCGGATGTCGTTGAAGAGATTCGTATAGGTCGCGGGGTTGGAGCGCGGCGTGCGCCCGATGGGGCTCTGGTCGATGCAGATGACCTTGTCGAGGAACTCCTCGCCCTCGATGGCGCGGCACCGGCCCGGATGCACCTTCATGCGGTTCAAGTCCGCGCCGAGCTTTTTGTAGATGATCTCGTTGACGAGCGAGGATTTACCGCTGCCGGAAACGCCCGTGACGCAGGTGAAGGTTCCGAGCGGGATCGAAACGTCGAGGTTTTTGAGGTTATTTTCCTGTGCGCCGCGCACCGTGAGGAAATTACCGTTTCCCGTTCTGCGCGCCTTCGGCACTTCGATCTTCTTTTTGCCGCTCAAGTACTGGCCCGTCAGGGAGGCGGGATTTTCCATGACCTCGCGCGGCGTGCCCGCCGCGACGACCTGCCCGCCGTGCGCGCCCGCGCCGGGGCCGATGTCGATGAGGTAGTCCGCCGCGCGCATCGTGTCCTCGTCGTGCTCGACGACGATGAGGGTGTTGCCGAGGTCGCGCAGCCGCTTGAGCGTTGCAAGGAGCTTGTCATTGTCGCGCTGGTGCAGGCCGATGGACGGCTCATCGAGGATATAGAGAACGCCCATCAGGCTCGAGCCGATCTGCGTCGCAAGGCGGATGCGCTGGGCTTCGCCGCCCGAGAGCGACGCGCTCGCGCGCGAGAGCGTCAGATATTCGAGTCCTACCGAGCGCAGGAAGCCGAGGCGGTTTTTGATCTCCTTCAAAATGCGCTCGCCGATGCGCATCTGCTGCTCGGTGAGCGTGAGCTGATCCACAAAGTCGAGCGCGTCGACGACGGATTTTTCGCAGTAGTCGCTGATGCTTAAATCCCCGACCGTGACGGCGAGGGATTCGCGGCGGAGCCGCTTGCCGCCGCAGGTGGGGCAGGGGCACTCGCTCATGCAGCCCTCGAGTTCCTCGCGCACGCCGTCGCTCTGCGTTTCCTTATAGCGGCGCTCCAAATTGGGGATGACGCCCTCGAAGGCCTGATACAGTACGCCCTTGCCGCGCGGCTGGTCGTACTGAAGCTCCAGCTTTTCGCCCTTCGTGCCGTACAAGATGACGTCCATGACTTCTTTCGAGAGCTTTTCCACAGGATCGCGGAGGGAAAAATGGTACTTTTTCGACAGCGCTTCAAAGTACATGCGCGAGATGCCGTCGCCGCGCACGTTGTTCCAGCCCGAGGCGCAGATCGCGCCGTCGAGCAGGGAAACGCTCTTATTCGGGATGACGAGCTTGGGGTCGACCTTGAGCTGCGTGCCGAGGCCCGTGCACTCCGGACACGCGCCGAACGGGTTGTTGAACGAGAACATGCGCGGCGTCAGCTCCTCGATGGAGATGCCGCAGTCCTCGCAGGCGTAGTTCTGCGAGAAGAGGATATCGCGGTCGTCCGGCAGGATGTTTGCCAGAATGATGCCGCCCGAGAGCGCCGCGGCGGTCTCGCAGGAGTCCGTCAGACGGTGGACGACGTCGGGGCGGAGGATGAGGCGGTCGATGACGACCTCGATGTTGTGCTTTTTGTTCTTCTCGAGGGGAATTTCCTCGGAAAGGTCGTACATGTTCCCGTCGGCGCGGACGCGGACATAGCCCGAGCGGCGCGCGTCCTCGAAAATCTTGACATGCTCGCCCTTTTTCCCGCGGATGACCGGCGCCATGATCTGCACGCGCGTGCCCTCGCCCAGCGCCATGAGCTGGTCGATGATCTGGTCGATGGACTGCTGGCGAATTTCCTTGCCGCAGTTCGGGCAGTGCGGCGTGCCGACGCGCGCCCAGAGCAGGCGCAGATAGTCGTACACCTCCGTCACCGTGCCGACGGTGGAGCGGGGATTCTGCGAGGTGGTCTTCTGGTCGATGGAAATGGCAGGGGAGAGGCCCTCGATATAGTCGACGTCGGGCTTTTCCTTCTGCCCGAGGAACATGCGCGCGTAGGACGACAAGCTCTCCACATAGCGGCGCTGGCCCTCGGCATAGATGGTATCGAACGCGAGGGACGACTTGCCGCTGCCGGACAGGCCCGTGATGACGGTTAGCGCGTCGCGGGGGATCTCCACGTCGATGTTCTTGAGGTTATTCTCTCTTGCGCCTTTGACAAAAATCTTACTTGGCATGAATCGATAACTCCTGTTGCTGATTTTGCGATCGCAAGCTCAGCGTACTCTTCTAAATTTTTTATGTCAACCTTATTCAACAATGATATCCGCAAATTTCGCGCGCACGAGCGCGGCGAGGTCGTGGGGCGCAAGCTCCACCTGATAGCCGATCTTGCCGGCGGAGACGATCATCGTTTCAAGGTTTTCCGCCGAAGCGTCGATCACCGTGGGGAAGAGCTTCTTCATCCCGACGGGCGAGCAGCCGCCGTGGACATAGCCCGTGAGCGGCAGCAGCTCTTTCTGGTGGAGCATCTCGATGGACTTTTCGCCCACGGCCTTTGCGGCCTTTTTGAGGTCAAGATTCTCCGCGACCGGCACGTCGAAAACGTAAAACTGCCCCTTCGCGCCGCGCGCGACGAGCGTTTTGAAAACGCTTGCTGGGTCAAAGCCCATGGA
The DNA here is from genome assembly GCA_900546295.1 of uncultured Eubacteriales bacterium. GTDB lineage: Bacteria > Bacillota > Clostridia > Oscillospirales > Oscillospiraceae > Hominicoprocola. The sequence goes on along the minus strand of URCK01000026.1, from coordinate 214 downwards.
CTGCGCCACCGTAACGCCGTCGACCGCCATGCCCTCTTCATGCGGATAGGTGTGCGCGCTGTAGGCGATCTTCTTCTGCTCTAAAACGCGCATGACGTTGGTTTTTTCTTCTTTGCTCTTTGCCATTATTGTTCGCTTTCCTTTCGCAGCTCGATGATGCGGTCGCGCAGGATGGCGGCGTACTCGAATTCGAGCATACGGCTCGCCTCCTGCA
>URCK01000025.1 GCA_900546295.1 uncultured Eubacteriales bacterium | reverse complement strand
TCCATGTGCGCGATGAGCGCGATGACGGGCGCGTCCACGCCCTCGCTCGCGGGGAGCGTGGCGAGCACATTGCCGCAATCGTCCATGTGAACGTCCTCAAGGCGGAGCGCTTCAAGCTCCTGCATCAGAACGTTTCCGAGGTCCTTCTGCCGCTCCGTGGAGGGAGAGGTGCCGGTGAAGTCATCCGAGGTGGTGTAGTAGCTGACATAGCGCAGAAAACGCGATTTGGCAGATTCCATTTTTAAGGTACCTCCTTGCAGTCATGCTGCGTAATATTTGCCCGATTAGTGTACCACAAAAGGCGGCGCGATGTAAAGCGGCGGCGCAGGAATCGTGCAAAATGAGAAAACTGGCGGGATTCTTTTGCTTGACAAAGGGCGGCAGTTGATAATATAGTGTGATACATATTAAATATAAAATCGGGAGGAAAGAGGAAAATGAACGTGGAGACGATAAGCAGCCGGCAGAATCCGCTGATGACGCATCTGCGCAAATTGGGCTCCTCCCGGTCCTACCGCGTGAAGAGCGGCGAGTATCTCTGCGACGGGACAAAGCTTCTTGCCGAGGCACTCAAATGGGGTGCAGCGGTGAAAACGGCGGTCTTTTCCGAAGGGATCGACATTCCGCCGCTGCCGGACGGCGTGCGCGCTGTGCGCGTGAGCGGGGAGCTGATGCGCTCCATTAGCCCCATGGAAACGCCGCAGGGCGCGCTCTTCACCGTGGCGCTGCCCGCGGTGCGCCTGCCCGAAACGCTCGAAGGACGGCACTATCTCGTGCTCGACGGCGTGCAGGACCCCGGAAACGTCGGCACCATCCTGCGCACGGCGGATGCTTTCGACTGCGACGGCGTATTCCTGGTCAACGCCTGCGCCGACCTCTACAACCCGAAGACCGCGCGCGCCACGATGGGCGCGATCTTCCGCCGCGAGGCCTACAGCGTCGCAGCGGAGGAATTATTTGCACTGCTCCGGAAAAGCGGCGTGCCGCTCTACGGCACGGCCCTGCGCGACGATACCGTGCCGCTTGCCGAGGCAAACCTTGCAAGAGCCGCCGTCGCCATCGGCAGCGAGGGAAGAGGCTTATCTGAGCAAGTGCTCGGTGCGTGTGAAAAGACGCTGAAGATCCCGATGAATCCGCGCTGCGAGTCGCTCAACGCGGCCGTCGCGGCGACGGTCGTTCTCTGGGAGATGTACCGATAAAACGAAAGGAGAGGTTCTCATGGCGGGACTCAAATACTGGGTGTGGCTCTCAGAAGTCAAGGGACTGACGAATCGCTCAAAGCTTTTGCTGCTCGATCATTTCGGCTCGCCGGAGAACATCTACTACGCCGACGAGGACGAATACCGCCTTGTTGAGGGCATCGAGCCGCGGCAGATCGCACTGCTTGCGGAAAAGTCGATGGAGGATGCCGACCGCATCCTCGGCACGTGCTCGCGCCTCGGCCTGCGCCTTCTTACGATGCAGGACGCGGATTATCCCGTGCGCCTGCGCAACATCTTTGAGCCGCCCTGTCTTCTCTATGTCAAGGGAAACCTTCCCGCCATCGACGAGGAGGTCGCCGTCGCCATGGTCGGCACGCGCAAGGCCTCACCCTACGGCATCGAGGCGGCGGAAAAGATCGCCTACGGGCTGAGCCGTCAGGGAGCGGTCGTGATCTCCGGCGCGGCGGCGGGCGTAGATTCAGCATCCCATCGCGGCGCGCTGCGCGCGGGCGGGAAGACCATCGCCGTGCTCGGCTGCGGGCTTGACGTCGTTTATCCGGCGGAGAACGCGTGGCTCTACCGCGACATTGCGGCCTCGGGCGCGCTCATCAGCGAATACCCGCCCGGGACGGCGGCGGAGGCGTGGCACTTTCCCGTGCGCAACCGCATCATCAGCGGTTTGAGCCTTGCCACCGTCGTGGTGGAAGCGCCGGAAAAGAGCGGTGCGCTCATCACGGCAAATACCGCTTTGGAGCAGGGACGCGACGTGTTCGCCGTGCCCGGCCCCATCGACGCGCCCATGAGCCGCGGCTGCAACCGCCTGATCGCGGACGGCGCGGCGGCGCTCATCACCGACAGCTGGGATGTGCTGCGTGAATACGAAGCGCAGTATCCGCACAAAATTCTCGGCGAGCGGGTCGAGCTGCCGCGAACGCTCGGCTATCAGGCGCGCGAAGAACTCTCGCGCGCCAAGGCTGCCGCTGCGGCTGAGGAAACGCCCTCGCTGCCGAAGCTCAGCCTGACGAAAAACGATCGGGGCCTTACGGACGATCAGATCACGATCCTGCGCGCGCTGAAGGACGGCGCGATGCAGGTGGACGATATCATTGAACAAACCGGCCTTCCCACGCGCCGCGTGCTTTCCGCGCTGACGATGATGGAGCTGGAGGGCTGCGTCGAGCAGGGCGGCGGCAAGCATTTTTCCCTGAATGTCATATTGGAGGAATAAAACGAAATGTCGAAAAAGCATCTGGTGATCGTCGAGTCTCCGGCCAAGGCGAAAACCATCGGAAAATATCTGGGCAAGGATTACGAGGTCAAGGCCAGCATGGGCCATTTGCGCGACCTTCCCAAAAGCAAGCTCGGCGTGGACATCGAGCACGATTTTGAGCCTGTCTATCAGCCCATTCGCGGCAAGGAGGAGCTCATCGGCGAGCTCAAGAAGGCCGCCAAGGACAGCGACACCGTCTATCTCGCAACGGACCCGGACCGCGAGGGCGAGGCCATCTCTTGGCACTTAAAGGCGCTTTTGGAGCTGGACGATGAAAAGGCCAAGCGCGTGACCTTCAATGAGATCACAAAAAAGGTCGTCTCCGAGAGCATCAAAGAGCCGCGCGCCATCGACCAGGACCTGGTCGACGCGCAGCAGGCGCGCCGCGTGCTTGACCGCATCGTGGGCTATGAGCTCAGCCCGCTTTTGTGGAAAAAAGTCCGCCGCGGCCTCTCTGCGGGCCGCGTGCAGTCTGTCGCCGTGCGCATGGTGGACGACCGTGAGAAAGAGATTCAGGCCTTTGAGCCGCAGGAATATTGGACGCTCGACGTTGACCTTACGGACGAAGCCTCGCACAAGACCTTTGAGGCGCATTATTACGGCAAGGACGGCAAAAAGGTCGAGCCGGCCTCGGGCGAGCAGGTGGACGGCATCATCGCCGATATCGGCAGCGAGCCCTTCACCGTGACGAACATCAAGCGCACGGACAAGCAGCGCTCTCCCTCGCTGCCGTTTACGACTTCGACCTTGCAGCAGGAGGCCTCGCGCAAGCTCAACATGACGCCGCGCCGCACCATGGCCATCGCCCAGCAGCTCTACGAGGGCGTTGACATCACGGGCGAGGGCACGGTGGGTCTCATCACCTACATGCGTACCGACTCGCTGCGCATTTCTGAAGAGGCCATCGCCGCGGCGAAGACCTTCATCCTCGGCCGCTACGGGCAGGACTACTACCCCAAGGCCGCCCGCCACTACAAGGCCAAGGCCGGCGCGCAGGACGCGCACGAGGCCATCCGCCCCTCGGACGTGAACCTCACGCCCGAGCAGATCAAGGGCGATCTGACGGGCGAGCAGTACCGCCTTTACCGCCTGATCTGGAGCCGCTTCCTCGCCTCCCAGATGGCGAACGCCGTGTACGACAGCGTGAGCGCGCAGATCATGGCAAACGGGCACGAGTTCCACGCGAGCGCGAGCAACCTCAAGTTCTCCGGCTACACCGCCGTTTACGAGGAATCGCGCGACGAGGAGAGCAAGGAAGAGAAGGAGGGCATCCTCCCGCCGCTCACCGAGGGGCAGGGGCTGACGCTCGAGGCCTACACGCCGCTCCAGCACTTCACCCAGCCGCCCGCACGCTATACGGACGCAACGCTCATCCGCGCGATGGAACAGAACGGCATCGGCCGACCGTCGACCTACGCGCCCACGGTCTCTACGATCTTAGACCGCGAATACGTTGTGAAGGACGGCAAGTACCTGCGCCCCACGCCGCTCGGCGAGGTGGTGACGGGCCTGATGGAAGAGCGCTTCCCCGACATTGTGGACATGAAGTTCACCGCCCGCATGGAGGAAAAGCTCGACACCGTGGAGGAGGGCAAAACGCCGTGGAAGGACGTCATCCGCGATTTTTACGGCGGCTTTGAGCGCGACCTTGAAAACGCCGAGAAGGCGCTCGAGGGCGTGCGGCTCAAGGTGCCCGACGAGGTGAGCGAGGAAAAGTGCGACGTCTGCGGGCGCAACATGGTCATCAAGAGCGGGCGCTTCGGCCGCTTCCTTGCCTGCCCGGGCTATCCCGAGTGCACCTTCACCAAGCCCCTCGTCATTGCGATGGACGGCCGCTGCCCCAAGTGCGGCGGGCGCATGATGAAGCGCACGGGCGTGAGCAAGAAGACGAACAAGCAGTACACCTACTACGCCTGCGAATTTGCCACGAGCAGCGACCCGGAGAAGAAGTGCGACTTCATGACCTGGGACGTGCCGACGAAGAACGACTGCCCAGAGTGCGGCCAGACGATGTTCAAAAAGGCGGGCAAGGGCTTCAAGCGCCCCTACTGCATCAATCCCGCCTGCTCGCGCTTTGTGCCTGAGGATCAGCGCGGCTATGTGAAGAAGAAAGCTAGCGAAACGGCCGAGGGCGCGGAAGCGGCGGAGAACGCCGAGAGCGCCGAGAGTGCCGAGAAAAAGCCCGCCGCCAGGAAAACGGCGGCCAAGAAGACCGCCGCGAAGAAGCCTGCCGCCAAAAAGACGGCGGCGAAGACCACGACGAAAAAGGCCGGCAAACAGGCGGCGGAGGACGGCGAGGAAGCGCCCAAAAAGAAACCTGCGGCAAAAAAGACCGCCGCCAAGAAGACAACCGCAAAGAAGACAAGCACGAAGTCCGCGGTCAGGAAAACCGCGGAGAAAGATGAGGACTGATGCAAGTAACTGTGATCGGCGCCGGCCTTGCCGGCTGCGAGGCTGCTTGGCAGCTCGCGCAGCGCGGCGTGAGCGTGACGCTGCATGAAATGAAACCCGAAAAGAGAACGCCCGCGCACCATGCGGATTCCTTTGCCGAGCTCTGCTGCTCGAATTCGCTGCGCTCGGACCAGATCGAGAACGCGGTGGGCCTTCTCAAGGAAGAGCTGCGCCGCCTCGATTCGCTCATCATGGCCTGCGCGGACGCGACGCGCGTGGAGGCGGGCGGCGCGCTGGCGGTGGACCGCGAGGGCTTTTCGAATCTCGTGACGGAGAAGATCCGCTCGCACCCGAATATCACGGTCGTTCCCGGCGAGGTGACGGCCATTCCCGAGGGGAATGTCATCATCGCCTCGGGCCCTCTGACGAGCGACGCGCTCGCCGCCGCCATCGCGGAAAAACTCGGCGAGGGGCACACGCTGAACTTTTTCGACGCCGCCGCCCCACTCGTGACCTTTGAGAGCATCGACATGGATTCGGCGTTTTTCGCCTCGCGCTACGACAAGGGGACGGCGGACTACATCAACTGCCCTATGAGCGAGGAGGAGTACGAGACCTTCTGGCAGGCGCTGACCACGGCAGAGGAAGCGGAAGTGCACGGCTTTGAGGATAAGCGCGTTTTCGAGGGCTGTATGCCCGTTGAGGTCATGGCGCGGCGCGGACACGATACGCTCTGCTACGGCCCGCTCAAGCCGCGCGGTCTGCGCGACCCGAAGACGGGACAGGAGCCTTACGCCGTCGTCCAGCTGCGGCGCGACAATGCACAGGGCAGCGTTTATAATCTGGTCGGATTCCAGACGCATCTGCGCTTTCCCGAGCAGAAGCGCGTATTTTCGATGATCCCTGCGCTGAAAGATGCGGACTTTGTCCGCTACGGCGTGATGCACCGCAACACCTATCTCCGCTCGCCGGGGATGCTCGACCGCTACTACCGCCTCATCGCCGATGAGCGCATCGCCTTTGCCGGCCAGATGACGGGCGTGGAGGGCTACATCGAGTCTGCGGCGTCCGGCTTTCTTGCCGCCGTTGAGATGGCGCGGCGGCTTGAAGGGGAGACGCCCGTCGACTTCCCGCGCGAGACGGCCATCGGCGCGCTGGGACTTTATGTGAGTGACACCACGGTTTCGGATTTCCAGCCGATGAACGTAAACTTCGGCATCATGCCGCCGCTTGGGTATCGCGTGAAGGGCGGCAAGCGCGTGAAAAACGCGGCGCTTGCCGAGTGCGCGCTCAGTCACATCGACGCGCTGCGCGAAGCGGTATTGAGCGACAGGAAGGAGTGAGCTTATGAAGATCATCGTCGATGCCATGGGCGGCGATTTTGCCCCCCTTGCGCCGGTCAAGGGCGCGCTGATGGCGCACGAGCGCTACGGCGCGGACATCATCCTCACCGGAAAAGAAGAGAAGATCATGGAGGCTGCGCGCCAGTGCGGCTGCAAGGAGCTTCCCACGGGCGTGGAGATCGTGAACGCGACGGAGGTCGTTGAGATCTGCGACGACCCGGCCACGGCCTTCAAAAGGAAAAAGGACTCCTCCCTCACCGTGGGACTTACGATGCTGCACGGCGGCGAGGCGGACGGCTTTGTCAGCGCGGGCAGCACGGGCGCGCTCCTTGCGGGGGCGACGCTTCTTGTCAAGCGCATCCGGGGTCTTCGCCGCGCGGCGCTCGCGCCCACGATCCCGACGGCGAAGGGCAAGGCGGTGCTCATCGACTGCGGTGCAAACGCCGAGTGCACGGTGGAGTACCTGCTGCAATTTGCCTATCTTGGCAGCTACTATGCAAGCAAGGTGCTCGGCGTTAAAAACCCGCGCGTGGGGCTTCTGAACATCGGCGCGGAGGAGAGCAAGGGCGATGCCCTGCGCCGCGAGACATATCAGAAGCTCAGGGAAGCAGGCGAGGCGGGGCATCTCAACTTCACCGGCAACATTGAGGCGAAGGAAGCGATGCTCGGCGAATGCGACGTCATCGTTGCCGACGGCTACAGCGGCAACATCATGCTCAAGACCATCGAGGGTACGGGCAAGCTCCTGTCCATCAAACTCAAGGAGATGCTGCTGCACAGCGTGGGCACGAAGGTGGCGGCGCTGCTGCTCAAGGGACAGCTCGCGGACTTCAAGAGGATGCTTGACGCCAACGAAGTCGGCGGCACGGCGCTGCTCGGCATTTCAAAGCCCGTCGTCAAGGCGCACGGCAGCGCGAGCGAGCTGGGCTTCTGCAACGCGGTGCGGCAGGCAATGGAAGTCGCGCGCAGCGGCATCATTGACGATATCACGCAAAATATCGACAAGATGCGCATCGAACAGAAGACATAACACTGCGAATGCCCAAAAGCAGGAAAATGGGTATTGACAGTCCACTGCCTTTGCCGTATCATTTGGAAGAACCAAAACCGTGAGAGGAAGTAAATGACATTATGAGTCCCGAAGAAATTTTCAAGACGATGCAGAAGCTGATCGTAGAGCAGTTCGCGCTCGACCCCAACGAGATCACGATGGACAGCTCTTTCGAGGAAGACCTCGGCGCAGACTCCGTGGATCTTGTCGAACTGGTGATGGCCATGGAAGAGGAGTTTGAGCTTGATGAGATTCCCGAGGAGGAGCTTACCTCGCTCAAGACGGTGGGCGACTGCGTGCGCTATTTGAGCACAAAGCTCGGTTAAGAAAAGAGAGCCGCCCCGCGTAAGCGCGGGGCGTCCTTTTATCAGGAGGGAACAACATGCAGGCCTTGGAAGAAAAGCTGCAATATCATTTTAAAAATCCGGCGCTGCTCAACGAGGCGCTGCGCCACAGCTCGTATGCCAACGAGCATCGCGGCACAAACTTTTTCAGCAACGAGCGCCTTGAATTCTTGGGCGACAGCGTGCTCGGCTTTGTTACGGCGGAGTATCTTTTCGCCAAGCACCCCACTGCGCCCGAGGGCGAGCTGACGCGCATCCGCGCGCTGCTCGTGTGCGAGGACAGCCTGCACGAGGTCGCCCAGCGGCTGGAGCTGGGCCGCCACCTGATGCTCGGCAACGGCGAGGAGGGCTGCGGCGGCCGCACGCGTCCGTCCATTTTGGCCGACGCGACCGAGGCGGTCTTCGCCGCCGTGTATCTCGACGGCGGCATTCAGGCGGCGAGCGCGCTCATCCACCGCGTGCTGCTTGACACCGAGCGCGAGGACGTGGCCGAGGAAAAGCGCCGCGACTACAAGACCATTTTGCAGGAATTCGTGCAGCGCACGCCCAATCAGACGCTTGCCTATCGTCTCTTCGGCGAGAGCGGACCCGACCACGACAAGACCTTCTGCTTTGAGGTACTGCTCAACGGAGACGTTGTGGGCAAGGGCGAGGGCCGCAGCAAGAAGGAAGCTGAGCAGATGGCCGCGAAGGACGCGCTCGAGCTGCTGACGCGCCGCAAGTAAAGAGGAAAACGCAAAAGCGCCGTGATCTCACGGCGCTTATTTCTGTTCTTTCGGCTTTTCCAGCAGGACGGAAAGCCCTGCGTAGAGGAGAAACAGGCCGAAGGGCTTGCGCAGAGCGCCGCTGTCGAGCACGGTTGCAAGAAGGGCGGCGGCAAGGGCACAGAGCGTGCCGAGCGGGATGGCCGCGCGCAGCGCGCAGCGGTCGAGATAGCCGTTTTTTCGGTGGGCGAAGAGCGAAACACCCGCCGTCGGCAGAAAGTAGAGCAGGTTGATTGCCTGCGCCGTGCGCTGCTCCACGCCGAAAAAGAGCGTCATGCACAAAAGAAGCAGCGTTCCGCCGCCGACGCCCCAGGCGGAGAGGATGCCTGCTGCAAGTCCGCACAGCGCGCGCAGGAGCCACTGCGTCATAGAAGGTACCTCCATGCCCCGTAGAGCAGAAACAGCGCGAAAACGCGCCTGAGCCAGAGATTCGATACGTTTTCGAACAGTCTGCCGCCGATCGCGCCGCCGATGAGCCCGCCGAGAAGAAAAGGAAGCGCCTCTTCAAGCGGCAGGGCATTGCGAAAGAAATAGACGGCCGCCGAGGCAAGGCAGACGGGGAAGATGATCGCCACGCAGGTCGCGAACGCGGCCTTTTCCGAAAGACCCGCCCACTTTTGCAGCAGCAGCACGAGCGGGATGCCGCCGCCCCCGCCGAAAAGCCCGTTCACCGTGCCGGCGATCGCGCCGGCAATGCGGCATTTTGATGCTTTTTCCATCCCGCACCTCCTAAGTAGTCTGCGCCCGCAGGCGCAGAAGGACGTTTAGCGCAGCTTGAAGCTCTGACAGTCGGTGCACTGGTCCATGGTGGGGTTCGCCTCGTGCGTGCCGACCTGAATGGCGTTCAGGCCGCAGTACTGGCCGTCCTTGCAGTGATTGGCGCAGTTGGTCACGGCGCAGCGGATGGAAGTGTTGGGCGTGCAGGCGCAGCCGCTATTGGTGTGATCAGTCATGGTGTACCTCCCAAAAAGTGATCTTGGCGTTTGCCGATCATAGTGTGCGCGGATTTTTCCGCGCTATGCAGAGAAAAAGCGGAAGACAGGAAAATTTTTCCTGTCTTCCGCTTTTTTCTTTATCCGATTCGCGTAATGTCGTGGATCCACTTGCCCGAGCGCAGGCGGATGAGACCGAGGGGGGATTTGAGGATGTACTCGACCATCAGACACAGGCAGAAGATCTCGTTGGGGACCTTGAGCACAAGGCCGAGGAGAGCCATGAGCGGCAGCGTGCCGCACCAGAGGGGGAAATTGTCGATCACAAGCGAGGCGTTCACGTCGCCGCCGCCGCGCAGCACGCCGACGGCCATCGTCGAGGAAAAGCTGTGGAGCGGGATGGAGCAGGCGTAGCACATGAGCATCACACTGCAAAGCCGCTCGGCGACCGCCGAGAGCGAGAAGAGCGGCATGATGAACGGGCGCATCAGCGTCACGAACATCGTGTATTCGGCGACACCGAGCACAATGCCGAACGCGAACGCCGTGAAGCACAGCGCGCGGCCGATGTTGTAAACGCCCTTTAAGTTGCCCGTGCCGATCTCCTTGCCGACGATGACGGACACCGCCGCCGCGATGCCGAACACGCCCGAGGTCATCAGCTTGTCGATATTGCCCGCGAGCGTGTAGGCGGCGATGAGATCGCTGCTATTTGCCATGTGGCCCATGATGACCGTGATTATCGAAAAGCCCGTGCCCCAGAGCGTCTCATTGATGAGCACCGGCGCGCTGTAGCGCAGGAATTTACGCAGCATGTCCATGCCGGGGCGGAGGATGGCCTGCCGCATGAGCGGCATCGTGCGGCAGCGGAATGCGTAGGAGAACGCGACGACGAACTCCACCACGCGGGACAGAAGCGTCGCTACCGCCGCGCCCGTGATGCCGAGCGCGGGCAGACCGAGCTTGCCGAAGATCAGCACATAGTTGCCGAGCGTGTTGCAGAGCATCGAGGTGGCGAAGACGATCATGCCGAAGCGCGGATTTTCGATGCTGCGCTGCATGCCGATATAGATGGAGGAAAGCGAGTTGAAAATGTAGGAGAAGCCGACGATGCGAAGGTACGGCTCGGCAAGGGCGACGAGCGTTGCGTTGTTCGTGATGAGATAGAGGACCTGCCTGGGGAAGGCACAGAGGATGACGGCAAAGAGCACGCTTGCGCCGCCTGCAATGAAAAAGCCGATGCCCATGACGCGGTTGATGCTCTCGCGGTCGCCGCGGCCCCAGTATTGGCTGATGAGCACGCTTGAGCCGCTTTGCAGGCCGAAGACGACGAGCTGGATGATGAAGACTGGCACGTTCGCCACCGTGACGGCGGACATCTGATCGCTGCCGAGAAGTCCCACCATGAACGTATCGAGAAAGCCGAGCGACGTGGTGATCAAATTCTGCACGATGACCGGCAGCGCCAGCAGAAAAAGATGCTTGTAAAAGCCCTTGGGCTGGTGAAGATAGGAGAACATAGAAACCTCGAATGTTGGAATTACAGCATGGGGAAGCGCGTGTCGTGATGTGCTCTGAGCGCTTTGGCGAGCGCATCGATGTCTTCTTTGGTCGTTTCGGGGCCGAAGCTGACGCGCAGCACGCCTGCGGCGGTCTTCTTGTCAAGACCCATCGCGCGGTAGACGTGGCTCAGCTGCCCGCGGTGGCAGGCGGAGCCTGCCGAGATGCAGATGCCCTGTGCGCCAAGTTCCGTAACGACATTCGCCGACGGGTAGCCGACGAGCGAGATCGACAGGATGTGCGGCGCGGTTCCGTCGCCGATGCGGACGACGCCGCCGAGAGCGAGCAGCGTTTCCTCAGTGTAGGCCTTGATGGCAGCCATGTGCGCGAGTGTTTCCTCAAGATGCTCGCATCGCAGTGCGACGGCTCTGGCAAAGCCTGCAATCTGTCCTGTGGCCTCCGTGCCGGAGCGAAGTCCCTGCTCCTGCCCGCCGCCGTAGATGAGCGGCTGGGGCGCGCGCACGCGCTCGCCGAGGTACAGCGCGCCGATGCCCTTTGGCGCACCGATCTTGTGCCCGCTGATGGAGATAAGATCCGCGCCGAGTGTGGAGGCGCGGAAGGGGACTTCCAGAAAAGCCTGCACCGCGTCGGTATGGAGCAGCGCGCGGGACTTTTTCTCTTTTAAGAGCCGCGCGACCTCGGCAACGGGGAAGATGCAGCCCGTTTCGTTGTTCACGAGCATCATCGTGACGAGCGCGGTGTCGTCCCGCAGGGCATTTTCCACCTGAGAGGCGGTGATATTGCCGTTTTTGTCGGGCTTTAGGTAGGTGACGGAATAGCCCTCCTGCTCGAGCGCCCGGCACGGCTCGAGGACCGCGCTGTGCTCCACGGCGGTGGTGATGATGTGCTTGCCCACGTGGCGGTTCTGATGCGCGGCGAGGCGGATGGCCCAGTTGTCGCTCTCTGAGCCGCAGGAGGTGAAGATAAGCTCGGACGCCTTGCAGCCAAGCGCTGCGGCGACCGTTTCGCGCGCATCATCGAGCTGTGCTTTCGCCTGCTTGCCGAAGGGATACTGGGAGCTTGGGTTGCCCCAGGCGGAAAAGAGCGTATCGTAAACGGCGCGCGCCACCTCTTCGGGAACGGGAGTGGTGGCGGCGTGATCGAGATAGATCATATCGGGAAAATCCTTTCTTTGGACTTGTCAGATCGCTCAAATGATTATACAATATTGAAACAAAAAAGCAAGGGCGGCGGGCGCTTTTTGCCGCCGCCTGCGCAGAAAAGGATACAGGCACACATGAAAGTTGCGATCTGCACCCTCGGGTGCAAGGTGAACCAATACGAAACGCAGGCGCTCGAGCAGGAGCTGAAGCGCCGCGGGCACACGCTCGCAGATTTTGAAGAGACGGCGGACATCTATGTTGTCAACACCTGCTCGGTGACGGCGGTGAGCGACAAAAAGTCGCGCCAGATGCTCCGTCAGGCCAGGCGGCGCAACCCGAGCGCGGTCATCGCCGCCTGCGGCTGCTACGCCCAGACCCACCCGGAGGATGTGAAAAAGCTCGATCTCGACGTGATCGCGGGCACGAACGACCGCGCGCACTTTATTGACCTTTTAGAGCGCGCGGCGCGGGAGAAGACGCACATCGTCCATGTGGACGACGTGTGGGAGCGGCGCGAATTTGAGGTGCTGCCCGCCGGCGGCATGGTCAACCGCACGCGCGCGATGCTCAAGGTCGAGGACGGGTGCGTGAACTTCTGCACCTACTGCCTCATCCCCTACGCGCGCGGGCGCGTGCGCTCGCTGCCGATGGAGGAAGCTGCAAAGCAGGTGAGAGCGCTGCGCGAGGAGGGCTATCGCGAGATCGTGGTCACGGGCATCGAAATTTCGTCCTACGGCTCGGACTTCAAGGACGGCACGTCACTCATCGACCTTTTAGAGCTGATCGCGCGCGAGGGCGGCGAGATGCGCATTCGACTCGGCTCGCTCGAGCCGCGCACCATCACGGAGGAATTCTGCGCGCGCGCTGCAAAGCTCAAGTACCTCTGCCCGCACTTCCATCTTTCGATGCAGTCGGGCTGCGACGCGACCTTAAAGCGCATGAACCGCAAGTACGACACGGCGCGTTTTATGGAGTCCTGCGAGCTGCTGCGCAAGTATTTTGACGATCCCGCCATCACGACCGATCTCATCACGGGCTTTCCCGAGGAGACGGAGGAGGAATTTGCGCAGACGCTCGACTTCATCGCGCGCGTCGGCTTTGCTGAGATGCACGTCTTCCCCTACTCCATCCGTCCCGGCACGAAGGCTGCCGAGATGCGGCAGGTCGATATGCCCGTGCGCGAGGAGCGCGCCGCGCGCGCCGCGGCGGTCGCAAGGGAGATGCACGAAGCGTATCTTGCCCGCTGCGTGGGCAAGACCTTCCCGGTACTCTTCGAGCGCGACCGGCAGGGCGGCAGCGCGGGCCACGCGCCGAACTATATGGAGGTCTCCGTCGCGCAGGAAGGCCTGCACAATCAGGTGAAAAACGTGAAGATCACGGCGGTCGACGGCGGCAGTCTTCGCGGCGAGTTGGAGGAATAACGCATGGCCAACCATTTTTATGCCTATATCTCCCGCATGCGCTGCGTGAAGCGCTGGGCGCTCATGCGCAACACCGAAGAAGAGAACATTCAGGAGCACAGCCACATGGTCGCGGTGCTTGCGCACGCGCTCGCGCTGATCCGCACGCGCGTCTGCGGCATCCCGACCGACGCGAACGCCGTGGCGGTCGCCGCGCTCTACCACGACGCGACAGAGATCCTGACCGGCGACATGCCGACGCCCATCAAGTACTATAACCCCGAGATCCGCGACGCCTACCGCAAGGTGGAGACCGTGGCGGGCGAAAAGCTCTTATCCATGCTGCCGGACGCGCTGCGCGCGGACTATGAGCCGATCATCAGGATCGAGGATGAGACGGTGCGCTCGCTCGTCAAGGCGGCGGACAAGCTGTCCGCTTACATCAAGTGCGTGGAGGAGCTCAAGGCAGGCAATCTGGAATTCAAAAAGGCTGCCGAGCAGACGCGCCGCGCGCTGGGCGAGATGAAAATGCCGGAGCTTGACTACTTCATGGCGCACTGCATGGAGAGCTTTTCGATGACGCTCGATGAGCTTGAATGAGAAAAATGAGGAATTTCGGAACTTTTCTTACCAAATGAACGTCTAAACCTTCGCAAGCCCCAAAATCAAAGTGAGGTGGAAGAAGATGAAAAGATGTTTGACCCTTTTGCTCGCGCTGGTGCTGGCGCTTTCCCTTGCCGCCTGCGGCGCGAAGTCCGCCGGCCCGGATACCATGACGGGCAGCTACAACGGCTATGATTCGACGAAAGAAGACTACGACTTTACCGCAACAGATGACGAAGCGGAAGACACGGGCGCGTGGAACGGCGGCGGGCAGGTAGGTTCTGGTATCGATAAGAGCCTTTCCGAGCGCGGTGTCAAGATGATCTACAGCGCGTACATCGAGATGCAGACGCTCTCCTACGAGCAGGCGGCAGAGGACATTGCCGCGCTCGTCGAGCGCAGCGGCGCTTACTTCGAACAGAAGGATTTTTCAAGCTATTCCAACGGCTATCGCCACGCAAGCTACACTGTGCGCGTGCCGGCGGAGCAGTTTGCTGACTTCTGCGCGCAGGTGGGCACGCTTTGCCACGTGACATGGCAGAGCGACTCGGCGGAGGACATCAGCGAGCAGTATTACGACACGCAGTCGCGCCTGGAAACGGCGCAGATCAAGCTTGCGCGCTTGCAGGAGCTGCTCAAAAAGGCGGAAAATATGGAGGACATCATTACCATCGAGTCCGCCATCTCCGAAACGGAGTATGAGATCGAACGTCTCTCCGGTACGGTGCGCCACTACGACGCGCTCGTGGACTATGCGACCGTCACGCTCGAACTGAACGAGGTCTACCGTCTCTCCGGCACGGAGGATGCGCCCAAGAGCTTTGGCGAAAAGCTCGGCAACGCCTTTACGGACGGCCTTGCCGCCGCTGCCGAGGGGCTGGAGAACTTTGCGCTCTGGCTCGCCTACAGCTGGCTCGGCATCCTGATTTTCGCGGCGGTCGCGTTTGCGGCCGTGAAGCTCATCGGCCGGCTGCGCCGCGGAAAGAAGCTGCCGAAGCTTGGCAGGAAGAAGAGTAAAAACACGACAAATGAAACAAAACCGGAGGAATAAAGCATGAACATCACTTGGCTCGGCCATTCCTGCTTTCTCGTCGAGAGCGGCGGCTGGCGCATTGTGCTCGACCCCTACTATGTGGAGACCTATCCTGCGCTGCACGTCGACGCGGACGAGGTGCTCTGCTCACATTCCCACCGCGACCACGCCTTTTTGGAGGCCGTGACGCTCTCGGGACGAGACCGGGCGGAAAGCCCCTTCGCGGTCGAAACGGTTTCGACCTTCCACGATGAAAAAGACGGAGCGCTGCGCGGGGAGAACACCATCCACATCCTGCGCGCCGAGGGGCTGACGGTCGTGCACTGCGGCGACCTCGGCCATGAGCTGAGCGAGGAACAGCTCAAAAAGATCAAGGGCTGCGACGCGCTGCTCATCCCCGTCGGCGGGTATTACACCATCGATGCCTTGACCGCCAAAAAGGTAGCGGACGCAGTCGCGCCGCGCGTCCTTGTGCCGATGCACTACCGCTTCGGCGCCCATGGCTATCCCGAGATCGGCACGCTGGAGGATTTCCTGCCGCTCTGCGATGCTGCAAGGGTGCGGCGGCTTGATACGAATGGCTTCACGCTGACGAAGGACGCGCCCGCTGGCATCGTCGTGCCGTGCTTTGCTGAATAAAAGGAGATAGAGAAAAGCCGCCCGGGAGGGCGGCTTTTTCCGCATAAAGCCCGACTTTTTCGCGTAGACTGATACAGCCTGCCCCGGGAAAGCGGGGCGAAAAAGGAGGGGGAGACGATGAAGCGAAAGCTGCGGCGCTGGGAGATCGCGGGCTTTGCCGTGACGGGGCTTTTGGGAACGCTGCTGCATTTTGTCTACGGCTGGACAGGGGAAAACCGCATTGCGGCGGCATTTTCCGCCGTGAACGAATCGACGTGGGAGCACATGAAGCTGCTCTTCATCCCGTTTCTGGTGTTCACAGTGGTGGAGTTTATCGTATTTTCCGAGGCGTTCCGCAATTTCTTCGCCGTCAAGGCGGCGGGCGTCCTTTCGGGCCTTGCCGCGATCCCTGTGCTCTTCTATACGCTGACGGGGATGTTCGGACCGCTTCCGGGCTGGGCGAACATCATGATCTTCTTCCTCGCCGACGCGCTTGCCTATTTTGTGAGTTACCGCCTGATGACTGCCGGACGGCTGCGCGGCGGCGCGATGCAGCTTGCGGGCTTTGCACTGCTGTGGCTGCTGCTCTTTGCCTTCGTCTGGTGCGCCTACCGTCCGCCGCACCTGCCGCTGTTCCTTGACCCTGTGAGCGGCGGCTATGGGCTTGCGCGCTCCTTCTGAGGGGGTGCCGCAGCGCTGATATACAAATAGTAATATCGCGGAAATCCTGCAAAAAGAATGCGGCAAAATCGCGAAAACAGCCGTGCGAAAGCAGGGGGGAGAGGAAATCAGCATTCGACGAAAGTTGCCAAAAGAGGGAAGAAGGCCCATTTTCACGACCCGGCTCAAACGCTTTCGCGCGCTTGAGCGGAAAGACGACAAATTAACATAATATTCTCAATAAAAGCATACTACGGCGAGTTATCCACAGTTTCCACAGACTTATCCACAAGGAGAAAAGTCAGCAATTACTGATATTTTTTAAAAATTGAGGTCGCACTTTCGCTTTTGGGCAAAACATATCACAGAAATAGGTGTGTGTCGAAATTTACATAATATTGAAAGCGTCGATTTCCGGCAGAACATAATTTCGATTTGTTACCATAATCGTGAATTTTTGCAAGTTGCCGCTGCTGCCTTGCAGACAGGCGAGAGCGGATATAAAAACGGGACATCCTCTTTTTGCGGAGGATGTCCCGTTCACTTTCAGACGATGGGATCGTCGATGTCGCGCGTTGCGTAGGCGTTGAGCGACCAGTCCGCCCGTGCCCCGGCGAGGTATTCGTAGTAGCCCTGCGCGCCGATCATCGCGCCGTTGTCGCCGCAGAGCTTCAGCGGCGGCATATAGAGCGTATCGCCGCGCTTTCGGCACTCTTTTTCGAGCGCGGCGCGGATGAAGGAGTTTGCGGCCACGCCGCCTGCGGCGACGAGCGTTTTGCGCCCGCTTTGCTCCATGGCGAGCATCGCGCGCGGCACCAGCTCGTCGACGACCGCCTGCGTGAAGTCGCGCGCGAGCGCGGCGCGGTCAAGCTGCTTTCCGGCCTGCTCGGCGTTGTGCGCAAGGTTGACGACGGCGGTTTTAAGCCCGGAAAAGCTCATATCGAGAGGGCAGCCGTCGATCTTCGCGCGCGGCAGGTCGTAAACGCCGCCCGCGCTTTCGTGGGCAAGAGCGTCCATTGCCGCGCCGCCGGGGTAGGGAAGGCCCAGCACGCGCGCGGCTTTGTCGAAACATTCGCCCGCCGCGTCGTCGCGCGTCGCGCCGAGAAGGGCAAAGTCTGTATAATCGCGCACATCAACGATGAGCGTGTTGCCGCCGGACATGCACAGCGCGAGAAACGGCGGTTCCAGCTCCGGAAAGGCTAAGTAGTTCGCCGCGATGTGCCCGCGGATGTGGTGCACGGGGATGAGCGGCACGCCGAGGGCGTAGGCGGCGGACTTGGCAAAGTTCAGCCCCACGAGCACCGCGCCGATGAGACCGGGGGCGTAGGTCGCCGCCACGGCGTCGATGTCGGATTTTTGAACGCCTGCCTCGCTGAGCGCCTGATCGGTCAGCGCGGCGATGGCCTCGATGTGCTTGCGCGAGGCAATCTCCGGCACGACGCCGCCGTAGAGCGCGTGCAGGTCAGCCTGCGAAAGGATGGCGTCGGAGAGGACCTTGCGCCCGTCTTCGACAACAGCGACGGCAGTCTCGTCGCAGGAGGATTCGAAAGCGAGGATCTTCATTGCTCCGCCTCCGCTTCCGCCGCGCCGAATTCCTTCGTCATGATGATGGCGTCCTCTTTCGGGTGGTCGTAGTAGTTCTTGCGGCGGCCTACGCTGCGAAAGCCGCGGCTGCCGTAAAGCGTGATGGCGGCATAGTTGCTCGCGCGGACCTCAAGCGTCAAAAATGCAAGGCCGCTGCCGCCTGCAAAGCGCACGAACACATCCAGCAGCTGCCCCGCGACGCCGCCGCGGCGGCAGTCGGGGCGGACGGCCATCTTGGTGATGCAGCCCTCGTCCGCGACGGCGAGCAGCCCCGCGTAGCCGATGACGCTGCCATTCTCCGCGTCCAGCGCGACCAGAAACGCAGAGCAGGCGTTTTCAAGCTCCTCTGCGAGCATGTTGCGCGACCAGGGGTTCGAGAAGCACTCGCGCTCGAGCGCCGCGACATCATCCAAATATTCGTTCGTCATCGAAACGATGCGGACCTTTTTCTTCAGCTGTTCCATAGTTGTCCTCCGGTTATTTGGCTTCGAGCCAGTTTTTGCCCCAGTGGGCTTCGGCGGTCAGGGGAACGGAGAGGTGCACCGCGCCCTCCATCTCCTCGGTGAGGAGCGAGGCGACCCGTTCCTTTTCCTCCTCCGGGCACTCGACGATCAGCTCGTCGTGCACCTGCAAAATGAGCTTTGCCTTGAGCTGTTCTTTCCGCAGCCGCTCGTCAACGCGCACCATCGCGAGCTTGATGACATCCGCGGCCGTGCCCTGAATGGGCATGTTGCGCGCTACGCGCTCACCAAAGGAGCGGGTATTGAAGTTGCTGGCGGTCAGCTCAGGCAGCGCGCGGCGGCGGTGCATCAGGGTTTCCACGTAGCCGCGCTCCTTTGCCTCGGCCACCACCTCGTCCATATAGCGGCGGATGCCGGGGAAGCGCTCAAAGTAGGTCTCGATATATTCCTTCGCCTCATACACGGGAACGCCGATGTCCTGCGCGAGCGAGAAGGCGGAAATGCCGTACACGATGCCGAAGTTGACGGCTTTCGCGTGCGAGCGCATCTGCTTGCTTACCTGATCGGCCGGCACGCCGAAGACCTGCGAGGCGGTGACGGTGTGGATGTCCTCGCCGGTCAGAAATGCCGTGCGCATCGCTTCATCCCCCGCGATGTGGGCGAGCAGGCGCAGCTCGATCTGGCTGTAGTCCGCGTCGACGAGCACGCAGCCGTCTGCTGGGACGAACATCCGGCGGAATTCGCTGCCGAGCTTCGTGCGCGTGGGGATGTTCTGTAAATTCGGCTCGGTCGAGCTGAGGCGACCCGTCGCCGTGACGGTCATCTGGAAGCTCGTGCGGATGCGCCCGTCGGGGGCGATGACCTTCAAAAGTCCGTCGCAATAGGTCGAGCGGAACTTCGCGTACTGGCGGTATTGCAGCACCTCTTCGACGATGGGATTCTCCCAGCGGAGCTTTTCAAGCACGTCCGCGTTCGTCGACCAGCCGGTTTTCGTCTTCTTGCCGTGCGGCAGCTGCAAGCGTTCAAAGAGCACCTCGCCGAGCTGCTTGGGGGAGTTGATGTTGAACGGCCCGCCCGCTTCCTCGTAAATGCGCTGCTCGAGTGTTTTGAGCTGTGCCTCCATCTCGCTGCCAAAGGCCGCGAGGGCATTTGCGTCCACGCGCATGCCGGTGTGCTCCATGCGCGCGAGCACGGCGCAGAGGGGAAGCTCCACCTCATAATAAAGTTCGTGCAGCTCGCGCTTCTCGATTTCGGGGGCAAAGGTCTCGTACAGCGCGCCGACGGCGGAGGTGTAAACATGGAACGCCGTCTCGGCTTCGATCGTGTTGCCGAGCATCGAGAAGGCCTCGCTGTCTAAGTGCTTCGGCTCGGCAAGCGTCTGGTGGAAGTAGGCGGCGAAGAGCGAGGCAATGTCGTACTTGCCTGCCGTCGCGTCAAGAAGGTAGCCCGCGAGCGCGGTGTCGAAGACGAAGCCCTCGATGGGAAGACCGTTTTCAAGCAGCGTGCGCTGGAGGTCTTTGACGTTGTGGCTGACCTTTTTGATATCGGAAGAAAAGAGCGCGCGCAGGAGTGCGTTCCAGTCGCCTTCATAGCGGCTGAAATAGAACTCGGCGGAGAGAACACTGCCGTTCCCCGTATCGCACTCGACGATCACGCCGGAGAGGTCGGGCAGCGCCAGCAGCGTCACGTGCTCCGCCTTGCGGAAGAGCGCAAGAGATTCCTCTGCCTTTTCCGCCGTGGTCACGGCCTCGGCGGTCACCGTGAGGTCGACCGGTTCTTCGGCGGCGGGAGCCTCGGCGGACGGCTTGAGGCCGTATTTTTCGATGAGCTTTGTGAACTCAAGCCTCATAAAGAGCGGATAGAGCGCATCAGACGGGGCCTTGCGCAGATTTTCCTGCGGGGAAAACTCAAGCGGCGCGTCGGTGATGATGGTTGCAAGATAAAAGCTCTTGCGTGCGCTCTCTTCCCCCTCGGTGAGCTTTTTGATGACGTTCGGCTTTGCCTCAATGTCCGGCAGCAGGCGGTAGATCTCGTCGATGCTCTGATATTTCTGGATGAGCGCCGTCGCCGTCTTTTCCCCCACGCCGGGAACGCCGGGGATGTTGTCGCTTGCGTCGCCCATCAAGGCCTTGAGGTCGACGATGTGGGCGGGAGCAAAGCCGTAGCTTTCGAAAAACGTCTTAGGCGTCATGTCCTTCGTCGTGGTCTGGCCCATGCGCGAGGAGATGAGCTTGACGGTCGTGTGCTCGGTGACGAGCTGGAGAGAGTCCTTGTCTCCCGTGGCGATGACGCAGTCCCGGCCCTCTTTTTCACACTTGCGCGAGATCGTGCCGATGAGGTCGTCCGCTTCAAAGCCGACGAGCTCATAGCGGGGGATGTTCATCGCGTCGAGCACGTCCTTCAAAACGGGGATCTGCATGGCGAGTTCCTCGGGCATGGCATGGCGCGTGGCCTTGTAGCCCTCGTATTCCAGGTGACGGAAGGTCGGCTCGCGGCGGTCGAAGGCGACGCAGAGCGCCTCGGGCTTTTCCTCATCCATAAGGCGCGAGAGCATCGTGAGAAAGCCGAAGATCGCGTGGGTGAAAAAACCGTCGCGCGTCGTGAGCGGACGAACGCCATAATAGGCGCGGTTGACGATGGAGTTGCCGTCAAGCACCATCAATTTCATGGGAAGCACCTCCCAAAGTGCAATTTTTTACTAAATATAGTATAGCGCAAAGCAACCAAAAACACAACAGAAACAAAAGCGAAGACCGTCAGGAGATGAGAAAATACAGCAAAAATAAACAGAATACTTGCATTTTCATAGCGAGACCTTTATAATAATGGCTGAAAATCTGTTTTGTTTCCTGAAAAAAATTCAGGTGGAGGGGCAAAGCAGGAAAAAAGAAAGGGAGAATATCATGGAAAAGCTTTTCAAGCTCAAGGCCAACGGGACGACGGTGCGCACCGAGCTGCTCGCCGGTCTGACCACCTTTATGACCATGGCCTACATCATTGCACTCAACCCGAACCTGCTCACGAATTTTGCCGTGGGCACGCCGCTGTGGAACGGCGTGTTCCTCGCCACCTGCATCGCCTCGGCCATCGGTACGATCTGCATGGCCTTCTTCGCCAACAAGCCCTTCGTTATGGCGCCGGGCATGGGTCTCAACAGCTTCTTCGCCGTCGTTGTTGCCAACATCGCCGTCATCAACGAGTGCGAGTATGAGTCCGCGTTCCAGGCGGCGCTCGTCATCATCCTCGTCGAGGGCATCGTGTTCCTCGTCCTCACGCTCTTAAAGGTGCGCGAGAAGATCGTCGAGGCCATCCCCCTCGGCGTGCGCTACGGCATCGCCCCCGCCATCGGTCTCATGCTCATGAACGTGGGCCTTGGCTCCAACGTTGGCATCTATGCCGAGGGCAACGGCTTCGCAAGCCCCTTCTACATGATGCGCGACTTCTTCGGCGCGCTCACGCCCAGCATCATCAAGGGTAGCATGGGCGAGGTGGGCTACCATACGATGGTCCTCACCGTTGTGACGGCCTTCCTCGGCGTGTTCGTCATGGTTGTTCTTGCCAAGAAGGGCGTGAAGGCGGCGGTGCTGCTCGGTATGCTTTTCTCCTCCGTCGTCTACTGGGCGGGCAGCGCCATCTTCCTGCACGTGAATCCCTTTGCAAGCCTTGCAACGGCAAGCTTTGTCCCGCCCTTTGCCGACATGGTCTCCACCACGCTGTTCAAGTTTGACTTTGCGGGCTTTGTGAACATCGGCTGGTTCACCGCC
>URCK01000024.1 GCA_900546295.1 uncultured Eubacteriales bacterium | reverse complement strand
TCTGCGACCCGTGGCCGCCCAAGCGGCAGGCCAAGCGCCGGCTGACGCACGGCAACTTCCTAAAGCTCTACCGCAAGGTGCTCAAGGAGAACGGCCAGATCCACTTCAAGACCGACAACGACCCCCTCTTTCTCTGGTCGATCGAGGAGATCCCGCAGTTCGGCTTCACCCTTTCCGAGGTCACACGCGACCTGCATGCAAACGGACAGCGCGGTGTGATGACCGACTATGAGGCGAAGTTCTTTGCCGAGGGCAAGAATATCAACCGCTGCGTCGCCACGATGCAGCCGTGGGAAGAGCCCGCGGAAGAAGAAGAGGCCGAAGAAACGGAAGAAACGGCGGAATAAGAGAAAAGGAAGGCTGACGCGTCAGCCTTCCTTTTTTATTTCAGACTCATCACGTAGATTTGGCACGGATTCCACTCGTCCCAGAGCGTCGGGAAGACCTCGAACTCTCGAAAGCCAAGAGCGAGGTAGAAGCGGTTCGTCGCGTCGTACTCAGGGTACTTCCCCATCTGCACGGTCTTGACCTGCAAGAAGGAGTAGCCGAGTTCCTTCGCCCGCTGCTTCGCTGCGGCAAAGAGCATCTTGCCGACGCCGCGGCGGTGATATTCTTTCAGCACACCCATGACATAGAGTTCTGCTGTATCCCTCCCCGTTTCGGCAAGGTAAAGGAAGCCGACGGCGTTCTCGCCGTCGAACGCGGCAAAAAACGGCTGCAACGCGCTTTTCTCAATGTACTCCTCCCGCGCCTCCGGAATGCCGAACCAGTCGGGCAGCGATTCTAAAACAAAACGCGTGATACACCGCTTGTCATCGGGAGTCGTAATTTCTCTGATCTCCATAGTTCTCTCCATCTTAAATATTCAGTCTGCAAAAAAGCGGTATGGCCGTGCCATACCGCTTTGATGTACATTTACCGCTGGCCCTTGTCGTAGGGGATGCCCTCGGCCTTGGGGGCGCGGGAGCTCTTGGACGTGAACGCCAGTACGAGCAGCGTAACGATATACGGCAGCATACGGTAGAAATGGGCGCTGATGCCGATCTCCGCCAGCATGAAGACGCCGTCGCCGTTGATGTCGATGCTCGCATAGCTTGCCGCGATGCACTTGAAGAGGCCGAACAGCAGCGAAGAGACCGCGATGTTCACAGGCTTCCAGTTGCCGAAGATCATAACCGCCAGCGCGAGGAAGCCGAAGCCCGCCACGTCGCCGTTCGAGGCGCAGTTCGCGGTCGTCAGCGCATAGACGAAGCCGCCCATGCCCGCGAGCGCACCGGAAATGGTCGTGCCCGCATAGCGCATCTTATAGACGTTGATGCCCAGCGAGTCTGCCGCCTGCGGGTTTTCGCCGCATGCGCGCAGACGCAGGCCGAAGCGCGTCTTATAGAGCAGGATCGACAGGATAATGAAGAGCAGGATGCAGACATAGGTCGCAAGGTAGACCTTGTTGATGAAGGTCTCGCCGAAGAAACCGAGGTCCGTGCTCTTGTCGATGCCGAGCGTGGACTTTTTGATCATGAACCAGCTCGCCGCGTCGCCCGTGAGCATCTGGAGCGTATTCTGGTTGGCAATGATGCGGATGAAGAACAGCACGAGTGCGGGAGCCATCAGGTTGAGCGCCGTGCCGCCGATGGTCTGATCGGCGCGCAGGTTGATGGAGGCAAAGCTCAAAAGAAGCGAGAACAGCGCGCCGAAGGCCGCCGCCACCAGCATCGTGAGCAACTCCACGCCCTGAAGCGCGACCCAGTTGCCGCTCTGCTTGAGGGAGAGGATGGCGTCGCTCGTCTGCAAAATGCGCACGAACCATACGCCGATAAACGCGCCGAAGACCATGATACCTTCGAGCGCCAGGTTGATGATGCCGCTGCGCTCGGCGAACACGCCCGCAAGCGCCACGATCATCAGAGGGACTGCATAAATGAGCGTCTGCTGAATGAGGAATGTCATTTCGCGTCGCCTCCTTTCTCGGTTTCAGCCGGTACTGCGTCCGCTGCCGGAGAGGGTACGGGCGCAGGCTCTGCGTTGGCGTCCGCGCCGTCGTCATTCTTCTTGCCGAGCTTGCCGATCCACATCTTGATGACCAGCGAGAAGGCGCTGAGGTAGACGATGACGGCGATGATGACGTTCGTGATGTACTCGTTGTAAGCCGTCAGATTCGTCAGCTGCAAGCCGGAGATATCGAGCATCGACATGAACAGCGCCGTGAAGATGATGCCGATGGGGTTACAGGAGGCGAGCATCGCAACAGGGATGCCGTTGAAGCCGATGGCAGGGAGCGACTGATACGTGGACCAGAAGAACTCCGTGTTGCCGGAGAGGTAGTAGAGCGAGGCGCCCGCCGCGCTCAGTCCGCCGGCGATGGCCATGGAGAGCACGATGTTGCGCTTATCGGCAATACCGGCATAGCGCGCAGCATGACGGTTGGAACCGCAGGCCTTGAGCTGGTAGCCGAAGGTCGTCTTGCTCATGAGCACATAGACGCCGATGGCAAAGACGATGGCGATGAGAATACCGCCGTTGACCTGAGAGTTCGGGAAGAGCTTGTCAAGGCCCATCTTCGCCGTGGCGACGCCGTTGTAGGTCGTCTTATAGATGTAGCCGGTTTTGGTGGACTCGGTGACGTTCTTGAAGCTGCTGATGTCAAACAGCCACGTGACAAGGTTCGCCGCGATCCAGTTCGTCATGATGCAGGCGAGCACCTCGTTGATGTTGAGCAGTGCCTTGAACATGCCGGGGATCGCGCCCCAGAGGGCACCGGCGAGCGTGCCGCCGAGGAAGGCGAGCAGCCAGATGAGCGTGGTGGACATCGTCTCGGACGGAAGACCGAGAGCGATGGAGAGCGAGACGAGCGTACCCATAAGGTACTGGCCCGGCGCGCCGATGTTGAAAAGGCCGGTCTTATACGCCATGCCGACGGAAAGGCCCGTCATGATGAGTGGAGCGGCTCTAAAGAGCATGTTGCCGATGTTCGTCGGGTTAAAGCCCCATGTGAGCGTACCGGCAGCGTTACGGCCCGTAGAAAAGAGACCGCCGAAGACGATGCGGATACCGTCCCACGCCGAGGAGAGCGAGAGGTTGGGGCTCGTGAGGCCGACGATGAGGATGACGATGCTGCCCACGGCAAGGCCGATCAGGATCGAGAGGACAGACGCTGCGACGGACTTGAAGCCTTCGCTTTGCAGGAAGTGTTCTTTTTTCATACTGCCGTCTCCTCCTTTACCGTGCGCTTGGCGCCGGCCATGTAAAGGCCGAGCTCTTCGACGGTGGTCTTCTTGGGGTCAAGCTCGCCGACGATCTCGCCCTCGTACATGACGAGGATGCGGTCGGAGAGGCTCATGACCTCGTCCAGCTCGAGCGAAACGAGCAGGATCGCCTTGCCGCGGTCGCGCTCGGCGACGAGCTGGCTGTGGATGAACTCGATCGCGCCGACGTCAAGGCCGCGCGTGGGCTGCACGGCAACAATGAGGTCCTTATCGCGGTCGACCTCGCGGGCGATGATGGCCTTCTGCTGGTTGCCGCCGGACATGGAGCGTGCGCGGGTGATGGGGCCCTGACCGCTGCGCACGTCGAACTTTTTGATGAGTTCCTCGGCGTAGTCGCGCACGGCCTTGTTGTTGATGAAGCCGTGGTTTTCAAAGCGCGGCTCGTTGAAGCGCTGGAGTACCATGTTCTGCTCGAGCGTGAAGTCGAGCACGAGGCCGTGCTTGTGGCGGTCCTCGGGGATGTGGCTCATGTGCTCGCCGCGGTGGCGGATGGAGGCGTGAGAGATGTCCTTGCCGCAGAGCGTGATCGTGCCGGAGGCGGGCTTGTCAAGGCCCGTCAGGCCGTAGATGAGCTCGGTCTGGCCGTTGCCGTCGATACCGGCGATACAGACGATCTCGCCCGCGCGCACATTGAAGGAAACGTCGTTCACGGCGTTGCGCTTCTGCACGTGGGAGTGGACGCAGAGGTGGTCGACCTTCAGGACCTCGCCCGCGGGCTTGGCCTCGTCCTTTGTGACCTCGAGCTGCACAGGGCGGCCGACCATCATGTTGGAAAGCTCCTGCTTGGTGGTATCCTTCGTGTTGACCGTGCCGATGTACTTGCCCTTGCGCAGAACGCTCACGCGGTCGGAGACCTCCATGATCTCGTTGAGCTTGTGGGAGATGAAGAGGATGGACTTGCCTTCGCGGGCAAACTCCTTCATCGTGGCCATCAGCTCCTCGATCTCCTGCGGGGTAAGCACCGCGGTCGGCTCGTCGAAGATGAGGATCTCGTTGTCGCGATACAGCATCTTCAGAATTTCGACGCGCTGCTGCATGCCGACCGTGATATCCTCGACCTTCGCGTCAAGGTCAACGTTCAGGCCGTAGCGCTTGGAGATCTCCTCGACCTTTTTGCGTGCCTCTTTCTTCTGCAAAAAGCCGCACTTCGTCGTCTCCGCGCCGAGGATGATGTTGTCGAGCACGGTGAACACGTCCACCAGCTTGAAGTGCTGGTGCACCATGCCGATGCCGAGCGCGGTGGCGTCGTTCGGGTCCTTGATGGCCACGACCTCGCCATCCTTTTTGATGATGCCCTCTTCCGGCTGGTAGAGGCCGAACAAAACCGACATGAGCGTCGACTTGCCCGCGCCGTTTTCACCGAGGAGCGCATGGATCTCACCCTTTTTGAGCTGTAAGGTAATGTTGTCGTTGGCGATAATACCGGGGAATTTTTTGGTGATGTTCAGCATCTCGATCGCGTACTGATTCTCCAAGTTTTTTCGCCCTCCTTCCGTTTTGATGGCCCGCACGCGCTGCGCTGCGAGGACGGAAACCATAATTATAAGTTACTATATCATAATTCTCCATGAAAAGCAAAAGGTTTTCTCATGGCAATTTGTATCAGAAGGCAAAAAGAACGGAAGGCCGGAGCCTTCCGTTCTCAATATGTTGTGCGATGAGATCAGCCGCCGATGTAGTTGACGTTGACGTTGCTCAGGCCGGCGGTGGAGGGGTCAGCCATCTTGTCATTGTTGTCGATGGTGATGTCGCCGTTGAGGACCTTCTGGAAGAGGTCTTCATAGTCGGCAACGGAGAAGTTCTCCATGGACCAGGTAGCGGTCGGCAGGCCGACAGCATTCTCGGTGACACCGAGAGCGGTCTTAACGCCGCCGATCTCAGAGAAGGTGTCATCGTAAACCTTGGCGATCGCCCACTCGGCAGCGTCGCTCAGGCCCTTCATGGCGGAGGTCACGACGGTATCGGACTCGCTGGACTGGTCGACGTCGACGCCGACAACCTTGCCGTCCTCAGCGGAAGCGGCAGCCGCGACGGACTGGAACATGGAGCCGCCGCAGGCAAAGACGATCTCAGTGCCGTTGGCATACCAGCCGGAGACCATGGTCTGCAGCTCGGGGGAAGCGGCGAAGTTAGAGCCGTACTCCCAGGAGTAGTTCAGGTCGACGGTCTTATCCATTTCCTTGGCAGCGTCGTTCGCGCCCTGGGCAAAGCCCCAGCCGTAACGGATGCAGGCGGGGTTCGTGCCGCCGCCGCCGCCGGTGAAGCCGAGCTTCTCATAGCCTTCCTTGACGACAGCGTAACCGGCGAAGTAGCCGCACTGCTCTTCGCAGAATGCAACAGCCGCGACATTGGAGAGAACATTACCGTTCTCGTCCGCAACAGGGTCACCATCAATGAAAACGAAAGAAGTGTCGGTGAATTCAGCCGCAGCTCTGGCGAGGGCAGCACCCTGCATGAAGCCGGCGCAGACAACGACCTTGGCGCCGCCGTCCACGGCAGCCTTCATGGCGTCGTAGCGGTCGTCATCGGTCGCCTGATCGCCGTTGGCGGGCTGATAGTACTTGTAGCTCAGGCCGTTGTTGGCGGCATAGAGCTTCACGCCGTCGAAAGTGCCCTGGTTGAAGGACTTATCCTTCAGCTGGCCAACGTCGGTGACGAAAGCGACTTCATACTTGCCGTCCTCGGACGTCATGTTGTCTTCGATATCGTCGGGATTGGTGTAAGTGACGGTTGCACCCTGCTGATCGTCGGTGTTGTTGTCCTGGTTGTCGTCGGTCTTCTTATCGCCGCAGGCAACGAGGGAGAGCACCATAACGAGAGCAAGAAGCATTGCAAAAAACTTCTTCATTCTTCTATCCTTCCTTATTCTACCGGTCGGCGGAGGGCCGCTTCCCGGTTTATTTGAAGCGCTGTCGCACTTCGCCCCATAGTATAACAAAGGCATGGCGGAGAATCAAGACCGATTCTCCGCCATTTTACTTTTTTCGCAAGAATAAACGCTATTCTTTACAAAAAGTACACAATTTTTACACTTAGTCGAGCTTCAGGTCGCCGTCCTTGACCCAGCCGAGACGGCGGCAGACCGTGTTGATGGCCGGCGCAAGGATCGCGGGCAAGACGATGGCGACGAGCACAAGGCCCAGCCAGTCAAAGCCCGTTGCGCTGATGGCTTCCGCGCCCTTGGCGATGGCATCCTCAGAGGGGGCGAGCCAGCCCGTCCACACGCCGATGGGGCCGCAGAGGCCGCAGGTGCCCATGCCGGAGTTGATGGGCGCGCCGTTCATCTCAAGATGGAATACGCACGTAGCGATGGGGCCGGTGATGGCCGAGGCAAGCGTCGGCGCGATCCACACACGGGGATTGCGGACGATGTTGGGCATCTGGAGCATGGAGGTGCCGAGGCCCTGAGAAACAAGGCCGCCCCAGCGGTTTTCCTTGAAGCTCATCACGGCAAAGCCGACCATCTGCGCGCAGCAGCCCGCAACGGCCGCGCCGCCGGCAAGACCCGTAAGGCCCAGCACCGAGCAGATGGCGGCGGAAGAGATGGGCAGCGTGAGCGCGATGCCCACGAGCACGGAAACGGCAATGCCCATCCAGAACGGCTGGAGCTTGGTCGCGTTGTCAATGACGATGCCGAAGGCGGAAGCGGCCGTGCCGATGGGCGGCGCGATCCACTTGGCGAGCGCCACGCCGACCAGGATCGTCACAGCGGGCGTGACGAGAATGTCGATCTTCGTCTCCTTGCTCACGGCCTTGCCGCACTCGGCGGCGACGACGGCAATGATGAGAACGGCAAGCGGGCCGCCCGCACCGCCCTCGGCGTTGGCTGCATAGCCCACCGCCGCGAGGGAGAAGAGCACCATCGGGTCAGCCTTGAGCGCATAGCCGATGGCGACGGCCATCGCAGGGCCGGAGACGGACATTGCATAGGTGCCGATATCCGTCAAAAACGGGACGCCGAGCTGTGCGCCAAGCGTCTTAATGATCGTGCCGATCAGCAGCGAGCAGAAGAGGCCCTGCGCCATCGCGCCGAGCGCGTCGATGCCGTAGCGCTTGGCCGAAACTTCAATGTTCTTGCGCTTGCAGAATGCTTTTATTGTTTCCATGATATCCTCACAACCTAAAAAAATAGTGTCACGGACGGCATGTCTTGACACGTGTCCATGACACTATAATCGCTTGTCGCAGGATTGTCAACCCTTAATTTCCGTTTTCCTCCAGCAGAATGCCGAGCGCGCGCAGCGCGCTTTTCGTGCGCTCGAAGGCCGCCTCGTCGGGACAGAGGAGCGTATGGAGGTGGATGCCGTCGGTCAGGCGGGAGAGCGGCTCTGCATTCCTGCACCGCTCGATGAACTGCCCGACCTCGTAGCGGCTGGCAATTTGCAGCGGACCGGTGAGCTGCCCGTAGACCGGGTGCTCAACGGTCACGTCGATCACCGTGCAGCCGTTGTCGACGATCGCGTTGAGTTCGGCTTCCATCTCCTGCGGCGTGTGCTTCACCGCGATGTGGCGGAGAAGGCCGCGCGCCTCCTTCGGCGTCACATAGCCGCGCGGGGTCGCAAGGATCTCTTCGCCGGAGGAGCGCAGAAGCGCGATATCGCCCACGATGATCTGGCGCGAAACGGAGAATTTCTCCGCCAGCGCGGAGGCGCTGATGGGTCCGTCCGATGCGCGCAGCACATCGGCAATGGCCTTTCGCCGCTCGTCAGAATGCATGCTTCCTTCCCCCTTTTTCCGCCTGAAGCGGGCAAATTTCGATTCCGTTCCGGATAATTCTTCTTTTCAATTACCCTTTGTTGTCATTTTTTGACCGTTTAGTACTCAAAGCAGCTGCCGCCGACAAACTCGCGCACGATGGAGTCGCGCGGCACATAGTCGGTCCGAAGCGGCGGCACGGAGTTGACAACGTCGAAGAGGTCGCTCAGCCCGTGCTCGGCGATGAAGGCGTCGTCCAGCTGGCTGTAGAACTCCGGAATGTCCTTGAGGTAGCGCGCGAGGATGCACGGCTCGTAGTCGTGGAAGGTGTCGATGTGGATGCTCGCGTTGGGCTTATTGGGCATGATGTAGTTCTGCTCGCCGCGATCGACGCTCTCGGCGCGCTCGACCGTCTGGCGCAGGGAATGGCCGCGGCCCTGATAGTCGCGGATCATGCGGCGCGCCACGCGCAGCTGCTCGGGGCGGACGATGCGGTCCTTCTCGGTGATGATGCGCGTGCGCGGGGCAACGTAAACGCCCGTGGCCTCGCCCTTGAGTTCATCGAAGATGAGGGGGTTGAGCATATGGATGCCCTCGGCGATGATGATGGCGTCCTTATCGCCCTGCATGGGCTTGTAGCCGCCGACGCCGCCGGCCTTGAAGTCGTAGACCGGCAGCTTGACGAGCTCGCCGTCCATCAGGCGGTGGATATCCTCGATGAGTAAATCGCGGTTCACGCAGTAGGGCGACTCCCAGTCGCTCGCCTCGGGCGGGCGCTGATCGAGCGGCAGGAAGAAGTTGTCCATGCTGAGCATGCACACCTTCACGCCGAGGTTTTCGAGGTATTCGCGCAGGCGCATGGCGGTCGTCGTCTTGCCCGAGCCGCTCGGGCCCGTGAGGCAGACGATGGGCTTCTGGCGCTTATTCATCAAAATGCTCGCCGCGGCGGAGCTGATCTTATCGTGGAAGACCTCCTCGCAGCGCAGGACAAAGCGGGTATCGTCCCGCATATTGGTCACAATGTTTTCAATATCGATCACACGCATGACGTGACATCTCCTTTTTTCGCAGATTTAGAGCGCCGCCATCTTCACGGCCGTTTCGAGCGCGAGCTTCATCATATTGGCAAAGCCCGTCTGCCGCTGCTCGGGCGAGAGTTCCTCGCCGGTGACGATGTTGTCGGAAACGGAGCAGATCGAAAGACCGCGCTTTTTCGTATAGGCGGCGTTGCAGTAGAGGGCGGCGGCCTCCATCTCGATGGCGAGCACACCCATCTCCGCCCACTTGAGAGAGGAAGCGGAGGCGTCGTAGAACGTATCGGAGGAATAGAGGTTGCCGACGGGCATCTCGAGCCCCAGTTCCTTTGCCGACTGTACGGCGGCGGAAAGGAGCGTAAAGTCCGCGATGGGCGCGAACGTCCCGCCAAGGCCGTACTGCGCGGCGTAGTTCGAGTTGGTGCAGGCGCCCATGCCCGCAACGATGCTGCCGAGCTTGAGCTCTCTCTGGATGGCGCCCGCCGAGCCGACGCGGATGATGTTATCCACATCGTACTGCGTGAAGAGCTCATAGGAATAGATGCCGATGGACGGCATACCCATGCCGCTGGCCATCACGCTGACGGGCACGCCCTTGTAAGTCCCCGTGTAGCCCTGCACGCCGCGGACATTGTTGACAAGCTTCGGCTTATCCAAAAACGTCTCGGCGATGAACTTCGCGCGCAGCGGGTCGCCGGGCATCAGGACGGTTTTGGCAAAATCGCCTTTTACGGCGCTGTTATGCGGAGTCGGCATATTAAGTCCTCTTCTTTCTTAAAACTGGCCCTTGGCCTCGAGCTCCTTCACCGCCTTGACGATGCGGGAGGTGCCGAGACGGTCGGCGCCGAGGTTCAGGAAGTCCTCTGCATCCTGTAAGTTCGCGATGCCGCCGGCGGCCTTGACCTTCTTGCCGCCCGTCATGTGCTTCACCATGAGGGCAACGTCCTCGCGGGTCGCGCCGCCGCCGGCAAAGCCCGTGGAGGTCTTGATGTAGTCGGCGTGGGAGTTGGACACGACCTCGCAGAGCTTGATCTTCTCTTCGTCGGTGAGCAGGCAGGTCTCGATGATGACCTTCAAAATGTTGCCGTGGCAGGAGATCTTCACGGAGTTGATCTCCTGAAGAATTTTATCGTACTGGCCCTCCTTGACCCAGCCGAGGTTGATGACCATGTCGATCTCGGTCGCGCCGTCGGCCACGGCAGACTCGGCCTCCATGCACTTGATGCCGCTGGGCGTGTAGCCGTTGGGGAAGCCGATGACCGTACAGATGGGCAGCTGGCCGAAGCCATAGTGCTGCTGCTCGGCGACGTAGTGCGCGGCGTGATTGACATAGGTCTGCGGGATGCAGACGCTCGCGCAGCCGTATTTGATGCCGTCGTCACAGATCTCCTTGATCTCCTCCCACGTTGCCGTCTGCTTGAGAAGGGTATGGTCCACATGCTTCAAAATTTCCTTAACGTCCATTGTATCTTCTTCCTTTCTGTTCTTGAAGGCGGATTTTGTATGAAAATAAGTTATTTTATCATGCTTTTGCCGCGCTGTCCATGCAGGGCAGGCGAAGCGCCTTACAGCGCGCTGCCGTAGTACTCTGTCATCACGCGCACAAGGGATTCATAATCCTGCACGCCCGCCGTCTCCCAGCTCGAGTGCATCGCGAGCTGGGGAAGGCCGATGTCCACGGTGCTCACCGGCACGAGCGTATCGGCGATGGAGCCGAGCGTCGAGCCGCCGGGCAGGTCTGAGCGGTTGGACATGACCTGCACGGGAACGCCCGCGCGCTCGCATACGCCGCGGAAAACGGCGCAGGAGCGGCCGTCGGTCGCGTAGCGCTGGTTTGCGTTGAACTTGATGACGACGCCCTCGTTCATGTAGGGGCAGTTGTCTGGGTCGGCGTACTCGCCGTGGTTGGGGTGCTGGGCGTGCGCATTGTCCGCCGAGACGAGGAAGCTGCGCGCGAGCATCATCTGGAGGTCCTGCTCATCCTTACCAAGGCACAGGACGATGCGGCGCAGCGTGTCGCGCAGGAAGGTAGAGCCCGCGCCCTGTTTGGTCGCAGAGCCGACCTCTTCGTTGTCGAAAATGCAGCAGACGGCAATGTTCTCGCTCTCCTTTGCATTGAGCAGGCCCTCAAGGCAGCCGCAGGCGCACTCCAGGTCATCGAGCTTGGGCGAGAGGATGTATTCCTCATTCTCGCCGAGCAGTGTCCCTTCGCCGCGGCAGTAGAGGAAGAGGTCGCTGCCGAGAATGTCGCTCTCCGCAACGCCCGCAGCCTTTGCAACGATGGGCAGGATGCCGCTGCTTTCCTTCCCGCCGAGCAGCGGCAGCGTGTCGACATTCGCCATGTACTTCACGCCGTCGTTCGCCGTGCGGTTCATGTGGATGGCGACATTGGGGATCACAAGAAGATCGCGGTCGACATTCACGAGCTTTTCGACAATTTCGCCGTTTTCGCGCACGAAAACTCTGCCTGCGACGGAGAGCGGACGGTCGAACCACGTCGACATCAGCATCCCGCCGTATTTTTCGGTGGAGAGCTGGACATAGTGCGCGCCGCGGCGGTCGGGGTGCTCCTTGAGACGGAAGGTCGGCGAATCGGAATGCGCCGCCGCCATCGCAAAGCCGCCCGTGAGCGCCTCCGGCACGCGGAAGGCGATGGTGCTCGAGCCGTTGCGCCGGACAAAATAGCGCTTGCCCGGTGCAAGCGTCCATCTCTCGCGCTCGGAAAGCTCGGTGTAGCCGTTTTCAAGAAGTTTCTTTCGAATGTTCTCGGTCACATGGTAGCAGGTGGGACTATCCTGAATGAAACGCAGCAATTCCTTTGCCGGCATACTGCTCATAGTGTTTTCCTCCGCATTTGTAGTCTGATTTTATGAGTATACCACACTGCGCTTTCGACCGCAAGGCGGCACTTTGCGCCCGCTGCGCAAAAAAGCGCGCCTTCCGTCCTTTTTCCGGCGGCCGCCGTTTTTCTGTTGCTTATTTTCTGCGCACGACGTATAATCAGCATACGCTCCGTCCGTGCCGCACGCAAAGCACAGCAGCTTTCATGCGTCTTTTTCCGAAGCGCGATTGCGTGATTCGGGTTTGTTTGCACCCCCCACTTAAAGGAGGATACCATCTTTATGAACCACGTTCTCTCGCCCGCGCCGCAGCCGAAGGCCAAGCTCTGGACGCGGGACTTTACCATCATTACGCTTGGCAGCGTCATCTCGATGCTGGGCAACTCGATGTCCGGCTTTGCCCTGAGCCTTCTGGTCCTCGACTACACCGGCTCGAACCTGCTCTACGCCATCTATGTTGCGACCTTCACACTGCCGCAGATCGTCATGCCCATTTTCTCGGGTGCGATCCTCGACCGCTTTTCCCGCAAGAAGACCATCTACACGCTGGACTTCATCTCCTCCGGCGTTTACGCCGTTTCCGCGCTCATTCTGGGCCGGGGATGGTTCAGCTTTCCGATACTCGCGGTATTCTGCTTCATCATCGGTTCGATCAACAGCATCTACTTTGTCGCCTACGACAGTTTTTATCCCCTGCTGATCTCTGAAGGGAACTACTCCAAGGCCTACTCCATCGCGAGCGTTCTCGAAACGCTCTCGGCGCTCATCATCCCGATCGCGACGTATTTTTATAACCTCTTCGGCATTGCGCCGCTGCTCGGCATCAACGCGCTGTGCTTTTTTATCGCCGCGACGGCCGAAACGCAGATCCGCGCTGAGGAGCACTACATCGAAAAGCAGCGCGCCGCGCTCGCGCAGGAGCAGGAATGCGCCTCCGGCCGCCGCCTGCTGCGCGACATCAAGGAGGGCTTCCGCTACCTTCTGAGCGAGAAGGGACTTCTCTGCGTTGCCATCTATTTTACGTTCAGTTCCCTCTCAGCGGGTGCGTCGAACGTCATCACGCTGCCGTACTTCAAGTCGACTTTTGAAAACGGTGAATACATCTATATGCTCGTCTGGGGCATGGCGATCTTCGGCCGCGCCATCGGCGGAGGCATCCACTATAAGACGAGCCTGCCCGTACAGAAGAAATATTCCATCGCGCTCACGGTCTACGTCATCATCTCGCTGTGCGAGGGCTTTTATCTCTACTGCCCGCTGCCGGTGATGATGGTCTCGTGCTTCTTAACGGGCATCCTCGGCGTGACGAGTTACACCATCCGCATCTCTGCCACACAGAGCTATGTGCCGGATGAGAAAAAGGGCCGCTTCAACGGCGCGTTCAACATGCTCAACACCGTCGGCAGCTTCACAGGCAACCTGCTCGCCGGCGCGCTGACGGCCTTTCTCCCCGCGCGCGGCGTGCTGACGGGCTTCATGCTCATCACCGTGGCGGCGGCGATCCTTGTTATCGGCGGCGGACGCAGGAGCGTCGCGGCCATCTACAACCGCCAGCAGTAAAACTTTACGATACGACACAATAAAACTTGATGGAGGCAGCAACATGAAATTTTCCCAAATGACCTACACCCGTCCCGATTCCGAAAGCACCAAGCAGCATCTCGCTTCGCTCACCGAGCAGCTCAAGGCCGCAAAGAGCTACGAGGAGGCCCGCAAGGTGTTCCTCGCCCAGCAGGAGCAGGCCAAGCACATCTCCACCGCCTCGACGCTTGCGAGCGTCCGCCACTCGATCGACACGCGCGACACCTTTTACGACGCGGAGGAAAAGTTCTGGAACAGCTTCTTCCCCGAGCTGGAGGAGTACAACCAGGCGTGGACGAAGGCGATGCTCGAAAGCCCGTTCCGCGCGGAATTTTCCGAGGAGTTCGGCGATCTGATGTTCGTCAACGCAGAACTCGCGCTCAAGACCTTCTCCCCCGAGATCATCCCCGAGATGCAGCAGGAGAACGAGCTGACGCAGGAGTATGAAAAGCTGCTTGCCTCGGCGCAGATCCCCTTTGAGGGCAAGGTCTACACGCTCTCCCAGCTCTCCCCGTTCAAAACCTGCGCGGACGATGAAAAGCGTCTTGCCGCATGGAAGGCCGAGGGCCAGTGGTACAAGGACAATCAGGCAAAGTTCGACGAGCTCTACGATAAGCTCGTGAAGCTGCGCGACGCGATGGGCAAAAAGCTCGGCTACGAGGGCTACACCACGCTCGGCTACTACCGTATGTGCCGCAACTGCTATACGAAGGAAGACGTTGAAACGTTCCGCGCGGCGGTCGTGAAGTATCTCGTGCCCGTGGCCGACAAGGTCTACCGCGAGCAGGCCAAGCGCCTCGGCAAGAGCTATCCCATGAGCTTTGCCGACAATGCGCTCGAGTTCCGCTCCGGCAACCCCCGTCCCGTCGGCACGCCGGATGAGATCCTCGCCCAGGGCATGAAGTTCTACAGTGAGCTCTCCCCCGAGACGGAGGAATTCTTCAAGACCATGCTCGACAATGAGCTGCTCGACGTGCTCTCCACCGAGGGCAAGCAGGCGGGCGGCTACTGCACGAGCATCATGGACTATGAGGTTCCCTTCATCTTCGCCAACTTCAACGGCACGCAGCACGACGTTGAGGTCGTGACGCACGAGGCCGGTCACGCCTTTGAAGCGTGGACGAACCGCAAGCGCATCCCCGTGGACTACATCTGGCCGAGCCTTGAGGCCTGCGAGGTGCACTCGATGTCCATGGAGTTCTTTGCAGAGCCGTGGGCGGACGGCTTCTTCGGCGGCGACGCCAAAAAGTTCCTCTACAGTCACCTCTCCGGCGCGCTGACCTTCATCCCCTACGGCACGATGGTCGACCACTTCCAGCACGTTGTGTATGAAAAGCCGGAGATGACGCCCGCGGAGCGTCACGCCGTGTGGAAGGAGCTGCTCGGCGTCTACATGCCGTGGATGAAGCTCGACGGCGAGATCCCCTTCTACTCCGAGGGCATGGGCTGGCAGCGCCAGCACCACATTTATTCGAGCCCCTTCTACTACATCGACTACTGCCTTGCCCAGACCGTGGCGCTCGAATTCTGGGCGATGATCCGCAAGGACCTCAAGGACGCATGGACGCACTACATGGCCTACACCGTGCAGGGCGGCAGCAGGACCTTCACCGACCTTCTCAAGAACGCCGGCCTTGAAAGCCCGTTCGATGAGAAGTGCCTGCGCGGCGTGTGCGCCGAGGCGGAGAAGGCGCTCGGCGACTTTGACCTCAGCGGCATCGAATAATGGAAAAGAAACGCAGAAAGCGCGGTGAAAACTCGTATCTCAACGATTTTCACCCCAATCTTGCGGGCGAGTACATCTACAGCGGCACGCTCTACGCCTGCACGCTGGACGAAACGGCACAGCAGGGGATGCGGCGCTCGCTCGCCGCTCTCGCCGCCGTGCAGCTCGCGGCGGTGATCGCAAGCGGTTCGATCCCTGCCCCGGGGATGCAGAACAGTTTCTACATCATTCTCCCCTTCCTCGGCGAGCTGATCGCCGCTGTCAGCACAGCGTGGGCAATTTTCAAGCTTGGAAGCGACTGGAACGCGGTGCGCGAGTATATCTATGAGCGCACCGTTCCGGTGCTGCCGCGGCGCGCGCTCGCAGCCGCCATTCTCGCTTTTCTCGGCATTTTGTGCGAAGGCATCCATCTTGCCCTCGCGGGACACGGCGGGCGGCTTTTCTACGCTGTACTTTATCTTATATTCAAGGTACTTTCCATCCTCTGCGCACTGACCATACGGCGAACGATGCTGCACACAAATTGGGCGAAAGTACCAAAATGTGATGAGCAGTAGAATTTTACTCTGTACATTGTCCTTCGTTTTATGCTATAATAAAAAAAATTCTGTACGCACTTTTGTGGCGCACAGGTGTCCGCAACGGACGCACGCCCCCTTTCCGCGCGTTTTCCGCGCGGGTTTTGTGTTGTGCTGTACGGGCTTCCGCCCGTTTAAGCAAAAAAATATAAAAGGAGTAGATTCAATGAAAAGAGCACTTGCACTGATCCTTTCTCTGGTTATGTGCCTCGGTCTTCTCGCCGGCTGCGGCGACAAGAAGACGGACGACCAGACCAAGGACGAGAACACTCCGCTGGTCGTCGGCTATGCTGCGTTCAACGAAAAGTTCTCCCCCTTCTTCTCTGAAACGGAGTATGACCAGGATGTCTGGGTCATGACCTCTCTCGGCCTGCTGAACAGCGACCGTCAGGGCCAGATCATCATGAACGGCATCGAGGGCGAAACTCACGCCTACAACGGCACCGACTATACCTACTATGGTCCTGCCGACTGTGAGATCGTCGAGAATGCCGACGGCACCGTCGACTACAACTTCACCATGCGTGATGATATTGTCTTCTCCGACGGCGAAAAGGTCACCATCGATGACGTCATCTTCTCCATGTACGTCCTCTGCGACCCCACCTATGATGGCAACTCCACGCTGTACGCCGTCCCCATTCAGGGCATGGCTGCCTACCGCAGCGGTATGACCACGCTCGCCAAGGCGCTCGCCGCGGCCGGCCGTGACAACACCGACTTCACCTACTGGACCGAAGAGCAGCAGACCAAGTTCTGGGACAACATCGACAAGGGTCTCGTTCCCTTCGCTCAGGGCATCGTTGACGCCTGCGTTGAGGCCGGCGCCGCCGATGAGGGCGATGTCGCTGCCGCCGGCGCCGCTTGGGGCTTCTCCGGCGAGGCCAAGACCGTTGAGGATCTCGCTCTCGAGATCGGCGAACAGTACGGCTGGTCCTTCTCCGCTATGGAAAAGGAAGTCGGCAACTCCGATGCTCTTGCTGACATGATGGATGAGGACGTCTACGCTGACTATCCCACCATCGGCGTCAAGACCGGTGACTCCGCTGCCAACATCTCCGGTATCAAGAAGACCGGCGACTACAGCATGACCGTCACCCTCGACAAGGTCGACGCGACCGCCATCTATCAGCTCGGCGTGACCATCGCTCCGATGCACTACTATGGCGATCCCTCCCTCTATGATTATGACAACAACCAGTTCGGCTTCCCCAAGGGCGATCTGAGCTCCGTGCGTGCCAAGACCACCAGCCCCATGGGCGCCGGCCCCTACAAGTACATCAAGTATGAGGATGGCGTTGTCTACTTCGAGGCCAACGACAGCTACTTCCTCGGCGCTCCCAAGACCAAGTACCTCAACTTCCAGCAGTGCATGAGCGATGACGACAAGCTCAACGGCGTCATCACCGGCACCATCGATATTGCTGACCCCTCCTTCTCCAACGACACGGTTGAGGCCATCGAAAAGGCCAACGGCGGCGAGCTGGACGGCGATAAGATCACGACCAACACCGTTGATAACCTCGGTTACGGTTACCTCGGCATGAGCGCTGCCTGCATGAACGTCGGCGGCGATCCGGGCAGCGAGGCTTCCAAGGACCTGCGCAAGGCCTTCGCCACCGTCTTCTCCGTTTATCGTAACGTCGCCATCGAGTCCTACTATGGCGAGCGCGCGAGCGTCATCAACTACCCCATCTCCAACACCTCCTGGGCCGCTCCCCAGCCCACGGACGACGGCTACAAGGTCGCCTTCTCCGTTGACGTGAACGGCAACGACATCTACACCTCCGACATGACCGCCGAGCAGCGCTACGACGCCGCTCTGCAGGCTGCCCTCGGCTACTTCGAGGCTGCCGGCTACACGGTCGAGGATGGCAAGCTGACCGCGGCTCCCGAGGGTGCCAAGCTCGAGTACGAGGTTCAGATCCCCGCTGACGGTTCCGGCGACCACCCCTCCTTCATGATGATCTCTGAGGCCTCCAAGGCTCTCGCCACGATCGGCATGAACCTCATCGTCACCGACCTGAGCGACTCCTCCGGCCTGTGGGACGGCATCGACGCCCGCCAGGTCGATATGTGGTGCGCCGCTTGGAGTGCTACCGTTGACCCGGATATGTACCAGATCTACTACTCCGACGTTGCCGACCACAATGGCGACCCCGGCATTGGCAAGAACCCGTACGGCGGCCCTGCTCAGGGTGGTTCCAACAAGATGTACTGCATCGCTGATGCTGACCTCGACAGCATGATCCTCACCGCTCGTGAGTCCCTCGACCAGAGCTATCGTAAGACCATGTACAAGGCCTGCCTCGACATCGTTGTCGACTGGGCCGTTGAGGTTCCCGTCTATCAGCGCCAGAACGCGATCATCTTCTCCACCGAGCGCGTCAACATGAGCACTATGACTCCCGACATCACCACCTTCTACAAGTGGTATGCCGAGATCGAGAACATCGAGCTCAACTGATTCCCAATCGCATTTTGCCGGATCTCTGATCTGAATCAATCGAGCAGCCCGGCGGTCTTCACCGGCCGTCGGGCTGCCCCGACTGCGCGGCAAGGAGCGCTTCTCTTTTCAGAGGAGCGTTGCTTGATGTGCAGCAAAAAAAGTGAGAGAGAGTAACCGAGAGCAGCACATCAGAACGGAGGTAATTTGCTTGCGAAAATACATAGTAAAACGAATCTTGATTTCCATCGTGATCCTCTTCTTTGTGGGATTCATTATCTACGCGCTGATGCGCTGCCTGCCTACTTCCTTCATTGAGAATATGGCACGACAGAAGTCCATGCAGCCGGGCTCGAAGAGCTTCGACGACTGGATGGCACAGCTCAATGCCATGTACAACATGGACAAGAGCGTCATTCCCGGTTATTTCTCCTGGCTCGGTACCGCCATCCGCGGTGATTTCGGCGACAGCTGGTTCTACACCGTGCCGGTGCTTGAAAAGTTCAACGACTGCATCTGGCTCTCCTTCGTGATGGGCGGCATCGCCTTCATCCTCGAGATCCTCATCGCAGTTCCCCTCGGCGTCATCGCCGCAACCAAGCAGTACAGCAGAACCGACTACACGATCTCTGTTATCGCGCTGGCCGGTATCTCTCTGCCGACCTTCTTCTTCGCTTCTCTTCTGAAGCTTGTCTTCTCCGTCAAGCTCGGCTGGTTCGACCTCTTCGGTCTGGTCAGCCGTAACTACAATCAGCTCAGCGCGTGGGGGCAGGTCATGGATAAGGCGAACCATCTTGTGCTGCCGATCATCACGCTGGTCGTCATCAGCACGGGTTCTCTCATGCGCTACACCCGCACGAATATGCTCGAAGTGCTCAACGCGGACTACATCCGTACCGCGCGCGCCAAGGGCCTTTCCGAAAAGAAGGTCATCTATCACCATGCCTTCCGCAACACCCTCATTCCGCTGGTCACGATCATCGGCGGCAGCCTGCCGGGTCTTTTCTCCGGCGCGCTGATCACGGAGACTCTCTTCGCCATTCCCGGCATCGGCTACATCTCCTATCAGGCGATGGTCGGCGGCGACATTCCGTTCTCCATGTTCTACCTTGTGTTCCTGTCGGTGCTGACGCTGCTCGGCAACCTCATCTCCGACATTCTGTACGCCGTGGTCGACCCGCGCGTGCGCATCGCTTAAGAAAGGGGGAAAAGATCATGAGCGTTTTTGATTACGATAAAAACCGGGATAACCAGAAGCCGTTCCACGCTGCCGGTATGGCGGAGAACGCCGCCAGGCGCGCGACGGATGACAATCAGGACAAGTACGCCAAGCAGGATAATACCCCCTCCGGCGGCAATGAGGAACACTATTCCCTCAACGACGACCGCCGTGTCAAAGTCCTGTCCCCCGGCGCGCTCGTTGCCAAGCGCTTTTTCCGCAACCGCCTTGCGGTCGTGGGTCTGAGCATCCTCGTCTTCATGTTCGTCTTCTCCTTTATCGGCGGCCTCATCTCCCCCTACGGCGAGGACGAGTTCTTCTACCGTGAGGATCAGATCAACAAAGAGTTCGCCGTCGTGACGGAAAACAGCGATTTCCGTTACATGGCCAAGGATTCCAACCTCTTCGGCTCCGCTGTTCAGGCGCAGACGATGCTTGCCATCCAGAAGGGCAACGAGGCCTTCTCCTACAACGGCACCAACTATGCCCTCGCGCAGGAGGGTGCGGACTTCTACGCCATCTCCTCCGGCGGCAAGCTGATCGGCATCGCTTATAAGGATGTTGTCAGCTCCTCGACCGAGGGGCAGGCGCTGAGTTTTGAGTTCGTCTATGCCGCGCTCAAGTCCCACGCCGCGCTCGAGCAGCAGGTCGAGGATGAGGCCGCGCAGGAGACTGCCGGTGCTTCCGAAGCCACCGGCGCGACCGACGATGCACCTATCGACACCGCAGAGCCCGTCGAGCCTGACGCTCCAGCGGTCAAGACCTTCACGGTCGATGGCCTTGAGTACACCATCGACGAAAACGGCGGCGTGCTGCAGGGCGACAAGGAAGTTGCCTACATCAGCCGCTACATCGTGCAGGCCATCATGCCTGATATCTTCCTCTCCCGCGACTTCAAGGAAAAGCTGATCGACACCATCGCCGCTGGCGAGACCAAGTTCACCTACACCGACGAGTCCCTCATCCTCGACGATGAGACCGACGCCGTTGCGGACGGTGAAGAGGCCGGGATCGGTGCCATGGACGACGGCCTGCCCGAAGAGGACGACACCACCGCGAGCGCAACGGCCGAGTACACCATCGAGCGCAGCCAGAACCACGCCAACTGGATTATCCGCCAGCAGCAGTCCTCCCGCCAGTACGACACCTACCGTTCCCCCTGCGCCAAGCACTGGCTCGGTACGGATAAGTACGGTATGGATATGCTCACGCGCCTGATGTACGGCGGCCGCGTGTCGCTGATGATCGGCTTCATCGTCATCATCATTGAGACCGTGCTCGGCGTCATCCTCGGCGGTATCGCCGGTTACTTCGGTGGCTGGATCGATAACCTCATCATGCGTCTTGTCGATATCTTCTACTGCATTCCCTCCATGCCCATCATCCTGATCCTCGGCGCAGCCATGGACCAGCAGCGCGTGGAGCCCGGCAGACGACTCATATATTTGATGCTCATTCTCGGTATCCTCGGCTGGGCGGGCATCGCCCGTCTCGTCCGCGGCCAGATCCTCTCCCTGCGCGAGCAGGAGTTCATGACCGCCACCGAGGCCTGCGGCATCAGCGTCAAGAGCCGTATCTTCAAGCACCTGATCCCCAACGTCATTCCGCAGCTGATCGTCAACTGCACGATGGGTCTCGGCTCCGTCATCATCACCGAGGCTACCCTCAGCTTCCTCGGTCTCGGCGTCAAGTTCCCGTTCGCTTCCTGGGGTAATATCATCAACGACGTCAACAACACCCACGTGCTGACGACTTACTGGTTCATCTGGATCCCCGCGGGCCTGCTGCTCCTGCTCACCGTTCTCGCCTTCAACCTCGTCGGCGACGGTCTGCGCGATGCGTTTGACCCGAAGATGAAGCGCTAAAGGAAGGAGGGCATCAGAAATGGCTAAAAAGAATAATGACGGCTATCTTTCCGCAAAGGAATCGCGCCGCATCTCCAAGGAAAACCGCAAGATCACCAATCAGCTCGAAAAGCAGCACAAGCGCAAGAATGTGCCCGAGAGCGAGTACCTGACGCAGATGAAGGACAACGCAAACGTCCTTGAGATGGACAATCTGCACACCTATTTCTTCACCGACGTCGGCACGGTGCATTCCGTGGACGGCATCTCCTTCAACGTCCCCATCGGCAAGACGGTGGGCGTTGTGGGTGAGTCCGGCTGCGGCAAGTCCGTGACGAGCCTTTCGATCATGCAGCTTCTGCAGCGTCCGCAGGGTCAGGTCGTGGAAGGTGAGATCCGCTTGAATCTCGGCGACAAGGCCTACGACGTGACGAAGGCGCCCGACACCGTGATGCAGCATCTGCGCGGCAACTTCATCTCTATGATCTTCCAGGAGCCGATGACCGCGCTGAACCCCGTCTTCCGCATCGGCGACCAGGTCGATGAGGTCATCGCCCTGCACAACGAAGAGGGCCACGACAAAGAGCAGATCAAGGAGCGCACCATCAAGCTCCTTGAGATGGTCGGCATCGCCAACAGCGAGGGCGTCTACAAGATGTTCCCGCACGAGCTCTCCGGCGGTATGCGCCA
This sequence comes from uncultured Eubacteriales bacterium, assembly GCA_900546295.1. Taxonomy (GTDB): domain Bacteria; phylum Bacillota; class Clostridia; order Oscillospirales; family Oscillospiraceae; genus Hominicoprocola. The sequence goes on along the minus strand of URCK01000024.1, from coordinate 380 downwards.
GCGCGTCATGATCGCCATGGCGCTTGCGTGCAGCCCCAAGCTCATCATCGCCGATGAGCCCACCACGGCGCTCGACGTGACCATTCAGGCCCAGATCCTCGATCTGCTGCGCAACCTCAAGGACCGCATCAATTCCTCCATCATGTTCATCACGCATGACCTCGGCGTCATCGCGGAGATGGCGGACTTTGTGGTCGTCATGTATGCCGGCCGCATCGTCGAGCAGGGCACAGCGGAGGAGATCTTCGCCCACCCCGCGCACCCCTACACCATCGGTCTGATGGCGTCCAAGCCGGTCGTCGGCAGGCAGGTCGACAAGCTTTACTCCATCCCCGGCAAGGTCCCCAACCCCATCAACATGCCGAACTACTGCTACTTCA
>URCK01000023.1 GCA_900546295.1 uncultured Eubacteriales bacterium | reverse complement strand
CGATGACCTGCCGGGGTATCCCAGGAATTACTTGTTACCCCTGTGAGGGGGGAACGCAGCATCCCTTTCCTTTTTATTTGATTTGGATTATAGCCCGCGGCAGCGCACGCGCCGCAGGCGCGCACGTTTGCGGGCTGAGAAGTGTAAATTCTGACGCACATGTCGTCAGAATTTACGATCAACATCATTTCGCGTCTGCGGACGCGAAAGTCTGCGACGCCTTTTGCTCTTTTTCGTCCTTCGGTGCCTCCGCGCCGGAGGACGTTTCCTTTTCCTTGGTCTCTGTCACTTTTGCTTCCAGCTCGGCGATGGTCATGTCCTCTTCCATGCCGCGGGCGTGGAGGATGTCGTCGCGCGTGAGGGTCATGAGGTCTTCCTTCGTGAAGTGCTCCATCTTCGCAAGGCGGTTGGCCTGTGCGGTCAAAATCTGCTCAAAGAGGTTGCGCACGCCGCGCGCGTTGCCGAAGGTCACACCGTCGGCGTTTTCGTCGCGGATGAAGTCCTTCACGTCTTCCTCAGCGTCTGGCGAGAGGGTGTAGAGCGACTTGCGGCAGCGCATCCTGAAAATTTCGAGCATCTCATCGAGCGAATAGTCGTCAAAGTGCAGGTAGCGGTTGAAGCGGGACTCAAGGCCGGGGTTCGAGTGGATGAATTTCTCCATCAATCCGTCGTAGCCCGCCACGATCACTACAAGGTCGTCGCGGTGATCCTCCATCGCCTTGAGCAGCGTATCGATGGCCTCCTGGCCGAAGTCGTTGTCGCCCTTGCCGTTGAGGGCGTAGGCCTCGTCGATGAACAGCACGCCGCCGAGCGCCTTTTCGATGACCTTGCTCGTCTTGATGGCGGTCTGGCCGACGTAGCCCGCGACAAGGCCGCTGCGGTCGACCTCGACAAGTTGCCCCTTCGAGAGTATGCCGAGCGAGCGATAGATGCGCGCCATCAGGCGCGCGATCATCGTCTTGCCCGTGCCGGGGTTGCCGGTAAAGACCATGTGGAGCGAAAAGTCCGCGTTGGGAAGGCCCATCTCCTCGCGCCGCTTGAAGACGGTCGCCATGTTGATGAGGTTATTCACCTCGCGCTTGACCTCGCCGAGACCGACGTAGCCGTCCAGCTCCGCCCTGAGATCCTCGATCTTCTCCGGCGGGGGAAGCGGCGCTTCCTCCTCTTTCTTCTCGTCCGCACCGGTGGAGGCGGCGGTCTTCTCGGGCTTCGCGCCCTTTTCGGGCGCGGTAGATTTCGGCGTGTCCTGCACCGGCGGCGCGCCCCAGAAGTCGCTGCCCATGCGATTGAGGCTGTTCTGCGTCATCGTGCGGATGACGTCGAGCTGCTGGAGGATGATCTCGTCCTTTTTATCCATGGTGATTTTCTCCCTTCATCCCGTAGGGCGTGTGCGCCATCGCGCGGAACAGACACGCCGTAATGAGGCCGCTGAGCGCGCCCGTGAAGAGCGACACCAGCAGCAGAAACGGCAGATAATAGAGCGGCGCGCCTGAGCCGAGCGTCAGCATCGCGGCGCAGACCTGACCTATATTGTGCGCCGCCGCGCCGGCGATGGAAACGCCGAAAATGCTAAGTCCCTTCGCCCCCCGCAAAAGCGCCATCACCAAAAGCGCCGACAGCCCGCCGAGCAGCGAGAACAAAAGCGCCGAGGCGTTGCCCGCGAACAGCGCGCCGAGCGTGCAGCGCACGAGCAATATGGCGAGCGCGCTCGGAAAGCCGAGGGCGTAGAGCGCATAGAGCGTGACGATATTGGCAAGCCCGAGCTTCACGCCCGGCAGCGGCACAATGAGCGCCAGCGGAAAAAACGACTCCATGTAGGACAGCGCAAGCGCAAGCGCCGCGAGCACCGCGCAGAGCGTCAGCTCTCTTGTTTTGATCTTCATGCGCTCACCCCACGATCAGGTCATAGTCGGACGCCGCGCCCTCCAGCGTGACCGCCACGCGGGCGGGAAGGCAGACGATGCTCTGCCCCGCGCGCGAGATCGCGCCCGAGTGCACGCAGTCCTGATTCGGGCAGTCGCTCGAAGCGACGTACACCGCGCCGTCCGTTTCTTCCACGGTGAGCGTGTAGCCGCGGCTTTCGTAAACGCCGCCCTCGTAGCTGCTGAGTGCGCAGCGCTCAACGGTCTCGCCGTCAACGCTGACGCTGACCGTCAGCTCGCCCGCCGTCTTCGCGGCGAAAAGCGGGCGCGCAGCAAGAAGGCCCGCCAGCGCCAGCACCGCGAGCACCACGAGCGCATCCCAGAGCGTCGGCTTGAGCTTAGGCGAGCGATTCATAGGTGTACCCGCTTTCCTCGTTTGGTGTAAAGGCGGCGGCAAGACCGCCGGTATAGAGCACGCGCCCGTCGTCGGTGACGAAAATAAGCTCGAAATTCGTCCCCTGCGCGGCAAGGTCGTCGCGCAGCGCGAGCGCGCCGTCCGCGCCGAGGACGAAGCACGCCGTTGAGAGCGCGTCCGCCCATGCGCCGTTTTTGCACATGACCGTGACGCTGACGAGCCCGCTTTCCGCGGGGCGGCCGGTCTTGGGATCGAGAATGTGATGGTAGCGCACGCCGTTTTCCTCAAAATAGCGCTCGTACACGCCGGAGGTCACGATGAACGCATCCGACGCGGACACGATGCCAAGATAGCTCTCCGTATCGCCGGGGTCTTTAACGGCGATGCGCCAGTCGCTGCCGTCGCTCTTTTTCCCCATGACGAACACATCGCCGCCGAGGTCGAGCGTCGCCGAGGTGACGCCCTCTTTTTCAAGCTGCGCGCGCAGAAGATCTGCCGCGTAGCCCTTGGCGATACCGCCGAGGTCAAGCTGCGCGCCGTCTGACAGCGCGACCGAATAGCCGTCCGCCGTCTCTTCAAGCGCGACCTTGTCCCGCCCCGTATGGGCGAGCAGCGCCGCCAGCTCATCCGCGGACGGCACGCGGCGTAAGTCCTTCGTAAAGCCCCAGGCGTCGAGCACGGGGGCAAGCGTCGGATCAAACGCGCCGTCCGTCGCCTCCGAGATGGCGAGCGCCGTTTCGATGAGCTTCGGCAGCGGATCATCCGCGGCATACGAAACGCTCTCCCCGTTCGCGGCGTTGAGCGCGGAAAGCTCGCTCCCCTCCGCCGTGCGCGAGAGGATGGATTCATCCAGGGTATGCAGTTCTTTTTCCGCGTTTTCGAGCGCGGAGGCGGCCTTTTCGCCGTAAACGGTCAGGTTCATCACCGTATCCATGGCGTAGACCGTCCGTGTTTCGCCCGCCGTCCCCTGTTCGCCGCAGGCGGCGAGGGTCGGAAGGAGGGCAAGCGTCAGCAGCAGGGCTGTCAGTTTTCTTTTCATAGCGTCTCCTGAGTCAATGGCTTATCAAGAGTATTGTACCCGCGCCAGCGCAGTCTGTCAAAGCAAAAAAGCATTGGCGGGGAAATTCGCCGCCGCGCTTGCGAAAGCATCCCTGCTTCGGTATAATGAAAGAAGAACGACAACTGCTGAAAGGGAGATCATCATGCTGTTTTGGAAGAAGAAAAAAGCCCCCCTTGTTCAGTCTACGACCTCGGCGTGGAAGGAGCAGTGGCGCGCGATCGTGCCGCCGGAATGCCGCAATGTCCCCATCACCGAGGGCGGCCGGACCGTCACGGCCTATGTGCAGATCAACCACTTCGTCATGATGCTGCAGGACGGTCTTTTGATGGACGAAGCCTTTTTCGACGTCTGCGCGCATTTCCAGCGCGCGGGCTATCATGTCATCTGGCTCATGCGCTGCACGCAGGACATCGAAAACGGGTATCTCAAGCTCAAGCGGCAGAAGGACAACAAGTGCCTCTGGAAATGGCGCAAGCCCACGACGAACTTCGGCCGCTGGACGAGCGACAACCGCTATGTGACCATCCTGCTGCAATACCGCCCCGCGCCCGATGGCGCGCTTGAGAACTGCCATGAGGAGATTTTGCAGCGCGTGCAGTGGGCGGAAAGCTCGGACAACGCCGAGATGATCCCCTCCCGCACGGAATTTGCCACCATCGGCGTGCCCGGCACCCCGGCCGAGCTTGCCAACTGGCTGCGCGGGGGCTTCATGTCGTCAGAACTGTAAGGCGGCGCGGGAGGGAAGGCGGCACGCTGCTCCCTTCCCGCGCTTTTTCCATCCAAGCGGGAACTTTTCCCCCTCCCCGCCCGTCTATTATCATAACGACACAGAAAGTGAGGACTCCGCCATGAAACGACTCATTTCCCTTCTCTTCTGCGCGGTGATGGCGCTTGCGCTCGCGGGCTGCGGCGCAAAGTCCGCGCCCGCCGAGCCGCCGGAGCTGACCGTGGCGAACGCGCAGGGCGCGAGCATTACGGCGATGGGCGGCAGCTACGACTGGGACTACGACCTTGGAAACGGGCAGCGCTCGGGCGCGATCGCCTGCGGCGCGCACCCGCTGGACGAAATCTGCCGCGACATGACCCCGATCCTTGAAATGCCCGTCGCGGTGTCGGCGTCCTTCCACTATACCGTAACGCTCGACTTTGGCGACTGCGCGCCCGATTCCGTCTCCCTGCGCTTCTGGAACGAGCAGTGCTGGGGCGACACGGAGGCGAAGCCCGAAAAGCTGTTTGCGGAACGGCAGGACAACGGGGCGTATACCGTTGAGCTGATCCCGAGCATCGGCGTCTTCGCTGTGGACGCCAGCTGGGACGCGGAGGACTACAAGGGTACGGCGACCTACACCTTCTGCACAAAGGCGGAGGGGAGCGAAGAGCTCCACCCGGGCGCGGTGCTCAGCATCGGCGAGAGCGAAGACATCCGCAAGATCGACATCTCGTGGCTCAGCGGCGGCGTGAGCGTTCAGGCTGTGGGGCAGACCTCGCAGATCACCGTGCAGGAGGACGCCACAGCGGAGCTGGCGGAGGACGAAAAGCTGGTTTGCACAGTCGATGGCGACACGCTACGCATCCGCTTTATGAGCGATGCGAACAGGGATGGCTTTGAGGGCGAGAAATTCCTGACGGTCAGCCTGCCGTGGGAGCTGGTCAAGAACGCGCATTTTGAAGAGATCGACATCGAGACCACCAGCGCCTACGCCTATGTGAGTGCCGATGCGCAGAAGATCAAGCTTTCGACCGTCGGCGGCGACGCGCGCGTGATGGGCGCAAGCTGCCCCGCGGTCGAGATCGAGACGGTGAGCGGCAATGTCGGCGTGGTGGACGGCACGTGGACAAAGGTCGAGCTTTCGACTGTTTCCGGCGCGATCGAGCTTGCGGGCGATGCAGAAAGTGCCGAGATTGAAACGACGAGCGGCAAGGTGGATATCGCCGGCGCGCTCGGCGCGCTGGACTTCGAAAGCGTCAGCGGTGATCTGATTTTGGCTACCGAGCGCGCGCTGCGCCTCGACGCCGAAGCGGAGAGCGGCAGCATCCATCTGACGCTCCCGGCGCAGGACGGCTTCACCCTCGCCCACGAAACGAAAAGCGGCGCGTTCCGCTCCGCGCTCACCGAGCGCGAGGGAACGCTCATCACCTGCCTCGACGACCACGCGACGCACTACTCTGTGCCCGCGCTCGACGGCGGCGCGGTGAGCGAGCTTACGATCGAAACGGTGAGCGGCGAGGTGACGATCGAAGCCAGCTCATTCGGCAGCAACTGAAGCGAACAAAAAAGAGAGCGGCCGGTGCCGCTCTCTTTTTTTCGTTATTTCTCGTCGATCGCAAGCCACGTCTGGTCGAAGCCGTAGGGGAGCAGCTCCTTGATGTGCAGGTGCTTTTCCTCGCCCTTTTTGTTGAGGCAGATGACCTCCATCTCGGGGCCGAACTCGTAGAGCACCTGGCGGCACGCGCCGCAGGGGTAGCAGTAGTCGTCGCTGCGCCCGGCGATGACGATGCGCGCAAAGCGCCGGTACCCCTCGCTCACGGCCTTGAACGCCGCGGTGCGCTCGGCGCAGTTTGTCAGGCCGTAGCTCGAATTTTCGATGTTGCAGCCGGTGAAGACCGCGCCGTCGTCGCATTCGAGCGCCGCGCCCACGGGAAAGTGGGAATAGGGCACATAGGCCATGTCCAGCATGGCGACGGCCTTGGCCTTGAGTTCTTCTAACGTTGCCATAAAAACGCCTCCTCACCAGTCTACGCCGAGATCGGGGCGGACTTGCGTATCCATGATATCCTCGGCGTTATAGAATTGCAGATAACGGCTGCGCGAGTGGCGCAGCGTGGTGCCGTCCGGATGCAGGCGGTCGCAGATGACGGCGGAGATGTCGGGCTTGACGAAGCTGAAAGAGCTGGTGCCGACGCTCGCGAACACGCGGAAGCCCTGACTTTGCAGGTACTGGAAGCGCTCGCCGGTCGTGTGCCAGTCGTCCCCGTCGGGACGGCCGCCGTGCGGATAGAACAATATCTGCGTGGGGCCGACGAGCGAACCGACCTCGTCCGCCCAGCGCTCGGTGTCGTTGATGATGGTCTGGAGCGGCTTGCTGTCGAGGCGGATGTGGCCCCAGGTGTGGCTGCCGAACGTCCAACCCGTTTCCTTGAGCCGCGCGATGACGGGCTTGACCGCCTCGATCTCGCTCGCGCGATACGCGTCGAACGCCGGGCGGTCGGGGGAATCCTGCGCGATGTCGCGGTCATCCTGCGTGCGATAGCCGAGTATCCCCTGATATCCCGTCAGCGAGAAGATGGCCTTCGCGCCATTGAGCGAAAAATCGGGATGCTCATAGACAAACTGGTCGAGGATGGGCGTCGCGTCGAGTTCCTTGGTCAAAAACGTCTCATTGGTGTAGGGATCGGTGCACTGCGCCCAGATCTCGCCGTCCTCGCCGACGACGAGCTTGCTCGTGAAGCCCTCGTCGAGCATATAGGGGTAGTAGTTCACGTCGTCAAAGCTGATGACGAGGGGCTTTTTGCCCTCGGGCAGCATGAGGGTATTGCGCACCATATGCGTGCCGGTCTCGTCCGTCACCTCGCTCCACACGTCCTCCATCGCAACGAGGATGTAGCCGCGCTCGTACACGGCCTGCAAGATCTTCTTGTACTCGTCCGCCGTCACCATCCAGTCATCGAGGCCGTAGCGCTGGTCCTGACTGGCGTTGCAGTCGTGGAAGGCCCACTGCGGATAGGCGATGATCGGGTGGAAAAAGAGATGCTCCACCACCTGCTCCGGGCCCCACGCCTGCGTGAGCTGATCTTCCGACCAGTAGGTGCGCACGGCGTCATAGGGGTCGGCGTTCCCGTCGGGGGCATCGCCGTCCTCCTGCGTCTCGCCGCCGGTGGTCTCATCGCCGTCCGTTTTGTCCTGCTTGCCGCCGCAGGCGGTCAGCAGCGACAGCACCATGAGCGCGCCCAGCAGCAGCGCCAAAAATCGTTTCATATGAGATATCCTCCTCTCGTTCTGCGCAGCCATTATATCAGACCCGCACTCTTTTGACCATGCTTTTCGCCGTTTTGTTCCCATTTGTAACTATTTCTGATAAAAAATTTACGGTGGCGGCGCACCATATATTATATCGGTATCGGTTGACGGATAACGCCGCTTTTCGCGGCATTATGTCAAACTGTAACAATCCCTTTCCTTTGTTACAAGTCTGTTACAGATGGGGGCAAACCGTTGACTTGAATTTTTTGGTGTGGTAAGGTGTCATTGCAGAAAGAGGTGGGATAAGGTGCGTTCCCGACTTAGTTACGGGATCGGCATGCCACGGTAAGTAAGCCGAGAAAGCCCGATGCTTGCGTCTTTCTGACAAAAGAACCATCCGCAAGGATGGAATTTTATGAAAGGAGAGTAACATCTTATGAAAAAGTTACTCGCACTGGTTCTGGCGCTGGTCATGACTCTGTCTCTGGCCGTCGTCGGTTCCAACGCAGCCTTCAAGGATGCCGATAAGGTCAACGAGACTTACGCCGAAGCTGTCGACGTTCTCGCTGGCATGAAGGTTTTCCAGGGCTACACCGATGGCTCCTTCCAGCCGGAAGGCTCCATCACCCGCGCGGAGGTTGCCGCGATCGTCTACCGTCTCTACACCGGTGACGTCGCCGACAAGCAGGCTTCCCTGTATGCCTCCTACAACAAGTTCAACGACATGAACGGCGCTGCCTGGGCCAAGGGCTACATTGGCTACTGCGCGAACGCCGGTCTCGTCAAGGGCTACGATGCCAAGACCTTCGCTCCTCAGGACAAGGTTACCGGCTATCAGGCTCTCGCGATGATCCTCCGTGCTGTTGGCTACGACAAGAACGGTGAGTTCGTCGGTGCTGATTGGCAGCTGCACGTTGCCCAGACCGCTCAGCAGCTCGGCGTTCTGAAGAACGTCAAGGGCGAGGACCTCAACGCTGCCGCTTCCCGTCAGCTCGTTGCGGAGCTCCTGTTCCAGACCGCTGCCAACGTTCCCATGGTCAACTACACCGCCGCTCTGGGTTACACCAACCTCGATGCCATCCTGAACGGCAAGACCAACGCCACCCTCGGCTACAAGAACTTCGGCCTGACCAAGTCCGCTGATCAGAACGATGCTTGGGGTCGTCCCTACTACACCTGGTACGGTGAGTACAACAACGTCACTGGTTATCAGAAGAACACCAAGGATGCCTTCTATGCCACCGTTAAGGCTACCCCCGTCAAGACCTACACCACTGCCGTCAAGGAGTGCGATGTCGCTACCGATCTCGGCCTGAAGGCTAAGACCACCTATCCTATCTATGTCAACGGCAAGGACAACAAGGCTAACTTCACTGTCGAGCCGACCGACACCATCAACGTCCTCGGCGCTCAGGGCCGTCTGACTGAGGTCTATGCTGACCGCATCGTCATGATCGACACCTACCTCGCCAAGGTCGAGAATGTCTCCCCCGCCACCTTCGACAAGGCCGGTCACCTCGCCAAGTATGCTGTGATGGAGCTGTCTGTCTATGACAAGACCAACGCTTCCACCACCATCTTCGAGTCCGACAGCGTCGACTTCACCTATGCCAAGGGCGACTACGTCCTGCTGAACGCTTACACCAAGTCCTACAGCAGCGCTGAGATCAAGGTTGAGAATGACACCATCAATGGTCTCACGAAGCAGGTCGCTTCCTACTCTGAGCTGATCGGCAAGGCTGAGGCTGTCACCGGTGCTCAGACCAGCATCCTGATCAACGCCAAGCAGCACATCGTGAACGGCACCACCTATAACGATGCTAACACCTACTATCTCGATCAGGCTGCCAAGACCCCGCTGGTCAACTTCACTTGGTTCCTCGACACCTACGGCAACGTGATCGGCTCCGCCAAGGTCGCCGCCACCTACACCTATGCTATCCTCAAGAGCCTGACTTGGAACTTCGGCACTGGCGGCGCTAACGGCTCTGCTGTTGCTACTCTGGTCAACGCCGCCACCGGCGAAGAGACCACCGCTTCTGTGAAGTCCATCGACGGTTCCGAGGAGAAGACTGCTGGCGTTAACTTCGCTTGGAACACCCTTGATGCTACCCCGTATTACACTGGTGACATCAACGGCGCACACTTTGACAAGGCGAACCACATCGCCTATGTCGCTCCCGAGACCTTCAAGATCAACGACCTGTACAAGGGCTATGCTCTGTACCGCGTGAACACCCTGTCCACCGGTGCTGTCGTCCTCGAGGGCGTTGACAACAGCGGTGAGAAAGCCTTCAATGTTGTCAATCACGCCACTGGTGTTGAGTACGTCAACCAGGCTACCTCCCTGTACGCCAACGGCACTTACAACCCCGTGAATGACGCTACCGTCTTCACTGTTCTCGGTGCAAACAACACCTACAAGCAGTACGTCGGCAAGATGAACATGCCCACCATCAAGAACGCCGAGATCTTCTATGTGAACGCCAACGGCGACTCCTATGTGGACTATGTCTATGTCAAGGATTGCACCGTTGACAACTCTGGCAAGAGCTTCGTCATGGCTACCAGCAACACCTACTATGGCAACCTCTACAACGACGCTAACGTCTACGTTCTCAAGAACGCTCTCGTTAACGGCGAGGCCAAGGAAAATGCTGTTATGACCACCGACAAGACCGTTGGCGGCTACAATGCCTTCCAGACGATCGTCGCCGGTGTCAACCATCCGTTCTTTGTCACCTATGATGTCAACGGCTATCTGAACAGCGCTACCGCGTTCACCAACGCTTGGAACGGTCAGCTGACTCCTGCGGCTGGTGCTACCAACCTGTACTACGGCATCATCTCCGTCAAGGATGCTGATGTTGCCAACGGCACTCTGGTCAGCTCCACGAACGACACCTTCTTCGTCAACAACGTTGCTGAGAAGGTCATTGGCGACTACACCAAGATCGCTGACGTCAAGGATTGGTCTGCTGTCACGGTTTACCTCGTCTACAGTGTTGATGCCGCTCACTTCAACAACCGCGTTGTCTCCCAGCTCTACGTCATGGACAAGGGTCTGCCCGGTACTCCCGGCACTGAGCCCGTGCCCGGTGTTGTTTCCCTGAGCCTGTACAACGTTGGCAAGACTGTCAATGCGGCTCTCACCCTCACCAAGGTTCAGTCCGGCGCTCGCGTTGAGCTGAAGTATCGTGCGGCTGATAGAACCGACCTTCCCTACAGCACCCTCGTCTATCAGATGAGCTATGTGGGTCAGCCCGATGGCGCTACTGTTCCCAACTATGCCTACACGGAGGATCTCTCTTCCAAGCTGAACGGCTCCTATGAGCTCGTTGCTGAGGTCTACATGGGCACTAAGCTTCTGGCCACCTCCAACGCTATTTACGTTTATTAATCTGAATTGATTTAATCGTAAACTATTGTTAATAAACATCCAATAAATGTTTTCACCCCCGGCTCTTTCGAGCCGGGGGTGTTTTTTGCGCCTCACTGGTCATATCCCAGCATCAGGTACTGATAGACAATGCCGGAGGTATTGAGCTGCACGTCATAGGCGTTGTAATAGGTATCCGTCTCCGTTTCCGAATACCAGCTTACGCCGCGCTCGCTCCATGTATTGATATTCAGGCGGTTGCCCGCGCCGCCGCTAAACTTGCTGATGCCGCGTATGGCGACGGCGCGGGTGATGTTGCTGTACTCGTCAATTTTGCTGATGATCAGCAGCACCGGGTAAAAGTCGCAGCTCAGCGTGTTCGGGTCGGCTTTGCCGCTCTTGCCGTTGCCGGTGTAGCTGCCGCACTTGATGCGGCAGAGCTTGCTTTTTGTGACCGTCTGCTCCAGCGCGGAGAGCGCCTTCGACGCGGTGCTGTCAGCCGCGGCACGCGCGTCGGCCTCAGCCTTGAGCGCCGTGTCGAGCTTGGCAAAGGCGTCGTTGAAGTCATCCATCTGGATGAAATCTGATTTCTTCCATTTCGGAAGCGCGTAGTTTTTTGTCGTTTCGATGGGAATCACCGCTTTCTGATGTTGTATTCAAAGCGCCCGGTGTTCCGGTGCTTTCGCTATTGCCCATCCGTCCCCGGAGCGTGAGACGAAGCGGTGCAACGCCCCCAAATTTCGCCAAAAAAGAGGGAGACACAGAATGTGTCTCCCTCTTTTCGTGTGTTTTCTCAGAAATCCGCGTTGCCCACGGTGCGGGGGTGCAGCTCCACGTCGCGGATGTTGCCGATACCCGTTAAATACATCACCATGCGCTCGAAGCCGAGGCCGAAGCCCGCGTGACGGCAGGAGCCGTAGCGGCGCAGATCGCAGTACCACCAGTAGTCCTCGGGATTCATGCCGAGGTCGCGGATGCGCTGCTCGAGCAGCTCGATGCGCTCCTCGCGCTGGCTGCCGCCGATGATCTCGCCGATGCCGGGAACGAGGCAGTCCGCTGCCGCGACGGTCTTGCCGTCTTCGTTGAGGCGCATGTAGAACGCCTTGATCTCCTGCGGATAGTCCGTGACGAACACGGGGCGCTTGAAGATCTGCTCGGTCAGATACCGCTCGTGCTCGGTCTGGAGGTCGATGCCCCACTCGACGGGGTAGTCGAACTTCTGCCCGCTCTCCTTGAGGAGCTTCACGGCCTCGGTGTAGGTCACGCGGCCGAAGTCAGACTCGGCGACGTGCCTAAGTCTCTCGATAAGGCCCTTGTCGACGAAGCTGTTGAAGAACGCGAGATCGTCCGGGCAACGCTCCATGACGCGGCGGATGATGTGTTTGATCATCGCTTCCGCCACTTCCATGTCGCCGTTGAGGTCGCAGAAGGCCATCTCCGGCTCGATCATCCAGAATTCGGCGGCGTGGCGCGCGGTGTTGGAGTTCTCCGCGCGGAAGGTCGGGCCGAAGGTGTAAACGTCGCCAAAGGCCATGGCGAAGTTCTCGGCGTTGAGCTGGCCGGAGACGGTCAGGCTCGTCTTCTTGCCGAAGAAGTCCTTGCTGTAATCGATCTGACCGTCTTCGGTGCGGGGCGGGTTCTCAAGGTCGAGCGTCGTCACCTGGAACATCTCGCCCGCGCCCTCGCAGTCGGAGCCGGTGATGATGGGGGTGTTGACGTAGACGAAGCCGCGGCTCTGGAAGAACTCGTGCACGGCGTAGGCCGCCGCGCTGCGAACGCGGAAGGCCGCGGAGAAGAGGTTCGTGCGCGGGCGCAGGTGCTGGATGGTGCGCAGGTATTCGACGCTGTGGCGCTTTTTCTGCAGGGGATAGTCGGGCGAGGACACGCCCTCGACCTCGATCTCCGTCGCCTTGACCTCGAGCGGCTGCTTGGCCTCGGGCGTCAGCACGACCGTGCCGCGCACGATCAGCGCGGCGCCGACGTTCTGCGCGGCGATCTCCTTATAATTGGAAAGAGAATTTGCGTCCATCACGACCTGCAAATTGCGGAAGCACGAGCCGTCGTTCAGCTCGATGAATCCGAAGGTCTTCATATCGCGGATGGTCTTCGCCCAGCCGCAGACGGTCACGCTTGCGCCGTCATACTGCTCCCTGTCGGCGAAGAGGGCAGCAATTCTCACTCGTTCCATAGTAATTTTTCCTTCCTTTTGTGGGTTTTTGCGGGATAATAGGTGTATTATATGCTACTTTTCGTGCGATTGCAAGCCCCGCTTTATATTGACTTTTGAGAAAAGATATGTTACTTTTAAATCTTACCTCAAAAGGTAAACGTGAAACTTTCACCTATTACTTTACAGGAGGAACCAACATGAACAAGTATCTTGACATCGCCCCCGAGGTCGCCGAAGCTCTCAAAGCCGGCAAGCCCGTCGTGGCGCTCGAATCCACCATCATCTCCCACGGTATGCCCTACCCGCAGAACGTCGAAACGGCGCTCAAGGTCGAGCAAATCATCCGTGACGCGGGCGCGGTCCCCGCGACCATCGCCATCATCGGTGGCCGCCTGAAGGCGGGCCTTTCCAAGGAAGAGATCGACTACCTCGGCCGCACCGGCGCGGGCATCCCGAAGGCTTCCCGCCGCGACCTGCCCATCCTCGTCGCGCAGGGCAAGGACGGCGCGTGCACCGTCACCACCACAATGATGATCGCCGACATGGCGGGCATCCGTGTCTTCGCCACCGGCGGCATCGGCGGCGTGCACCGCGGCGCGCAGGAGACGTTCGACATCTCCGCCGACCTTGAAGAGCTTGCAAACACCTCCGTCATGGTCATCTGCGCGGGCGCAAAGTCCATCCTCGACCTCGGATTGACGCTCGAGTACCTTGAGACCCACGGCGTCACCGTCATCGGCTACGGCACGGACGAACTGCCCGCCTTCTACACCCGCAAGTCCGGCTTCGGCGTCGACTATCAGCTCAACACGCCCGCCGAGCTTGCCAAGGCCTTCCACGTCAAGCGCGAGCTGGGCCTGCGCGGCGGTCTTCTCGTCACGAACCCCATCCCCGAGGAGTACTCCATGGATAAAGAGGTCATCGACAAGGCCATCGCCGAGGCCGTCGAGGACGCGAAGAAGGACGGCATCCACGGCAAGGCCACGACCCCGTACCTGCTCGCCAAGATCAAGGATCTCACCGGCGGCGACAGCCTCGATTCCAACATCCAGCTCGTCTTCAATAACGCCCGCCTCGGCGCGGCGGCGGCGGTGGAGCTTTCCAAGCTCGCGCAGTGAGGGATTTATTCCTGCCCGAGGCGGCGGGCGCGTCAGCCTTCGCCTTTGTCGGCAGCGCCCGAGCGCTGCTCGTCTATCTTGCGCTCCTCAACGTCGTGACGTTCTTCGTCTACGGCGACGATAAGCGCCGCGCGAAACACCCCGGCGCGCGCAGGATACCCGAAAAGACGCTGCTGCTCCTGGCAGCGCTCGGCGGCAGCCTCGGCGCGCTCGCGGGGATGCGCGTTTTTCACCACAAAACGCGCCATTGGTACTTTCGGTACGGCGTTCCCGCGATGCTTCTTTTGCAGCTTGCGCTGCTCGGCGGCGCATGGTGGTGCTGGGGAAAATAATTTTGCAAAAACGCCGCTTTTCGCGGAACAAAACGGCAGCGAGCGCCGTCTAAACTGAATAGCCGGAAATGGGAAGATAAAGAATTTATGAATTTTTTGTTTTCCCATTTCTTTTAGCCCCCCGGCATGGTAGAATGTACTTGTATGAGAACGCCCTGCACGCAGGGCAAACAAAAAACGAAAGGATGAAAATCACATGAAGAAATTTCTCTCCTTGCTATTGGCTCTGACCATGGTCTTGAGCCTGGTCGTCGTACCTGCAAGGGCTCACGAAAAGGCTCCGGAAGTCGGAGGCGAACTCAGCATCACCGTTCCCTCCTCTATCACGAAGGGCGACGAAAATGTCAGTTTTACCCTTGCGGGTGACCCCACCCTTCTCAACGTAGCGAATGCCACAGAGGTAACGCCGACTTACAGCTGGAATATCGGCTCCTATCTCGATGGTACTGCCGGTAACGGTAATCCTACAAATAACCTGACTGCCAAGGCAGCGACCACAGGCACTACGGTTTCCTGCACCGTCCGCATCTCCTACAAGGTCGACGGCGAGCCGAAGAGCGTCGAGAGAACCGTCACCAGCGCTTCTTTCCCGATCGCAGATGCCATCCTCGACAGCGACATCACTTCGGTCAGTTTCAAGGGCCGCAACTACAGCTACGCCTCCAACACGGCTGCCGTTCTCTATGATAACGCCGAAACCGATGCCCTTAAAGATAAGAATAGCTGGGGCGTCGACGCCACCGGCGTGATGGTGGATACCGTTAACGTCAGCGACAGCAGGGTTACGCTCAATCTCAAGAAGGGTGATCTCACCAAGTCCATCACGGTCACTGCGTCCAAGCTGACCGCTCCGAGCATTACGGCCAATCCCGCCACTAATGCAAAGACCGGCACGAAGGTCACCTTCACCCTCAACGCCACCACGAGCGACAACACCAGAATCACCTGGACCTATAAGGCTGACAAGGTTGCCGAGGCTCCCTTCTTCCCCACCAAGGGTTCCGCTGCGAACACCTATGAGTGGATTCTTCCCGATTCCCTTGAAACAAAGACTTACACGATTACCTGCTCTTTGAGCGAAAGCGGCGCTGCGAACACTGCCGTCAGCAAGTCTGTTGGTATCAGTGTTAGTAAGGACACCAATAAGTTCAATTATAATCCGAATGTTGCGGCAACGCGCGGTTCGACGGTCACTTTGAGCCTCTCTTTTACGGACGGTTCCGGTAAAAAGGTCGATAACGCTCTTACCAACGTGGACTGGAAAATCACGTCCGGCACTGGCGCATCTCTTGGCACGAAGGCCGTTTCTGATGACGGCAAGACCGCGTCCAACACGCTGACGATTCCGAGCAACGCCAGCAGCAGCTACACCGTAGCAGCAAAGTTCACTGTCGATAAAAAGGACTATGTTGCCACTTATACTGTTACCGTAAAGAGTTTGACCGCTGCGATTTCTCCTATTCAGAACAATACCGCTGTCACCCTCTACGGCTATAACTACGGCTATAACTACGGCTATAACTACGGCTACGGTACGACCAATAACCTCGTTGCGCTTGCGCAGACAGCCTTGTCAACTGCCCGCATTGACGCGACCGTCAGTTATGTCACGCTGGATACTATTGCCGGCTCTCGAACCAACTGCTACATCCAGCAGACCAGTTCCACGAGCGGCTACTACACCTATGCAATCACCGGCACAAGCATCGGCACGGCCTCCTTCACCGGTACCGTCTATACCAACAAGGGCAACTATCCCATTACCTTTACGGCGACCGTCACCCCCATCAGCACCACCTATGAGGCGCAGTGTCCCGAGCCGGTTGCCTCCTACGGTAACACCTACAAGTACTATGTTCAGGTTCCCGCCGGCGCTTCCTACTATTATGTTGTCGGCACGCCGAACCAGAGCACCACGCCGACCGACTTCACCCAGAGCGGCAAGACCGTTTACTACGCCACCACTCAGTCCACCAGCCTCTATGCGCTGACCGATGCCAACTTTGTGAACGGCCAGTGCACACTGTGGATCGTGACCAAGAACAGCACCGATAACAAGCTCTACTACGGTCAGCTCACCGTTTACCAGAAGAACTACAACATCAACTACAACGGTGTTGCCGGTGAGACCGTCCAGTTCAAGCACGCCGACTTCACCAACTTCATGAACGAGATCGCGCAGGCCCGCGGTGACAGCAGCAAGAACAACTACAACAACACCTATGTCACCTTCAACGACGTGACCTTCTCCATGCCCTCCTCCGCGCAGGGCACGCTGTACTACAACGGCACGGCCATGTCCAACAGCAACAGCAGCAGCGCGTTCAACCGCAGCACCAAGGTCACCAACCTCGACAACATCACCTTCGTTCCCAACGCCAAGACGAGCGCCAAGAGCATCACGCTGAACTTCACGCTCCACGCCACCAAGTACACAAGCTACGGCAACACGCGCGACACGGCTGTGAACTACCCCGGCTCTGTCGTCATCAGCATCGTGCGCGAGGACATCAAGTACACCGTCGCTCCCGGCGATTCCATCAGCTTCACCAGCAGCGACTTCCAGAACTTCCTGCGCACGCAGAGCGGCATCAACTACAACCACAACGTGGACTATGTCACCTTTGACCAGAGCGCTGTCAACTCCCTGAATGAAGGCGTGCTCTACAACGGCTACAGCGGCTTCAGCGCCGTCAAGGCCACCGATAAGTTCTACTACACCACCACGAACAGCTACACCCAGAACGCCCTGAGCGACGTGACCTTCCGCGCCAGCACCTACGCCAAGGCCGGTACGACCGTCTACATCCCCTTCACCATCTACGCAAAGTACGGCACGAGCAGCGCCGCCACCCGTCAGGTGACCGGCACCGTGGCCATCAAGATCGCGCAGACGATGAACTTTGCCGACGTCAAGCCGACCGACTACTTCTATAATCCCGTGAAGTGGGCCGTGAACAAGAACATCACCAAGGGCACCTCCGCCACGACCTTCTCCCCGTACAAGACCTGCACCCGCGCCGAGATCGTCACCTTCCTGTGGCGCGACGCCGGCTCCCCGATGCCGACCACCTCTCGCCACCCGTTCACTGATGTGAGCTACTCCATGGGCTCCGACTTCTACAATGCCATCCTCTGGGCCAACCAGAACGGCATTACGGCCGGTACGACCACCACGACCTTCTCCCCCAACAAGACCTGCACCCGCGCCGAGATCGTCACCTTCCTGTGGCGCTACGCGAAGAAGCCCGCGAGCTACGGCAGCAACCCCTTCACCGACGTGAACAAGACCGACCATGCCCCCTATTATGACGCCATCCTCTGGGCCGTCAGCAAGGGCATCACCACCGGTTCTACCACCACGACCTTCTCCCCCAACGGCACCTGCACCCGCGGCGAAGCCGTGACCTTCCTCTACCGTTTCGAAGGCGGCAAGTAAATCACCTGAAAACGAAAGCCCCGCATTGCGGGGCTTTCGTTTTACCCTTTGGAAGTGTAAACTTTCTGTGACGCATCTTTACGCGCGGGGGAAAAGCGTGTAGAATGGCTCTATCAAATCATTTGGGAGTGTTATTTCTGTGAGAAGATTCCGCGATGCCCTCTGCCGCTTCATGTATGGCCGCAACGGTGTGGACGCCCTGAACTGGGCGCTCATTGCCCTCGAGCTTGCGCTGAGCGTCGTCTGCTCGTTCGTGCGCGTGCGCACCGTGGCGAACGTGCTGTCGTTCCTTTCGTTCGTGCTGATGTTCATCGTGCTCATCCGCATCTTTTCGCGCAATCTCGACCAGCGCCGCGCCGAAAACGCGAAGTTCCTCGCGTGGTGGATGCCGAAGGCGAACGCCATGCGCGGGGCGCAGGCCCGCCGCGCCGACAAGGCACACAAATATGTCCGCTGCTCCTGCGGCGCGTACTGCCGCGTGCCGCGCGGCGTGGGCAAGGTCGAACTGACGTGCCCGAAGTGCGGCAAGAAAAAGGTCGTCAAAACGTAAGAAAGAAAAAATCCGTCCATCGGGACGGATTTTTTTGTAAGAAAGCCGGGTTTCCGCCGTCTAATAGACAGAAAGGTGGTGAGGGCGCTGACGAATTTTGAAGAGGTGTACGCCGTGTACTTTGACGATGTGTACCGCTATCTTCTCTCGCTTTCCGGGAGCGAGAGCGTCGCCGAAGAGCTGACGAGTGAGACATTTTTCCGCGCGATGGATGCCCTCGACCGCTTCCGCGGCGAGTGCAGCGTGCGCGTGTGGCTCTGCCAGATCGCGAAAAATCTCTATTATTCGCACCTGCGGCGCGAAAAGCGCCTCGCCCCGCTCGAGGAGGCGGAGATCGCGTGCGAGAGCCACGAGGCGTCGCTCGCCGACCGCAGCGACGCCGAGCGCATCCAAATGCTGCTGCACGCGCTCAAAGAGCCGTACAAGGAGGTCTTTCTCTGGCGCGTGTACGGCGAGAAGAGCTTTCGCGACATCGGCGCGCTCTTCGGCAAGACGGAAAACTGGGCATGCGTGACCTACCACCGCGCCAAGCGCATGATCCGCGAGGGATTGGAGGACTGAAATGAACAAGGATTGCAGCATCGTGCAGGATCTTCTGCCGCTTTACGCGGAGGATATGCTGCGCGAGGAAACAAAGGAATATGTGGACGGGCACCTCGCCCAGTGCGCGTCCTGCCGCACAGAGCTCACGGCGCTCCGGGCGGAGGTCGCGCCCGCCAGCGTCAGCGCGCAGCCGCTGCGCGACCTCAAAAAACAATTGCAGCGCAAAAAATTCACTGCCGTGCTGCTGGCCGTCGCGCTTGCGCTGACACTGGCGACGGCGGGGTTCGCATACCTCACCGCACCGCAGTATCTGCCGTATGACGAGACAGAGTGGATGATCACACGCTCTCCCCGCGCGCTCGCGGACGGCTCCATCATGGCAGACGAGCTGACCGATCTCAGCGGCGTTGAGAGCATTTCCGTCAATCTGCTCACGCCTGTGTCCGGCACAAAGGTCACGAGCACGCAGGACCCCGACAGCGGCAAGACGGTCTACTTCATCACCGCATGGCGCACGCCGCTTGACACATGGCGCGGCGCATTCGACGAAGCCGGAGACACCCCGAACGCAGCGCATACGGTCGACCGCGCACAGCGCGAGGTGAACGCGCTGCAAGGCGCGCTCGCCAAAGCGGAATCCGCACGCACGCTCTTCACGCTCGACGCCACGAACTGCGCGGCGGTCTACTATTCGCCAAACAATGGGCAGGACGATGTGCTGCTCTGCGGCAGCAGGGACGGCGGCGTCATTTCCCTGCCGCGGCTCGCGCTGGGTTATTACGTTTTGCTATCGTTCGTCCTTCTTATTACGCTTAGTATTGCATTTTTCCTCTGCCGCGGAAAAAAGGCGGGCAAGGTGCTCGGCCATCTCGCGCCGATCCCCGCGTGCTATCTTCTCGGCCACCTGCTCGTCAAGGGCTTTTCGGCAACGAGCTACCAGATGCAGCGCGACTTTTCGCTCATCATCCTCACCGCCGCGCTCCTCTACGCCGCGGCGCTGCTGGGAAGTCGCTTCCTGCATCAGAAGCGGGAGAAGACGGAATAAAAAGAGAAGAGACACCGTCAGGTGTCTCTTCTCTTTTTGGCGCAGCGGGAGGGATTCGAACCCTCGTGGGATTGCTCCCAAACTGATTTCGAGCCATTTGGAGAGGAAATCCAATGAAAATTGATGCGTTCCTCTCGTGACCCTTAAAACCGCAATCCACTCGCACTCACTACTCTGCACAAAGCGTAGAAAATGCGTAGATAGAGTCAAGTCTGCTGGACACAGCATAGTCTAAAAAGCACCAAATATCAAGGATTTCCGAGGACGGAAAGCCAAACGCTCCACACGATTTCGAATCGTATGGACAAGGTGCTTTCGGGATAATATAGGTGCTTATAGGAAGGTCAAATCCCTGATATCACAACGATTCCAGGGCATACAGTATGTAGGGCTTGAGCCAGTAAAAGCATGAACTTCCCGCAAAGTGTAGAAAAAGTGTAGAAGTAAGAAGGACAAATAACCCTTTGAGTAACGATAGTTTCAGGCTCCCATACGGGAGCAAATGTGGTCGATTGCCCGTCATTGACAAGTATCTCAGCTCCCAAATGATAAGGAGAAGCATATGGCAACAGACTACACCTACCTATACGAAGAATACCCGGAGGTCATCAGCGCCGACCAGCTTTACCGAATTTGTCATATCAGCAAGCGCAAAGCGAAATGGCTTCTGGAGCATGGATATATCCCCTGCGAGGACAGTGGAAAAAAGACCCGACGGTATAAAATCCGACTGAATGACGTAATAGACTATCTCCGCACAATTGAGGCTGCACCGGATTTGGTTGCGACACCCGTGGGAGCATTCAATGTCAAGCGCAAGCAACTCAATCCGGTCGCTCAGATATGCCAAAAGGAGTTTCAACGGTTCCTCTACAATATATGGAGAGATGAAGCGGACATCCTACGAATCTCAGATGTGCAGGTATTGCTGGGGTATAGCGCTGGAACGATTAGGCAATGGATACTGCGAAAAGAGCTTCGTAGCACAAGGATTCCCTGTGGCATACAAGTAACTGCGAAGGAATGGCTGATTGACTTTACCGTAAGATATACCATCAAAAATCCCTCTCGCCTATCAATAACACATAGGGAACTGGTAGAACAGCATTTCTGCGATTGCTCTCAAAAATGCAATTAGAAGCATACCCTCATTGCAAGCTGTCATACAAAAAAATAATATTCCAAGCTACAGACCGGAGTTTTTATACTTCGGCCTTATTTTTTCACAACAGGAGGATCTCTCACATGGACACCCAAAACACAAGCCGTCAGCTTCGCTACCTCGAAGAAGTCCGTACTCCCCTGCACCGTGCAGGATTTGGAACCCTGCCGGTGGAGGGAGAGCAGTTGCCTGTCCTTTGGAACGGCGCACCCCTCTGCCGCATCACCGGCAAGGGCAGCGTATTCTATCGGCGAGAGGACGCGGACACGCCCCAGGCAGAGGATGCCCTATATCGCGTCGAGGACATCGCCGCGAAGACGCTGGAGTATATGACCGCTATGGAAGCCGCTCCGCAGCTCAAAGCCAGCGGGCTGGATGGCGACTACCGCATCCTCGCTGACTTCGGCGGCACGGTGCTGGCAGGCACTCCGAGCAAACACGGCGTTCAATTCGTCACATGGGATTGGGACTATGACCGCACAGGCGTGTCCCACGGACACTACTTCATGGAGAACTACGATGCCGCCAAGCGGGATTTCGCCACGCGCTCCGGGCTTGTCCAAAAGGAACAGCTTTTCAGCCCGGAGCAGCTGACCGAGATATTCCGCTGCTGCGCCGATTCCGTGGATGAGGACTTCTTTGAGCTTACTGAGGAGCAAGAGGAGCTGATTCGCGGAATCCAGCAGCAGATCAGGGTGTGCGTACCGGATCTGGATGAGCGCGTCCGTCAGCAGGAGGACGCACAGGAGCGAGCCTCACAGGAACAGACAATGTAATAGCAGTATGGCATGGGCCGGAGTTTTAGCAATAAGACTCCGGCCCTTTTTTATTTTCAAAAAAGGAGTTTGATTTGCTTGACGCGATACTTTATGAAGTTCACACCCCTGTTCGCCGCAGAGGTGCAGATGATGACGCCACCCCGTCATCAGCCTCGCAGAAGCGGACGCATCCGCAGCAGCTTTCGCTACAGTGCCGACGATGTGCGCTGCAAAGACTGCACGAGATATGACAGCGGACACCCCTGTCACCTGAATGAGTGCGTCTGTCTGGAGGAGCGCATCGAGGCCGGCGTGGTGGAGCTGAACGCTCTGGCGCGGGAGTGCTTCGGCGGGAGGATGTTCCGCCCGCTGCAAAGACGGCTGCGAGATGAGCTGAACCGGCAGCCCTTTCGCTTTTTCCTCGGCGATGCCCACAGAGAACGATGGACGCATTGGAAAAACCGCTGCTACGGTATATCCGGGCGCAATGCGGCTGCGCTGCTTCTGCTTACCGCCGATGAGGGGCTTTGGCAAAGAGTCCTCTGGCATTTCGACAGCAGCGGCTTCGACTTCCCCGCCATCCGCCTCTCCGGTATTCACCCGGAGCTGTACAGCATTTATCAGGCGGCGAAGACCATTTCCGTTGGCGGTGACAACATTGTCATAGAAGACCTTGCTTTTTCCGAGCTGGTCAGTGACAGGGCCTTCCGGCTCATCCTCGGAGCACTCCTGCTGTGCAGGTATGGCGAGGTGGTCTTAAATCTTGAAAGAAAAACGGAGGAGATAACATGATGATTCGAGCGGTTCTCGGTAACCCCAATCACCCAGAATACGGCGTGGCGACCATCCCGTTCCCCATCCCCCGCGACCAGTACGCGCACTGCGTGGAGCTGCTGGAGGCGTTGGAGATCGGCGATGCGGTCAAAGCCGACTGCAAGGTGGAGAGGATCGACAGCTTCTACACCGTCCTCAAGCGCACGGAAATGCTTACAGTCAATGTGGAGGAGCTGAACTACCTCGCCAAACGGCTGGACAGCTTCGACACCGGCGAGGCCGCGCAGTTTCAGGCGATGGCCCACAAGCTGGAGCTTTTCGAGCTGAAGGATCTCATCAACCTGACCTTCTGCTGCC
>URCK01000022.1 GCA_900546295.1 uncultured Eubacteriales bacterium | reverse complement strand
GCTGCCCTCTCGCTCCACGGGTATACCCCATCGGCGGCCGCGAGCGCCACCGCCGCGACGGGCGGCGTTTTCCTGTCGAGTTTTGATAGATAGCTGCCGTATACGCCCGTGGGGTCAAGCAGCGGGTAGACATTGAGCGCGACCGCGCTCAAAAAGCACAGCGGCAGCAGAAGGGAAGGGATTCGGGAGGACATGGACGATCTCCTTAAAAACGAGAATAGAGGAAGGCATTGCCCGAGGATGTAGCGATGAAGTACACGCACACCCAGAAGAGGACAAAAAGCGGCAGATCGATGAGCAGCGTACCGCGGTGCTTTTCATAAAAGCGGCGGGGCTGCGGCAGGCAGAAGAGCACGGATAAAAGCAGCAGCCACCAGCAGGACGAGAGCAGCTTGAGCGCGTCCTGCGCGGATACGGCGCTGTGCGTGCCGAAAAACGGAAACAGGCGGGAAAAATACGCGCCGATGTCGGAAAGCTTTGTGATGCAGAAGACGACCCACGTCTGCGGGATGACAAAGAGCAGGTAAAGGTGCGAGAGGAGCCTGTGCTCCCTGAGAAAGCCGCCGATGCAGAATTTTTCAAGCAGGATGAAGGTGAGCAGCATCACGCCCCAGAGGACGAAGTTCCAGCTCGCCCCGTGCCAGAGACCGGTGAAGACCCATACGACCGTCAGCGCGAGCGCCGTGCGCGCCTTTCCGCGGCGGCTGCCGCCGAGGGGAATGTAGAGATAGTCGCGGAACCATGTGCCGAGCGTGATGTGCCAGCGGCGGTAGAACTCGCTCACCGAGCGGGCGGTGTAGGGGAGGTCAAAGTTGCGCGGCACGCGCAGCCCCAGCATCTGCCCAAGGCCCATCGCCATGAGGGAATAGCCGGAAAAGTCGAAGTAGAGCTGCAAGCTGTAGCTCGCCGCGCCGAGCCAGGCAAGCGGCGTGGAGAGATAGCCGTAGCCGATGCGCTCGAGCGAGGCCCACAGCGGCGCGAGCTGGTCGGCCAGCAGTACCTTGAAGCAAAGACCGACGGCGAAGCACTCAAAGCCGAGAAGGACGTCGCCGCGCGCGATCATACGCTCCTTGAGCGCGCCGCGCCATTCATCGTAGCGCAGGATGGGGCCCATCGTCAGCTGCGGGAAGGCGAGGACGAAGGCGGAAAAGTCGATGAGATTGCTCTCCGCCTGCGCGCCGCGGTACACGTCGATGAGATAGCCCGCGCTCTGGAAGAGGTAGAAGCTTACGCCGAGCGGCAGGGCAAGCTGGACAAGGGAGAAGGTCTGCCCGGTCAGTTTGCCCAGATTTTCCAGCAAAAATGCGGCATACTTAAAGTAGACCAGTCCGAAAAGGTCGGCGCACAGGCCAAAAAGCAGCAGCGCCTTGCGCGCGCGGACGGCTTTCCCATCCATCGCGCGAGCGAGACCGTAATGGAAGAGAATGGACGCGCCAAGAAGCAGCGCGTCACGCGCCCCTGCGCCGAGAAAGTAGAACGCGGCGCTGCCGAGCACGAGCACGGCGTTCTTGCAGCGGAAGGGAACAAGATAATAAACCGCGAAAAAGAGCGGCAGGAAGTAAAAAAGAAACGTCAGGTCAGAAAAACTCACGGGAAAGCTCCTGTCAAAGATAGTCGGCTACGCCGTATTTTATGCGAAATGCTCGTGTGCGGCAATGGAAAAAACCGGGAATTCGGAAAGAAACCGCCGGGTAAACCAAAATGGGAGATTTCGGTTTACATACGGCGGCAAGCGTGCTACAATCCTAAGACGGCAGCGGCGGAACGCGAAATTTGATGTTATGTCAATCGTAAGCGATAAGCTGCCGCCTGTCAACTTCAAAAGGGTAACATTTCGGTTACATTTTGTAACGGCGGAGGACGCTATGGGAAAAGAAACGGTTTTGGCATTGCTGCTGCGCGAAAAGGGACGCTTTGTTTCGGGCGAGTCCATCAGCGCCTCGCTCGGCATCACCCGCGCGGCGATCTGGAAGAGCATCTCCGCCCTGCGCGCGCAGGGCTATGAGATCGACGCCGTGCCGGGGCGCGGCTACTGCCTCAAGGCGCTGCCCGATGTGCTCAGCGAGCAGACCGTGCGCAGCTTTCTTGGCACGGTGCGGTTGGTCGGTGGGCGCATCGACTGCTTTGACTCCATCGACTCGACCAACGCCTACCTAAAGCGCATCGCGCTCGACGGCGCGCCGGATGGTACCGTAGCCGTCGCGGCGGAGCAGACGAGCGGCCGCGGTCGCCGCGGCCGCAGCTTTCAGAGCGCGGCGGGCAAGGGCGTGTACCTTTCTGTTTTGCTGCGCCCGGAACTCAGTCCCGCGCAGCTCATGCCGCTCACGGGCCTCGTTGCCGTTGCGATGAGCCGCGCGGTCGACCGTGTGGGCGGCACGAGCGTGCAGATCAAGTGGACGAACGACCTTGTGCTCAACGGCAGAAAGCTCTGCGGCATCCTGACCGAGCTGAGCGTGGAGGGCGAGACGGGCGCGCTGCAATACGTTGTGGCGGGCATCGGCATCAACGTCAGCCAGCGCGAGGAGGACTTTGAAGGCGACGTTGCGCAGATTGCAACGTCCATCCTGCGCGAAACGGGCAGGCGCGTCTCGCGCGCGGCGCTGGCCGCGGCGATGATCGAGGAGCTTGACGCGCTCTACACGGCGCTCAAGTCGGGCGATACGAGCGGCTATCTCGAAGAATACCGCCGCCGCTGCGTGACCATCGGGCGCGAGGTGCAGCTTTTGTGGCAGGATACGAAGGAAAAGGTCACGGCGCTGGATGTGGACGAGGAATTCGGCCTCATCGTGCGCCGCGAGAACGGAACGGTGGAGACCGTGCGCACGGGCGAGGTGTCGGTGCGCGGCCTTTACGGATATGTGGAATAAGGAGACCTTTGCTTTGAATATGCTCTGGGAACTGTTTATCACCTTTGCCAAGGTCGGCGTGATGACCTTCGGCGGCGGCATGGCCATGCTGCCGATCCTCGAGCGCGAGATCGTGCAGAACAGGAAGTGGGCCACGGAGGAGGAGCTGGTCGATTACTTTGCCATCGGCCAGTGCACGCCGGGCATCATTGCCGTCAACACGGCGACCTTTGTCGGTGAGAAGAAAAAGGGCATCCTCGGCGGCATTGCGGCAACGCTCGGCGTCGTGTTTCCCTCGCTCGTCATCATCACGGTCCTTGCAGGGCTCATCACGAACTTTTCGCACCTTGCGTGGGTGCAGAATGCCTTTGCCGGTATTCAGGTGTGCGTGTGCGTGCTCATCCTGAATGCCGTGCTCAAGCTGCTGAAGAAATCGGTCGTGGATAAGCGCACGGCGTTCATCTTTGCCCTTGTGCTGCTTGGCAGCATCTTTCTGAGCGTTTCGCCGGTGTGGTTCGTGCTGCTTGCGGCGCTCTCCGGCGTTGCGCTCAAGGCGCTTGAGGGGAGGGAGACGAAATGACGCTCTATCTTCGCCTCTACTGGGAATTCTTCAAAACGGGGCTTTTCGCCGTCGGCGGCGGCATGGCGACGTTGCCGTTCCTGAAAGATATCGGCGCGAGCACCGGCTGGTTCACGCAGACGGACCTCATGAATATGCTGGCGGTGTCGGAATCCACGCCGGGGCCGGTCGGCATCAACATGGCGACCTATGTCGGCTACACGGTCGCGGGCGTGCCCGGCGCGATCATCGCCACCATCGGCGAGGTGACGCCGTCGATCGTCGTTATCCTGATCGTCGCGGCGATGCTTGCAAAGTTCCGTGACAGCAGGTTTGTTGCCGATGCGTTTTATGGGCTGCGCCCGGCCTCTACGGGCCTCATCGGCGCGGCCTGCGCGGGCGTGATGCTCCAGGTGATCGCGGGGATCACGAGCACGTCGGCGGATACGTCCCTGCTGATGAAGTTTTCGTGGGACGGCGCGTTCAACTGGCGCGGCATCGTCCTTGCGCTGGCGCTGCTCTTCTTCACGCGCTGCGTCAAGAAGACAAAGGACCTGCACCCGATCGTCTTCATCGGCATTTCCGCTGTGATCGGCGTGGTGTTCCACTTTGCGGGCGTATAAGAAGATCAAAAACGGGAGCAGCTGAAAGCTGCTCCCGTTTTTTCTGATTCAATCCGTGGCGGCGATGTGGCTTGCGATGCGCTGCATGATCATGTCGAGCGCGACTAGGTTGTGCCCGCCTTCGAGCACGATGATATCGGCATACTTGCGGCTCGGCTCGACGAACTGCTCGTGCATGGGCTTGACGGTCGTGAGGTACTGCGTGATGACGCTCTCGAGCGTGCGGCCGCGGTCACGCACGTCGCGCAGGGCGCGGCGCAGGATGCGCACATCCGCGTCGGTCTCGACGAAGATCTTGATGTCCAGCATCTCGCGCAGGCGCGGGTCCTGAAAAATGAGGATGCCCTCGACGATGACGACCTTGCTTGGCTGGATGAGCTCGGTCTCGTCCGTGCGCTGGTGCTCGGAGAAGGAGTAGACGGGGCAGCGGATGGCCTTGCCCGCTTTGAGTTCCTTGAGCTGCTCGACCATGAGGTCGGTCTCAAAGGCGTCGGGATGGTCGTAGTTCTGCTGGCAGCGCTCTTCAAAGGGAAGGTCCTGGCGCTTATAGTAGCTGTCGTGGTGGACCACGCTGATATCGTCGCCGAAGTGCTGCTTCAAATGCTCGGTGAGCGTCGTTTTGCCAGAGCCGGTGCCGCCTGCAATGCCGATAAAAATAGTGTTCATCGCCGCATCCTCCATGTATGTCGTATTTTTTACTATTATAGGGGCGGCGGGGCGGAAAAGCAAGGCGGCGGCTCAAAATTTTGCGCGTTGCGGTTGACGCGGGGCAAAAAAACAAGTATTATGTAAAGGAGCGGCGCGGTCTGCGCGCCCGCAGGAACAACGATTTGTGAAAAAAGAAAGGAGCGGCGCTATGGATCTTCTCAAATGTCCGCGCTGCGGTGAGGAATATTCCCCCAGCTATCGCAGATGCCCCTTCTGCGAGGAGGGCGACCATCCGCGCAAGATCAGCAAGCACAACGGCACGGGAAAGGGCGGCGGCCGCCGCGTTTCGGATAAAAAGCAGACGCACTCCGCCCGCGGCGCGATGGCCGCGGTCATCGTGGTGGCGCTGCTGCTTTTGAGCTGGTCGCTCTTTGGCGACAAGATCGTTGCCAAGATCGGCCCCAATGAGGACGGCGACAAGCCCGGCGTGCAGGATGGGATCAATAAGCCCGTCGACGGCGAGACGGATGCAGACGGCGAGAATGACCCGAGCATCGGCGAGGAGCCGAACGTGAACGATCCGACGGGCGGCGAGACGACCGATCCCGGCACGACGACCCCGGTCACTCCGACGGTGGACGCCTCGGCCTTGAGCGTCAAAACGAACGTCGGCACGACCCTTCCCAAGGACGTGACGGGCAACTTCGACTGCACGATCAAGGCGAGCGAATCTATCCGCCTGAGCGTTTCCGGAACGGACGCCGCCGTCGCCTGGGCGGTGGCGGACGCAAGCGTCCTGTCCATCTCGGCGGACGGCACGATCTCGCCCATCAAGGCGGGCATCACGACCGTGACGGCCACGGTCGGCGGCGCGGTGCTGACGATCACGGTGCGCATCAAGTGAACAAAAAGAGCTGCCTTTTGGCAGCTCTTTTTTTGCGCAAAGGGGGCGGCTTTCCTTGCAAGGCCTGCGCGCCTGTGCTACAATTATCTTGAATCTTTATATGCAGGAGTAAGACGACATGACGACCCGCGATTTTCAAAACAAAAAACCGCTTGCAATTTTGCTATCCTATTTCAAGCCGCACCGAGGCCTGTTTGTTTTAGACCTTGCCTGTGCAACGATCGTTGCCCTCGTCGACCTTGCCTTTCCGCTCGTGACGCGCAAGTCGATGTACGATCTTTTGCCCAATCAGCAGTACCGCACGTTTTTCACCGTGATGGCTGTGATGATGGCCGCATTTATCGTGCGCGCGTTTTTATACTATGTCATCGCCTACTGGGGCCACACCTTCGGCATCCGCGTGGAGGCGGACATCCGCCGCGACCTCTTCATCCACGTGCAGGAGCTGGACGTGAGCTTTTTTGATCACAACCGCACGGGCCAGCTCATGAGCCGCCTCACGAGCGATCTTTTCGAGATCACGGAGCTTGCCCACCACGGGCCGGAGGATCTGCTCATCTCCACGCTCACGATCCTCGGCGCGCTCGGTATCATGGCGTCGATCGAATGGCGCTTGACGCTCGTGGTCGCATGCATCCTGCCGGTGTTCCTCGCGGCCATCATGTCCCGCCGCCGCAAGATGAGCGCCGCCTCGCGCAACGAAAAGCAGAAGACCGCCGCCATCAACGTCGGCATCGAGTCCTCGCTCTCGGGCATCCGCACGGCGCGCGCCTTTGCCAACGAATCGGCGGAGGTCGGCAAATTCAATACCGCGAACGAGGAATTCAAGGTCTCCAAGCGCGCCTTCCATCACGAGATGGGCGTTTTCAACGCGACGATGGAATTTTTCATGACGCTGCTCTCCACCGCCGTGATCGCAGTGGGCGGCTACCTCATCATGCGCGGCGAGATGAACTACATCGACCTCATTACTTTCTCGCTCTACATCACGGCCTTCATCAGCCCTGTGCGCAAGCTTGCGAACTTCTCTGAGATTTTTGCGCGCGGCTTTGCGGGTGTGGAGCGCTTCGTCGCGCTGATGCGCGTGGAGCCCGCGCTCAAGGATGCGCCGGACGCGAAGGAGCTGAAAACCTGCCGCGGCGAGATCGACGTTGACCATGTGAGCTTTTCCTACGACACGGAGGAGGAAACGGGCGGCGTGCTGCACGATGTGAGCGTGCGCATCGCGCCGGGCGAGGTCGTCGCCATCGTGGGACCCTCCGGCGGCGGCAAGTCGACGCTCTGTCAGCTCATCCCGCGCTTTTATGAGGTCAGCGACGGCGCGATCTGCATCGACGGGGAGGACGTGCGGAAAATCACGCAGTCCTCGCTCCACCGCGCCATCGGCATCGTGCAGCAGGATGTCTTCCTCTTTGCCGACACCGTGCGCGAGAACATCCGCTACGGCCGCCCGGAGGCGACGGACGAGGAGATCGTCGCGGCAGCAAAGCGCGCGGAGATCTATGACGACATCATGGCCATGCCGAACGGCTTTGACACCTACGTCGGCGAGCGCGGCACGATGCTCTCCGGCGGGCAGAAGCAGCGCGTGTCTATTGCGCGCATCTTCCTCAAGAATCCCTCCATCCTCATTCTGGACGAGGCCACGAGCGCGCTCGACAGCGTGACGGAGGTAAAGATCCAGCACGCCTTCGACGAGCTTTCGCGCGGGCGCACGACGCTCATCATCGCCCACCGGCTCTCGACCATCCGCTCGGCAGACCGTATCCTCGTCATCGAGGACGGCCGCATCGTCGAGCAGGGCAGCCACGACGCGCTTCTTAAGGAAAACGGCGAGTACGCCGCGCTGTGGCGCACGCAGAACGGAGCGACCTGATGGATAGAAGACAGCTTTTGGACCGCGCCGCGCAAAGCGGCGAGGAGCGCATCCTGCTGGCGCACATCCTCGATAAATGCGAGCAGAGCCGGCAGCGCAATATCCCCGCGGCGACGGATTTTTTAAGCCCCGCCGAGCAGCGCGCGGCGCAGGATCTGCTGCACGCCGCCGCCATTCACGAAGGCTACGCCTTTCGCGGCGGCTATGAGCGCGCGGAGCGGAGGATGCTTCTCTTCCTCCCTGACTGGCAGGAGGAAGCGGACGAGAGCGAATCCATGACGGCGCTGCGCTGCACCTACCGAAGGGAAGACACGCTGACGCACCGGGACTTTCTCGGCTCGCTCATGGCGCAGGGCATCACGAGGGAAAAGCTTGGCGACATTCTGGTGTCGGAGGGCGCGTGCGATCTGATCGTTTCGCGCGACATCGCGCCGTATCTGCTGCAAAATGTGACGAGCGCGGGAAGGGTCAAGCTCTCTCTCAGCGAGATCGAGCTTTCTGACCTGAATATCCCCGAACTCAAGGTCAAAGAGATCCGCGACACGGTCTCGACGCTGCGGCTTGACGCGGTGGCGGCGAGCGGCTTTTCAATGAGCCGGGGCAAAGCGCAGGAGCTTATCTCATCCGGGCGCGTGCAGCTCAACCACCGCGAGACGCTCAAGGCCGACGCACCCGTTGCGCAGGGGGATGTGATCTCCGCGCGAGGCCTCGGAAAATTCGAGGTCGCCGAGGTCGGGGGCCTCAGCAAAAAAGGAAGAACGGCGCTCTTGCTGCGCCGATACCTGTAAGGAGAAGAAAGAACATGACGATGGAAGAAAAGATCGCGCGCATCAACGCGCTGGCGCGCAAGGCAAAAAGCGAGGGACTGACCGACGAGGAGCGCGAGGAGCAGGCGCGGCTGCGCCGCGACTACATCGACTCGGTGAAGGCGAACCTCAAGTCGCAGCTCGATTCGCTCTATGTGCTTGACGAAAAGAGCGGCAAGAAAACGAACATCATCGACTTTGAGCGCGAGCGCGCCGCGAGAGCGGGCGAAAAAAAGGAGAAATGATCCATGGGCAAGGAATTTGAGTACGACCCCGAGAGCGGCTCGTTCCGCTTCGACGAGGGCGGCAAGACGCCAAAGAAAAACGACGGCGGCGACATCGGCAGCTGGATCATCATTGCGGCGCTCTTTGCCTTCGGCCTGTGGCCGATCGGCCTGATCGCGCTCATTTCGAAGCTTTCCGACAAGCCGAAGAAGGCAAGCGCCCCGCGCAGCGGGATGCGCACGAGCACCAGCCCGAACGCGAACGTCACCGCGCGCAGCACGAACAAGGTGGAAAAGACCGTCGTGCAGACGGCAAAGAAGATGAACCGCGCGCCGAAGGCCTCGGACAAGACCGCGCGCATCCTCTCGATCGTCGGCGCGGCGGTTACGGCGGTCTTCGGCATCAGCCTTGTGACCATGCTGGGCGAGGTCATCGCCTACGGCTGGTATTCCTACATGATGGAAGACCTCTTTCCAATGTGCGGCTTCTTTGCCGGCGGCGTCGCCATGCTCGTCGCCGGGCAGCGGATGAAGCGCCGCAGCGCGCGTGCCGCGCGCTACCTTGCCGTGATGGGCAAGCGCAGCCACATTGCCGTGGACGAGCTCTGCGCCGTGACGGGCAAGAGCCGCAAGAAGGTCGAAGGCGACCTTGAGTTCATGGTGGAAAAGGGGCTGCTCGGCGCGGGCGCATACCTTGACAGCGGCCGCGGGATGTTCTTCCGCAACGCCGACGCCTTTGCCGACTATGCGAACGAAACGGCGAAGAAGGAAGACGTGACGCCCAAGGAGGCGAATGAGGGCTACGCAGGCGCGCTGCGCGCCATTCGCAGCGCGAACGACCGCATCGCCGACCCTGTATTGAGTGAAAAGATCGATCATCTTGAGACTGTGGCAGGCAAGATCTTCCGCGAGGTCGAGCAGCATCCCGAAAAGCAGCGCCAGGCCGCGACCTTCCTCAACTACTATCTGCCCACGACGCTCAAGCTGCTCGCGAGCTACGCGAAGTTTGAAGAGGCGGGCATCGAGGGCGAGAACCTTTCCCGCGCGCAGGAGCGTATCGAAGAGACGATGGACGCCCTCATCAAGGGCTTTGACAAGCAGCTCGACGACCTCTACCGCAACGAGGCGATGGATATCGACAGCGATATCCGCGTGATGGAGAATATGCTCCGCCGCGATACGGCGAGCGTAGAGGATGATTTCGGACTCGGCGGCGCGGCGGTCCAGCGCGCGCCGGAGGAGGAATAAGACGGCAAAACTCGACCGGGTGCGTGCTGCACGCTGTGCTATGGTAGGGAAAAGCAAAGGAGACGGGCATGAAAGGGACGGAGAAACGATTTGATGCCGGGGCCTTTTTCGGCGGCACGGACAGCGAAGCCTACCGCTTCCTCGGCGCGCACCGCGCGCAGCGGGGCGGGGAAGAGGGCTATCTCTTCCGCCTCTGGGCGCCGAACGCCGCGCGCGTTTCCGTCGTGGGCGACTTCTGCGGCTGGGACGCGGGCGCCTTCCCGATGGCACGCGGAGAACACGGCTTGTGGGAGAGATTCATCCCTGGGTTAAAGCAGTTTGACACCTACAAGTACGCCGTGACCTCCGCGCGGGGGAAAACGGTGCTCAAGGCGGACCCCTACGCCTTCCACGCCGAGACCCGTCCCGGCACGGCCAGCAAGCTCTATGACCTGCCGCCCTACCGCTGGGGGGACGGAGCGTGGCGCGCGGGCCGCGCCTCCGCGCCCGTTGACCGCTCGCCGCTCAACATCTACGAGGTCCATCTCGGCTCGTGGCGGCGGCGCGAGAACGGCGATTTTTACGACTACCGCTCGCTCGCCCATGATTTGGCGGACTACGTGGCGGGCCTTGGCTACAACTGCGTTGAGCTCATGCCTGTGACGGAGTATCCGCTCGATGATTCCTGGGGCTACCAGTGCACCGGCTACTTTGCCGCGACCTCGCGCTACGGCACGCCTGAGGATCTGATGTACCTCATCGACCACCTGCACCAAAAGGGCATTTGCGTTATCCTCGACTGGGTGCCGTCCCACTTCTGCAAGGACGAGCACGGGCTCATCGACTTTGACGGCACGCCCTGCTACGAATACGCAGACCCTCTCAAGCGCGAGCACGCGGGCTGGGGCACGCGCGTATTCGACTACGGGCGCGGCGAGGTGAAGAGCTTCCTGCTCTCCTCCGCGGCCTTCTGGCTGCGGGAATTCCATGTGGACGGCCTGCGTGTGGACGCGGTCGCCTCCATGCTCTACCTCGACTATGGGCGCGAGGACGGGAACTGGACGCGCAACCGAAACGGCGGGCGCGAGAACCTCGAGGCCATCGATTTTCTGCGCGCGCTGAATAAGACCGCCTACTCCATCAACCCCAATGTGCTGATGGTGGCGGAGGAGTCGACCGCGTGGCCGCTCGTCACGCGCCCGCCGCAGGACGGAGGCCTCGGCTTCACGCTCAAGTGGAACATGGGCTGGATGAACGATATGTGCCACTACCTGAAGCTCGACCCGTGGTTCCGCCAGTACCACCACAAGGACATCACCTTTTCGCTGATGTATGCCTTTTCGGAGAATTTTGTCCTGCCCATCTCGCACGACGAGGTCGTGCACATGAAGGGCTCGCTTCGCGGCAAGATGCCGGGCGACGATCGGCAGCAGCTATCTGGCGTGCGCGCCTTCACGGCGTATATGCTCGCCCATCCGGGCAAGAAGCTCACCTTCATGGGAGCCGAGCTTGGACAGTGGCACGAGTGGGATTTTGCCTCTCAGCTCGACTGGTACCTGCTCGAAAACGAGGAAAACCGACAGCTCCATCGCTTTTTCAAGGACATCAACGCCTTTTACCTATCGCAAAGCCCCCTGTGGGACATCGACTTTTCCTGGGAGGGTTTTGAATGGCTCGTCCCGGACGACAATCACAACAATGTGGTCGTCTTCCTGCGGCGCGACCGCAAGGGCCGCGAGCTGATCGCCGCGGTCAATTTCTCCCCCGTTGCGCAGGGAGAGTACCGCTTCGGTGTGCCGCCGAAAAGGTGCTACCGCGAGGTCTTTACCACCGACTGCGCGGAATACGGCGGCACGGGCGAGTGGCGCAACGAAAAGACCGTCGAAGTCCTGCCCATTCCCTCGCACGGGCGGGAACAGTCCCTTTGCGTGAAGCTCCCGCCGCTCGGCGCAGCGTTTTTTGCGGGCGAAGGAGTCTGGAAAAAAGAACAAGCAAGCATACCGTCCGACGCAAGCACGCCGGACAACTAAAAGGAGGAGAGAAACAGCGTGAAAAAAGAATGTATCGCCATGTTGCTTGCCGGCGGGCAGGGCAGCAGACTCTATGTGCTCACAGAGAACATGGCAAAGCCCGCCGTGCCGTTCGGCGGCAAGTTCCGCATCATCGATTTTCCGCTCTCGAACTGTGCCAATGCCGGCATCGACACCGTGGGCGTGCTGACGCAGTACCGCCCGCTGGAGCTCAACCGCTACATTGGCTCCGGCCAGCCGTGGGATCTTGACCGCGCCGACGGCGGCGTACATATCCTGCCGCCGTATCAGAGCGCGAACGGCGCTTCGTGGTACAAGGGCACGGCCAACGCCATCTTCCAGAACATCGGCTTTGTCGATATGTACGACCCCGACTATGTGCTCATCCTCTCGGGCGACCATATCTACAAGATGAATTACGACAAAATGCTCGCCCACCACAAAAAGACGGGCGCGGACTGCACCATCTCCGTGATGGAGGTGCCCTGGGAGGAAGCACCGCGCTTTGGCATCATGAGCGTGGACGAGAATGATACCATCACGGAGTTTGAGGAAAAGCCCGCCCAGCCGAAGAGCAACCTCGCCTCGATGGGGATTTACGTCTTCACGTGGAAAAAGCTCAGAAGCTATCTCATCGAGGATGAGAGCGACGAGACGAGCAGCAACGACTTTGGCAAGAACATCATCCCGAAGATGCTGCAAAACGGGGAGAAAATGGCGGCCTACCGCTTCTCGGGCTACTGGAAGGACGTCGGCACGCTCGACTCGCTCTGGGATGCAAACATGGATATGCTCGCCACCGGCAGCGGGCTTGACCTGCTCGAAAAGGACTGGCCGATCTATGGCCGGCCGTCCTCCGCGCCGCCGGCCTACCTTGGGAAAAATGTGCATGTGGAGCACAGCGTCGTCGCGCGCGGCTGCACGGTCGAGGGCGAGGCGGAGAACTCCGTCCTCTCCGAGCGCTGCACCCTGGAAGAGGGGGCGAGCGTGCAGTATTCGCTCCTGATGCCCGGCGCCGTGATCCGGCGCGGCGCGCAGGTATCCTATGCCATCATCGGCGAGAACGCCGTGGTGGAGGCAAACGCGCGCGTCGGCCAGCCGCCGGAGGCGGTGAAGCCCGAGGACTGGGGCATTACGGTGCTCGGCCCTGACGCGGCGGTCGCGGAAAACTATGTGCTTGCGGCAAAGCGTATGCGCAGCGCGGACGGAAAGGAGACGGTACGATGAACGGACTGCACGGGATTATCTTTGCCTATGCGAAAACACCCGGCCTTCGCGAGCTGACGGAGGATCGTATGCCCGGCTCCGTGCCCTTCGGCGGGCGCTACCGCGCGATCGACTTCATGCTCTCCAATATGCACAACGCGGGCATTACGGACGTCGGCGTCGTGCTGCACGGCAACTATCAGAGTCTCATTGACCACATCGGCAACGGCAAGACCTGGGACATGGCGCGCAGAAACGGCGGGCTCAAGCTCCTGCCGCCCTTTGCCGACGAGAGAAAATACCGCGGCGCGGTGTTCCGCGGCAAGATCGACGCGCTCTCGGGCGTGCGTTCGTACCTGCGGGAGATCCGGCAGAAGTACGTCGTCCTCTCCGACAGCGACCTCATCATCAATCTGCCGCTCCAGCAGGTGCTGGAGGCGCACGAGGCGAGCGGCGCGGACATCACCTGCGTGTGCACGGCAAACGGCGCATTTGTGGAAAACGCGACCTACTTTACGCTCGACGATGCGGGGAAAGTGACCGAGACGCGCTGCGCGCCGCACACGGCCTCGGGCTACCGCGGGCTTGAGATCTACCTTCTGCGCCGGGACCTTCTCATCGAGCTTGTGGAGCAGTGCATTGTACAGGAAAAGTACAGCTTCCGCCGCGACGTGCTCTGCGCCATGGGCGCTAAGCTCGACCTGCGCGGCTTTGTGTGGGACGGCTACGCCGCGCAGCTGCGCTCCGTGCGCGAGTATTACGAGCGCAGCATGGAGCTTCTGGACCCCGCCATCCGCGCGGAGCTTTTCTGCCCCGAGCGGCCCATCCTTGCAAAGGAGGACGACGAGGCCGCGTCCTACATCGCGCCGGAGACGCACTGCGTCGACTCGCTCATCGGCGACGGCTGCCTGATCGAGGGCGAGGTGGAGGGGAGCATCCTCTTCCCGGGCGTGAAGGTCGGCAAGGGGAGCAGCGTGAAAAACTGCATCCTCTTTAAGAACATGACGGTGGAGGACTCCGTGACGCTCAAGTGCGTCATCGCGGACAAAAACGTGCGCCTCCGCAGCGGCGGAACGCTCATCGGCCACGAGAGCTATCCGCTCGTTGTGAGCAAGAACAGCGTGGTCTGATCGAACGGGAGAAAGGAGAACCACGGCATGAACATTTTGTATGTGACGAGCGAAGCGGTGCCCTTTTGCAAGACCGGCGGCCTTGCAGACGTTGCGGGCAGCCTGCCGCCCTCGCTTGCGGCGACGGGCGAGAGCGTGAGCGTCATCCTGCCGCTTTACGAGACGGTGAAGGACAAATGGGGAGAGAAGCTGCACTTTGAACGCTGGACCAATGTGCGCCTTGCCTGGCGAGAGGTCTACTGCGGCCTGTTCTCCTTCGAATACGAGGGCGTCACATGGTATTTTATCGACAATGAGAGCTACTTCCGCCGCAGAGAGCTTTACGGCCACTATGACGACGGCGAGCGCTTCACCTTCTTCTCCCGCGCGGTGACGGAGCTTCTGCCCTCTCTTCCGGAGAAGCCGGACGTGGTGCACTGCAACGACTGGCAGTCCGCCCTTGTGCCGGTCTACATCCGCGACGAGGCCGTGCGAAACGACTTTTACAAGAGCATCCGCACCGTCATCACGGTGCATAATATCGAGTATCAGGGGCGCTACGGCCGCGAGACGGTCGAAGACCTCTTCGGGCTGGACAGCGGCTGGTTCGACGGCGGCACGCTCGCCTTCGACGGGGATGTGAACCTTCTGAAGGGCGCGATCGTCACCGCCGACGCCGTGACCGCCGTGAGCCCGACCTACGCCCAGGAGCTCAAGTGCGCCTACTTTGCCCACGGGCTGGAAACGGTGATGCGCATGAACGAGGGCAAGCTCTACGGCGTGCTCAACGGCATCGACATGAAGCGCTATGACCCCGCGCACGACAAGGCGCTTGCCGCGACCTACAGCGCGGGGAACCTTGCGGGCAAGAAAAAAGACAAGGCGGCGCTGCAAAAGCTGCTCGGCTTGCAGGAAAAGAGCGATACGCCCATCATCGCGATGGTCACGCGCCTTGTTTCCCACAAGGGGCTGGACCTTGTCTGCGAGACGCTCGACGCCATCATGGAAAAGGACGTGCAGTTCGTCGTGCTCGGCAAGGGAGATGCGAAGTACGAGACCTTTTTCGAGTATGCCCGCGCGCGCTACGGCGGGCGAATGGCTGTGCACCTTGGCTACTCCGAGGAGCTTGCCATGCAGATCTACGCGGGCGCGGACCTCTTCCTCATGCCCTCGAAGAGCGAGCCCTGCGGCCTTTCGCAGATGATCGCCATGCGCTACGGCACATTGCCCATCGTGCGCGAGACGGGCGGCCTCAAGGACACTGTTCACGCTTACGAGGCGTGGAACGGCGCGGGCAACGGTTTCAGCTTTGCAGACTACAACGCGGGCGATATGTGCCACGTCGTCTGTGAAGCCATTGACCTTTACCACAACAACAAAACTGCCTACGCAGCGCTCCAGAAGCGCGGCATGACCGCGGACTTCAGCTGGACGCGCTCGGCGAAGGCATACAACGATATCTACCGATCCATTTGCCGCTGACAGAAAAGGAAAAACAGTTTATGACCATTGACTCCGTGAAGAATATGAAAGAAGCGCTGCGGGAAAAGCTCAAGCTGAGCTTCGGCAGCACCGTGGAAGAGGCGAGCGACGAGCAGATGCTGCGCGCGAGCGCCCTTGTTCTGCGGGATGTGATGGCAGAGCGAGGCGTGGACAGCGCGAGATGCGACCGCGAGGAACACAAGAGAAAGGTGCACTACCTGTCGATGGAGTTCCTCATGGGCAGGAGCCTCATGAAAAACGCCTTCAACCTGGGCCTCGGCGAGATTTTGACCGAAGCGCTCGACGAGCTGGGCTTTCGTGCAGCGGACATTTTTGAGTGCGAGCCGGACGCGGGCCTCGGCAACGGCGGTCTCGGCCGTCTTGCCGCGTGCTATCTCGACTCGATGACGACGCTCGACATTCCCGCCGCGGGCTACTCCATCTGCTATGAGCTGGGCATCTTCCGCCAGCGCATCGTCGACGGCCAGCAGGTCGAGCTGCCGGACAACTGGAAAGACCTCGGCGGCGCATGGCTGCTGCCCAAGCCGCAGGAGACGGAGACCGTGCGCTTCGGCGGCACGATCCGCCAGTTCTGGGACGGCGGGCGGCTGCATGTCGTGCCGGAGGGCGCGACGGAGGTGCTGGCCATCCCCTGCGACATGGAGATCGCGGGCTACGGCACGGACAATGTCAACACCCTGCGCCTTTGGGATGCAAAGTCCCCCGTGCCGCTCGATATGTCGCTCTTTTCGCGGGGCGAATACTTGCGCGCGCAGGAGCAGCACGCCATGGCCGAGACCATTGCAAAGGTGCTCTACCCCGAGGACAACCATCCCGAGGGCAAGAGCCTGCGCTTAAAGCAGCAGTACTTCTTCGTTTCGGCCACGGTGCAGTCCATCATGCGCAAGCACATTGAGCTTTACGGAACAGCGGTGAACTTCCACGAAAAGAACGTTATCCAGATCAACGACACGCATCCCGCGCTCGTCATTCCAGAGCTCATGCGCATCCTGATGGACGACGCGGGGCTCGACTGGGACACGGCGTGGCACATCACGACCCATTCCGTCGCCTACACGAACCACACGGTGCTCGCCGAGGCGCTCGAACGCTGGCCGCAGGAGCTGATGCAGTCGCTCCTGCCGCGCATCTGGACGATTTTGACGGAGATCGCGCGCCGCTATCAGGAAAAAATCGAGAATTACTACCACGACCCCGCCAAAACGCGCGAGCTGGCCATCATCTGGGACGGTCAGGTGCGCATGGCGAACCTCTGCATCGCCGGCGGCATGGCCGTCAACGGCGTGAGCGCCCTGCACTCCGACATTCTGCGCAACGATGTTTTTAAGTACCAGTGCGCCATGGAGCCGGAGAAGTTCAGGAACGTGACGAACGGCATCGACCACCGCCGCTGGCTCGCGCAGATCAATCCGCGGCTCGACGAACTGGTGCGCGCGCTCGCGGGCGGGGACGAGTACCTGCTGCACCCGGAAGCGCTCAAAAAACTTGAAGCCTACGCGCACGACACCGCCGTGCTCGACCGTCTCGGCGAGATCAAGCGAGCCAATAAGCTCGACTTTGCCGCCTACGTCAAAAAGACGCAGGGCGTCGTGCTCAACACCGACGCGATCTTCGATGTGCAGGTCAAGCGCCTGCACGAGTATAAGCGCCAGCTTTTGAACGCGATGCACATCCTCTATCTCTATCAGCAGCTCCAGAACGACCCGAACCGCGCCATGCAGCCGCGCGTGTTCCTCTTCGGCGCGAAGGCCGCGCCCGGCTACGCCGTCGCCAAGCGCATCATCCGCCTTATCAACTCCATGGCAGCTGAGATCAACGCAGACCCCGTCTGCCGCGACAAGCTGCAAGTAGTCTTCCTTGAAAACTACCGCGTCTCGCTCGCCGAGCACCTGATGCCCGCAAGCGAGGTGAGCCAGCAGATCTCTACCGCCGGCAAGGAAGCGAGCGGCACGGGCAACATGAAGTTCATGATGAACGGTGCGCTGACCGTCGGCACGCTCGACGGCGCGAACGTCGAGATGCACGAGGTGCTCGGCGATGAGAATATGTTCCTCTTCGGCCTGCACGCCGACGAGGTCGTGCGCCTCAAGCGCGAGGGCTACACCCCGCAGAAGCTCTATACGCGCGACGAGAGCCTGCGCTGCGTGATCGACAAGCTCAAGCAGGGCTTTTCCGACGGCAGCACTTACGAAGATCTTGCCTCGCGCCTGCTGCTGAGCGACGAGTATATGCTCTTGCAGGACTTTGCCTCCTACTGTGCCGCCGAGCAGCGCATGGCTGAGGTCTACTCCGCGCGCGAGGAGTGGAACCGCAAATCGCTTTACAACATCGCCCGCAGCGGCATCTTCGCCGCCGACCGCGCCGTTAAGCAATACGCCGACACGATCTGGCGCGTAGCGCACAAGTGAAAATGAGAAAAGAGGGATGGCAAAGCCATCCCTCTTTTGCATCATGCGGCGGTTTCCCAGTATTGACAGCCATGATATAATCATCCATAACTGAAAATATGAGAAAACAGAGGAAAACGCTATGGAATTGACACAGGGCGTGCGCTTTGACG
Source organism: uncultured Eubacteriales bacterium (assembly GCA_900546295.1). GTDB lineage: Bacteria > Bacillota > Clostridia > Oscillospirales > Oscillospiraceae > Hominicoprocola. The sequence continues at coordinate 4,885 of URCK01000022.1, read as the reverse complement.
CTCTCGGACTGACCGAAGAGGTCCAGCGCGCACTGAAAAAGAAGAATATCGAGGAGAGCACTCCCGTGCAGGCGGGCTGCATCCCGCCGATGCGCGAATGGAAGGACGTCATCGCCAAGGCGCCCACGGGCACGGGCAAGACCTTCGCCTTCGGCATCCCCATCATCGAGCACATCGAGCCGGGCAGCGAGGAGACCGAGGCGGTCATCCTGGCGCCCACGCGAGAGCTTGCCATGCAGATCACGTCGGAGCTGCGCGACCTCTGCGTGTATCTCCCGGGCGTTCGCATCGTCTGCCTTTACGGCGGCGCGCCCATCGGCAAGCAGATCGACGCGCTCAAAAAGCACCCGCAGATCGTCGTGGCGACCCCCGGCCGCCTGAGCGACCACATGAAGCGCCGCACCGTCAAGCTTGATAACGTCAAGACCGTTGTGCTCGACGAGGCCGACCGGATGCTCGACATGGGCTTTATTCACGACGTGACGCGCATTCTCGATAAGCTCAAGAGCCGCCGCAACCTCGGTATGTTCTCCGCGACCATCTCGCGCGAGGTCATGGACATCAGCTGGATGTATCAGCGCGACCCCGAGGAGATCACCGTGCAGGCGAAAGAGGAGAACAAGCCCGACATCGCGCAGTACCGCATCGACGTGGGCCAGAACGACAAGGCACACGTCATGGCGCAGATCATCCGCGCCGAGGGGCACGAGCGCGTGATCGCCTTCTGCAACACCAAGGGTATGGCGGAGCGCCTCAAGGCCTTTTTGATGATGGAGGGGCTGGATGTGGACTGCATCCACGGCGATATCCCGCAGAAAAAGCGCGAGGCGGTCATGGCGCGCTTCCGCCGCGGCGAGCTGCCGGTCTTTGTTGCGACCGACGTGGCCGCGCGCGGCATCGATGTGGACGACGTGGACGCCGTCTTCAACTACGATGTGCCGCTTGAAAACGAGTATTACGTCCACCGCATCGGCCGTACGGGCCGCGCCAAGCGCCGCGGCGTCGCCTACACGCTCGTGTCGGACTATCCCTCCGGGATGCGTCTGGACGCGATCATCAAGTACACCGGCGGCGAGGTGAAAAAAGCGCACGTGGACGCCGAGGGCAAGCTCGTGGTGGACTGATTTTGACCTGTTTGCATGAAAAAAGGAACCTTCCGCAAGGAAGGTTCCTTTTTTGCATCTTTTTAGGGAAAGAGTGCGACGGCCGGCTCAGCGCTTTTTGCGGCGGTGGGCGTAGATGACGGCGACGCGGTCGATGGCAAGATCATAGACGAAAAAGAGCGTCAGCCCCAGCAGAACGGTGGCGGCGAGCAGCCACGGCGCGCTCTCGGAAAACTCCTGCACCACAGCGGGCAGCTTGAAAACGAAGAGGATGAGCGCGTACAAAAGCCCCATCGTGACGGTGCAGAGCCCGAGCTTTGCCGCAAAGCGCAGCGCGCGGGACGATATCGCGTCAAATTTCGGCTTGAGCAGGGGGTAGTAACCGAGAAAACAGAAGACAAGAGATGCTTCCTTGTCCGCGCACAGCAAAAGGCCGAGGATGGCAGAGGCGGCAAAGCAGCTCCACGCGTAGCTCGCCCGGCACTCCTCGCGCGCGATGAGCAGCACCGAGGAGGCGAGGATGGGCCAGAAGTAGGTAGAGAGCGGCAGCACGCCGCTGAGCCACAAAAAGGCAACGGCGAGCGCGCAGAGCACGCCGCAGAGCGCGAGTTCATGCGTTTTCCTTGCCATGCTTACAGATACTCAGGCTCCATCGCATCGTGGAGCACGGTGGTGATGGCGTCGGAAAAGATCTGGTCGGCGTGGCCGTGCAGGGCGTTGAGCGTTTCGGGCACGGCGGCGACCTTCACCTTGCCGATGGAGTAAACGTCCTGATCGAGGATGAAGCGGATCTCATTTTCCTGCACGCGCTGGACCTGATTGCCGTTTCGGATGTTGCGCTGCACAAAGCCGGGGCCGGCGTGCAGCTTGAGCGCGGCCTGCGCGTCGAGCTTGCGCTCAATGTCGACCGAGCACTTGACGACGCTTGCCTCGTCAATGTCGTCCTCGTCGAGCACGCCAAGATAGGACGGCTGCAAAAGGTCGTTCCAGCGGCGACCCACAAGGCCGAGCTGCTCGCGCGAGAAGGCATTCACATAGCGAAGGCCCACGCGGTCGAAGCAGGCGGGACGGTAGATCTTGATGAACTGGCCGAGCGGCTCGTCGAGCTTGGCGGCAAAATCCTCCCAGTGCGAGTAGCGCATCGTGGAAAGGGCGATGAAATCCTTCGTAAGGCTCAGCTTGTAGCCGCCGTCTTCGGAGAGGAAGGTGTGGTTGTTGACGTTTTTGGCGGCCGCGCCGTTCACGCCCGGCGCCTGCTCGACCTGGCACTGATAGCGCGGGAAGGCGGCGCGGATGGTCTCCTGAAAGTCCGCGGGCTCGCGCGTGTCGATCGACAGAATGGTGGGAAAGCGCAGCTGACAGATGACCTCGATGAGCTGGCCCTTGCCGTAGCGATAGTGACGGTTATCGGAAGAGATCATAATGCAATACCTCCGGAAATTTTTGAATTGATTATAAATTATAGAGGAAAGAGAATCGATTGTCAAATCGCGTGCGTTGAGCAAAACTTACCAGCGCAGCGCGCGCATATCCGCGCGGATGCGAGTCAAACTACCCTTGCGATACCCAAAGCGCACAACAAACGACAAAAAGTCATCAATCAAGAAGGAGAAAATATCATGTCTGCTAAGAACAACAATAAGATCAATGTCCCCGAAGCCAAGGCCGCGATGAACAAGTTCAAGATGGAAGCTGCCGCCGAGATGGGCGTCAACCTCAAGGAAGGCTACAACGGCGATCTCACCTCCCGTGAGGCCGGCTCCGTCGGCGGCCAGATGGTCAAGAAGATGAGTACCGCACGAACCATGAGCTTTCGGCGGGCAGACCGCACCGCCGTGGGGCATGAGACCGAGGTAAGGTACATAGCGGGAATTAGCGTTTGAACTGCCGGATAAGAGAATAAGCACAGCCCACCGTTCGGAAGAACGGTGGGCTGTTTTTGACGGTGGCTTTATAATTCTTGTTATGAGAAGTTTTCCGGTCCCGTCAAGATTTATGCGCAAATTTGTTTGCAGGCTCCGGCTGAATGAAGTCAGTTTTCCAATGGCGGTGTGAAATGTATCGAGGATGAGATTCTGCTTTAGCTACCAAAGACCTGCTAATAAAAGTCAAGTAGAAATTTCAAGGTAATGCGGTATGCAAAAAGGCCGCACCAAACCAAGCCGCTTCGCATCTCAAAAATGAGACGGCGGCCAGCCAATGCTTTATGCTGGTGGGGCCGCCATGTTGTGTAAAACTGCTTGCCGCTGCCAAAATCACCCCGCAGGTGTCCCACGCAGCCCACGGTCTTGTTCTGTTCCTCACTGTGGGAGAAGTAGAGATTGTGAAGCGAAGAATCATTGACGCTGTAAAAGTCAATGACATCTTTCTCACTGGCGGGATACTTCTGCTGAAATTCCGCAAGGGTGCGACACTCACCATCCAGAAAGGAAAGGCTGTCATTCTCCATTGGAATCCACCCATCAATGGGAAGCTGGAACGGCTCGCGGGTGAGGACGGTGCCATAGAAGTTGACCATGAGGTTTCGGGCCAACTCCCTCGGTTCTCCCCAATCCTCATCCCCGTGGCGCAGCTCGTAGCGATATACGTCCTCCGGCAGGGTGGCTCGGTCAATGCGGCATTCCGTAAACAATGCCGGTCGGTCAAAAATCGCGACCTCCTGATAGGTCACCTTCTGCGCGTCATAGTTCATCTGGCTTCACCTCGTTCTTTGTGTTTCTTTTGCACTCTCTGTTGTGCCAAAAACTCCGGGACCTCCTTGAAACCGATGGTATCTGCGTAGTAGGCAGTTTTCTTTCCACCTTGCGTCAGTACCACGATGTCGCTTACAGACATAGAACGCATCCGATGGGCAAAGGAGCGAGAATCCCTATTGTGCTTTGCCCACAGATTCTCCAGCGAATTTTCCTTTGCGTACATCGCTCCGCCAAGGGAGGATAATGTCCATTTGCTGGATCGAGGAGGGGTTCAATATGACCCCACCAGAACCTCCCACTCTATCGGAGGATTAAGACAGAGAAAGAACAAGCAGGGAGCAGAAGCTCATGTTTTTATGCTTGCGTGGGCGGGCGAATTCAGCACCATAATTGATTGAAACGAACACCCATCGGTCGGCTACCGAGTGGGTGTTCATTGTATAACACAGGCGCTGTGACGAATTTGTGACACTTTCCCCGCACTTTCGCGGGAGAATTTCAATGCAGCTTCTGGTATGCTACAGACAAGGTTGATACACAACCACAAATACTTCAAAAAAGGAGCGTAACATACCATGAAAAAGAAAACTGTTTGGAGCTTTATGCTGGCACTGGCATTGATGGTATCTGCCATCGGCGCATCAACCGCAGCCTTGGCGGCTGCACCTGACACGGCAGAGCCTGCAACTGCCATCGCAACCGAGAATGAGGACGCCGTCTGGGAGCAGATCGAGGCGATTGAGGAAAAGAGCGACGCCATCTTCCAAAGAAACGCAGCACTGTGGGAAAAGCTGGACGAAATCTGCAACGCCCTGCCCGACGACTACGACTTCACAAACTTTGACGAGGCGGCGTTTATCCGCAGCACCAACGCTCTGACGGAAGCGGAGAAGAAAACGCTTCTGGCGGACATCAAGGAGTTGAACGGCCTTGACGCTGAGATGGAGGCGCTGTACGCTCAGCTGCCCGACTGCGACAATATGCCGCTTTACGAGAAGGCGCTGGAAAAGGCCGACCCCAAGGTGCTGGATGAGATCGACACCCTGGAGCAGGAGTATGACCGCGTCTGCGAAAAGCACGCCGACC
>URCK01000021.1 GCA_900546295.1 uncultured Eubacteriales bacterium | reverse complement strand
TGCTTGCCCACCGCCACGATCCATTCCTCCATGGGGCGGATCTGGTTTGCCTTGCCGGGGCGCTGGAGGGTGCGGTTATATGCCATGATGCCGTGCTCGCCGTCGAACTCTGCGCGCTCGGCAAACAGGTCAACATGGTTTTCTTTCAGATACTGATACGCCGTCTCGTCGGCGATCATGTAGACCGGGTTCGTGAGGATGCCGCGGATGGCAAAGCGGGTGAACTGCTTGCCGCGCTTCGTGACACAGCGGTGCTCCAACAGATACTGGTCGGTCTTGCTGAGAGAGCCGGTCTCCATGAACACCTCGAAGATCGTCTTGACCAGCTGGATTTCCTCCGGAATGGGTTTGAGCTTGCAGGCTTTTTTCACCTTGCCGTCCACCGTCACGCTGGACAGGCTCTCCGAGGCGTAGCCCGTGGGCGTTGTACCTCCCAGCCAGCGCCCGGTTTTGGACAGCTCGTGCATATTGTCCCGGATACGCTCGGCGATGGTCTCCCGCTCCAGCTGGGAGAACACGGACGCAATGTACATCATGGCGCGGCCCATAGGGGAGGACGTGTCGAACTGCTCGCGGATGGAGATGAAGTCGATGTGCCGGTCGCCCAAATCCTCGATGAGCTTGGCAAAGTCGCCGATGTTGCGGCTGATGCGGTCGAGGCGGTAAACCACGATGGCGGCAAAGGCGATTTTCTGCGAGTCCTTCATCATTTTCTTGAACTGCGGGCGCTCCAGATTGCCGCCGGAAAAGCCCTCGTCCTCGTAGACCAGCACGTTTTCCGCCGCATCCTCGCCAAAGTGCATGGCGAGAAAACGGCGGCACAGCTCGATCTGGTTCTCGATGCTCTCGCCCTTGCCGGTGAATTTGGACTTGCGGGAGTAGATGACATATTGCTTCGGCGTATCTTTCGTTTTCATGACGGCACCTCGCATGATGTTACACTGACAGGTGTTATGGCTCTATTATATCGGCTCGGAATCCGTTTGATGAAAAGACGCTCCAAGGGAAAATCATGAAAGCGTTCTCTGAAAATTCTTATCATTCTTTATCCTTCAGGTTCAGAAGGCCGTGCGTTCGCGCCGCGCGGCTCAATCGAAAAGCGGAAAGCGGACGCCTTTTGTTTTCTTCCGTTCTTTTTTCAGTGTTTTTGAATATATTTCTCATTTTTTTATGCTTTCGATAATTTTTTCCAAAAAAATCTACATTTTTATCAATAGGCACGCCCGCTCTTCATGTGTTATCATTGTTCTTAACAAAAAGGAAATGAAGGAAGTCTCAGCCCCAATCCGGCTGAGTTTGCTTTATCTCCTGTATTTTTTCTATGAAAGGAGGAGTATAGAAGCGTTGGAAACTGGCACTGTCCGTCACCGCCGGGATATTTGTTCGGCGGTTTGATGTGGAGGATCAGGCGAGTCAGCACATCCACTTCAGTGATCCTTTTTGGGGGGATCATGCACAAGTTGCCACTCCTTATTTAGACGAGACCACCGCGTGAAAAGCGGCGCCGCAGCCGCCAAAATTGAAAAATGGAGGATATGTCACATCATGAAATCAATGAAAAAGCATCTATCCCGCGCGACCAGTCTCTTCCTGACGGTTGTCATGCTGCTCAGCATGATGACGACCGGTGTTTTTGCCGCCGAAAACGGCGCACCGGAAAGCACTCCCACCGGCACGCTGGTTGAGAATGCAATTCTCTACCAGATCAACGAAAAGGGCGAACTCGAATACAACAACGTGCATCGAGCCCGTGTGGCCACGACCGTTCCTGTGACCGACACCACCGGCAGCGGCATCGATTCCATCGAAGCTCTGCAGGCCGTGATGGGCGTTGCCGATGCGACTCCCACCGACTTCACCTGTATGCCCGGCGAGCGCACGCTCGGCAAGGCGGTCACGGCTAACCTCCTTCTGGATGACGAGTACGAGTACCTGACCGGCGTCGAAGTCACGGCCGTGAACGAGCGTCCCGTGATCGGCATTTCCTGGAAGAGTGACGAGGTCGGCGATGCCTACAAGGGCTTCGCCGAGGCCTACGAGCGCAACGGCGCGCTCGCGGTCTTCCTTCCGCGAGTCTCCAATGCCTTTGAGGCCAGATCGGTCCTCTATCAGCTCGACGGTATCTTCATGACCGGCGGCGAAGACTGGAATCCGTACCTCTACGGCGAGCTCCAGACCCCGCACGGCTCCAGCGGCCCGAATAACGTCCGCGACACCTCTGACATCCAGCTGATGCAGCAGGCTGTGGCGCTCGACGTGCCGATGCTGGCCGTTTGCCGCGGCGAGCAGGGCTTCAACGTCGCCATGGGCGGCAAGCTCATTCAGGATGTTCCCTATTACCTCGGCCAGAAGGTCCTGAACGGCGAGATCAGCTTTGACCGCGTCAGTTCCATTCTCTCCGGTCCCTCCATGGAAGACTGGAAGAAGCTTGCTGAAATCACCGGCAAGGCCATGACTGAGATCACGGAGCAGCAGATCAAGGATACCGGTTATACGGTATATGACTACACCAATCCCGTTGAGAAAAAGCTCGGCAGCACCTGTGATTGGAAAACGGGTGTCTACAATCCCGACCTTGGCGATTATACCAAGGCCTGTGAGGACGGACACTTCCGCGTCACCATTGACGGTCTGGTTCACAGCGGCGGCACGGGCTACCATGAGCTCGCTGCTGGTGTCGGCAACGACAACATTGCCATCGATTACAGCAAGTCCAAGTGGCTCGGCGAGATCTTCGGCAATCGCGAGAGCATCGATCTCGTCGCTACCGCGCACCATCAGGCAGTTGATCCCGAGCACCTCGGCGAGGGCCTGACCATCGTCGCCCGCTCCTCCGACGGTATCGTGGAAGCCATTGAGCATCAGGACAGCCTCTTCGCTCTGGCGCTCCAGTGGCATCCCGAGCGCGACGCGCTGAAAAGCAAAAACCCCGACGTTGATCTGGATCTCAGCAACGCTCCACTCCGTGCGCTCGTTAAGTATGCTACGATCCACCTCCAGCGCGAGCAGGGCAACGAGCCCGATGATGACAGCAAGTTCACGCCGAACGTCACCTATCAGGTGACCGTGACGGACGATGAGCGCGCAAAGATCCACTCTGCCGTTGAAAATCTCAGCGGTTACGTCGGCAACATGGTCGTCGGCGACGACACCTATGACCCCAACACCCTGATTGGCGGCCTTGCCACCGGCTCCAGCTACAACTCCATCTCCTATGGCTCCAAAAATGCCGGCAGCATCCCCAGCCAGTATCCGTTCACCGTTCCCAACACTGAGAATAACAACAATGAAGGCGACAGAAAAACTGCGAAGTTCGCCTGGGTCAAGGAGCTTGCCGAGAACCTCGGCTTCGAGGTCGTGCAGCGTCAGGACGACAAGTATGTTTATGTTGAGATCGGTGATCCCGATGCGCCTGAAATGGTCATGGCGCTCAGCCATCTCGACTCCCCCACTCAGTCCAACGACCCCAAGGGCAACCTGAACCGCTGGGTCAACTCCAAGGGTGAACTGGATCCCACCGCTTACTACAACCCGTACGTCAAGGATGGCTGGCTCTACGGTGCAGGCGTTCAGGACGACAGCGGTCCCTGCCTTGCCACCCTTTTTGCCGCCAAGGCGCTGATGGATTCCGGCGTGAAGTTTGACCGCCGCATCCGCATCGTCATGGGCGCTTACGAGGACAGCAACCCTGGCGTCCCCTCCGTCGAGGATACCCTGAAGTACATGGATATCCCCTACTATACCGGCAACCCCAGCTTCTATGACAACTGGTCCTACAAGTCCCTCAACCGCGAGGAGACCCCCATCGCGGCCTACACCTCCGACTCCCGCTTCCCCGTGGTCGTCGGCAACACGAGAGCCTGGACGCCCTACGTTGAAATGAACCTTTCCGCTGACAGCGGCAAGGCGTTCAGCCTACTGACCGCTGGCGCCGGCGTGACGCTGCGCGAGGGCGACGAGACTCTCAAGGACATCGTCCACGGCAGCACCTCTCAGGTCGCTTCCCGCGCCGTCTTCACGCTTGACGTGAGCAAGGCGAGCGAGGCTGAGATCACTGCGTTCATCACTGCGGTGGAAACCGCCGCGACCGCGCGCGGTTGGCTGCCCACTGCCGCCGGTACGACTCCCAAGGTTCAGTGCACCGCTGAGAACGGCGTTCTGACCCTCGAGATCAATACCGACGTTGCGATGGAAATGCCCATGCCGCAGTACGGCAAGAATGCCGTCGTTTGGGGTATGTATCTCCTCAACGAGGCGCTCCCCGCCGGCCTCCAGCTGAAGAAAGCTGCTGCCGGTCTCTCCGACCTGTTCTTCCGCAACTGCAAGGAGGGCGAGGCCTACATCGGTAAGTACATGGGCATCCCTGCTGAGCTGCTCCGCAACCCCGACAATGGCGCTGCCAACCTGACGCTGGCTCTGATGGGCGGCATCAAGGGCAGCTATGAGCTCGCCAGCTTCTATGCCGACGGCAAGCTCTCCATCCCGATGTATGTCAGAAGCCTGCATGCCACTAAGGACGCTTACGATACTGCAACGAACGCTGTTGTCACGGCATTCGAAGCGAAGGGCTTCTCGCTGATCACCGCCAATACCAATTGGGTTCAGAAGCCTGACGGCAGTTGGGATCAGGTGACCGTCTATGGTATCCCCAAGTTCTCCGATCCTTCCCTCTACCTGTCTCACGACAACCTGCTGACCGCGCTGCAGTATGCCAGCTACCGCGCCAGCATCGAGTATGATCCCTCCGAGTTTGACGGCCCCGCAGACCTGCTGGATATCACCTATCCCGTTGGCACGACCGGCGGCACGCTCGCCACGAACTTCCGCAACAAGATGACCGCCTTCGGCGCTGTCCTCCCGGGCAACGAGCGTTGGTGGCACTCCGCCAACGAGCGCATCGGCGTTGACGCGATCATCCAGATGACCAAGATGATGGCCGACGGCATGCTCGAAATGGCGCGCTACTCCGGCGATGCGGGCGCACAGCTCATGTGGGCCGACATTGACGGTCTGAACGCCGACCGCGCCGACCTTGACCTGCTCGATGTCACCGTCGGCACTTACAAGGACGCCAGCGGCAAGATCAGTGCTTCCCTGCTGAACAACGAGACACTCCTCGGCGCGACCGACTTCTCGATCGACATGTGGGCTGACCGCGGCAACACCTCCAAGTCCGCCGCTCAGTACGCTGCCGGGCACGGCAAGAACGGCGTTTATCTGCCGCTCGACGACGAGGACTTCCTCGCCAACACCTTTGTTCTCCCCATGCGCCTTGAGTTCAAGTATGCCCGTCCCGCCGGCATGAGCAATGCCGATTGGAACAAGCTCATCTCCGGCGAGCTGAGCGGCTTCAGCTTCTACCTGCTCAAGGACGGCAAGCCCGTTGCGCTGACCGTTCCCGCGGGTCAGGCTGCCAGCAAGTACTACTCCGTCCGCGTGGACAATAACGATCTCAACACGGTCTACGTTGCTGTCAATCTGGCGATCGTGGACGGCGAGTACACCGGTGTTTCCACCGTTCTGGCCGACTCCAAGACTGACCTCTACAAGCTGAATGACGAGTGGCTCAAGACCAACGCAGATCCGTTCCCTGAGCGCGGCGCAGTGGAAAAGCGCGGCTTCTTCCTCTTCGGCGACGGCTCCAAGAACGCCTGCTTTGAGTCCCCCGACGCCATCTACGTTACGGCACGCAACGCTGACCACACCGATGTCCCCGGCGGCTTCGTTCCGGTCATTCCGTCTCAGCCGTCTCAGCCCAGCCAGCCGAGCCAGCCCAGCCAGCCCGACAGCAAGTTCAACGACGTGAAGAAGACGGACTACTTCTTCGATGCGGTCGAGTGGGCGGTTGAGAAGGGTATCACCACCGGCACCTCCGCCACCACCTTCTCCCCCAACGCCAACTGCAACCGCGCGCAGGCTGTGACCTTCCTGTGGCGTGCCAAGGGCAGCCCCGCTCCCAAGGCCACCACGACCGCCTTCACCGACGTTGCCCCCGGCAGCTACTACTATAATGCTGTTCTGTGGGCAGTCGAAAACGGCGTGACCAACGGCACCTCTGCCACGACGTTCAGCCCGGATGCGACCTGCACACGCGGCCAGATCGTCACTTTCCTGCATCGTTCCCTGAACCAGCCCGCCGCCGGCACGAACAATCCGTTCACCGACGTTGCGCCCGATGCGTTCTACGCGAATGCGGTTCTGTGGGCCGTTGCAAACGATGTGACCAAGGGCACCTCTGCCACGACGTTCAGCCCGAATGCGACCTGCACGCGCGGCCAGATCGTCACCTTCCTCTATCGCGCCTATCAGTAAACACCGCCAAAAAGGAAGGCGAGGGATCATCCCTCGCCTTCCTTTTATTTGTTTCGGTTCTGTACCGTCTCACCGGCAATTCGTGACCGTTAAATCCAACCCCGTGTAAAACTCAGGCCCGGCAGCTCCTCTCCCCGCGTATTCTTCACTTGCGTACATAGATTTGCGGTTTTCATACTCTGCATATGCATCGGAAAACGCACATAGAGTGAAGCAGAAAACGCTCCGGAAGGAAGGGCTGCCGTGGAAGTATTTCTGATCTTTCCCAAATCAAAGCAGGCGCAGCAGGAGCTTGGGCAGGAGCTGGCGAAGTTCCAGTCCGAGCAGGCGCTGAAATCCATCCAAAAGCTGCCCTGCTCCACGGAGCAGAAGCTGGAACTGGTAGATGCCGCCGCGAAACACCTGAAAGCGCAGCAATAATACATAGCAAACGGGCAGACCAGCCTCAACCGCCGGTCTGTTCCGCTGCGATAGGATAGCATTCTCAATGCACTTTGCAGCGTAGGTTGCGAGGCGGGTACCTTTTTCGGGGCGGTAGCTGGAAATGCCCTTGATGAGGCCGATCGTGCCGATGGAAACGAGGTCATCCTGCTCCTCGGTGCGGGTGTAGTACTTCTTGACGACGTGCGCGACGAGGCGCAGATTGTGCTCGATGAGCGTATTGCGCGCATCCATATCCCCCTCGAGCATCCGCGCGACGCACGCGCGCTCCTCCTTGGCGGAAAGGGGGCGCGGAAACGAACCGTTCGACAGGTGCAGCGACAGCAGCATCGCATGGGCAAGCAGTGTCAGGGCGACAGAAACCATGATATATTCCTCCCGTTTTTGTTCATCCTATGGGCGCACGGAACGTCCCTATGCGAAAATTTCAGGGGTACGTCCAACTCTTCCGCGCGGCCGTTATTGCATTTCAACAATGCCGAAAAGCTCTCGTTTTTCATTTTTGTTCGTTCGTCCAATCCTGCATAATTAGTCCAATTTTCTCTTGCGATCGGAAATAATATGTGTTACACTTCACCCATCCTCAAGAAAGGAGAAAGCCACGATGACCAAGTTTTTCTTTGATGCAGCAGCGTTTCCCTTTGCGCAGGCAGACTGCGCCGCTTTCTCCTGCGCCGCGCACAACAGCATGATTATTCTGGACGCCAGCCTTATTTTGCTGGCGTCCATTTTTGTTCTGCTTCTGGCAGATCTCGTAGAAAAGAAAACTGAACAGACCGTCCGGATCGCGACGCATTTCTTACATTCTCTCCCGATTCCCCGCACGAGATAGAGAAAGACCATGAAAGAGGCTCCGTCGATCAAACGGAGCCTCTTCTCTTTGCATTTCACTTTTCTCGTTCGGCCGGCGAAAAAAGCGGAAATAGACCCTACTCACCATGTTCCAAATTTTTCAGAAAGAGAGACAACCCCCATGGACTTTGTAAACTTCCTCATGGCGCTCAGCCCGATCGTCGTTGTACTCGTCGGCATCCTGGGCTTCAAAAAATCCGCAAAAACCGTCTCCCCCGTCGCGCTTTTATGGACGCTGCTGCTCGCTTTCACCTACTTTAACCTCGACGGCGCAACAGTTGCCGAAACCGTCAAGGTGCTCGATCCGCTGGTCTGGAAGGGCATCAAGGAGGGTCTCAAGATCGTGCTGATGGTCTTCGGCGCGTTCACCATTTTGAACCTTTTGCGTGAGACGGGCGCCATTGAGGACGTCAAGTCCACCATCGCGCAGATCAGCGACGACCGCCGCGTGCAGGTGGTCATCATCGGCATGATGCTGCCGATTTTCCTTGAGGGCGCAGCGGGCGCGGGCGCACCCGCCGCCATCGCCGCCCCCTTCCTTGTGGCGCTCGGCTTCCAGCCCGCCACCGCCATTGCCGTCGCGCTGCTCGGCGACGCGACGCCCGCCTCGTGGGGCGGCGCGGGCCTTACGACCATCAACGGCGGCGCGGCGCTTGTCGAGGCAGGCCTCTCCACCGTTGCGCAGAATTCCGCCATGGTCGGCCGCTTCCATATGTTCGGCGTGCTCATCATTCCCTTCATCATGGTCGGCATGGCCTTCGGTAAAAAGGGCTACCGCGGCATTCTCCCCTACCTTACCTTCGCTGGCGTGAGCACGGGCCTTACGATGTTTGTCCTTTCCAACTTCGTCGGCGCGGAGGTCACCTCCATGGGCACGGGCCTCATCTCCATCCTGCTCTCCGTTGCCTATGTCAAGCTCGTCGGCGTGAAGACGCCGGAGGAGTTTCGCCACAAGAGCGCTGCTCAGCAGCGAAAATACAGCTCCTTCAAGGCGCTCTCCCCCTATGTTTACATGCTCGTCATCCTCCCCCTCGTGCGCTACGGCTTCCCCGCCGTGGTGAAAAACGGCTTTGCCGTCATGTGCACCTTCGGCTACATCTTCTGGGTCGATCTCGTCATCATCCTCTGCGGCATCCTCGGCGCGCTGACGCTCGGCGTGCGCTTCAAAACCTACAAAGCGGTCTGCCTCCGCACGGTGAGCGGCGTGCTGCCCGTGCTCATCACGATGGGAAGCCTCCTCATTGTCGCCTATATCATGCAGTCCCCCTCCACGGGCATGATGAACCTCCTCGCCTCCGACATTGCCGCCGTCGTCGGCCGCTTCTACCCCGCCGCGGCTGTGCTCATCGGCTCGAGCGGCGCGTTCATCACCGGCACGGGCCTTGGCTCCAACATCATGTTTGCTCAGATGCACATCGACGCCGCGGCGTCGCTCGGCATGAACCCCATCACGATCTTCGCCGGTCAGAACGCGGGCGCTTCGCTCGGCAACCTCATCTGCCCGAACAACACCGTCGCCGCCTGCGCAACGGTCGATCAGGTCGGCAACGAGAGCGAGGTCATGAAGAAGACCTTCCGGGCCTTCGCCATCATTCTTGTTTTGTACATGGCACTTGCCATGCTCTATACCTGCGTGCTCTTCCCCCATTTTGGAGCATAAAGGGCTATCATCTTCAGGCATTCAAACAACCATCATTCCGTTTTTGAGAAAGGAAGCATTCTTATGGCAAAGAAAAGAGTTCTCGGCGTGGTCGGCATGGGCCATGTCGGCGCACATGTGGCCTACGCGCTGGCCATTCAGGGCATTGCGGACGAGCTGGTGCTCGTCGATCAGAGCGAGCAGAAGCTCGCAAGCGAGGTACAGGATCTGCGCGACGCGGTCGCCTATATGCCCCACCGCGTCACGGTGCGCGGCGGTGACTTCTCCGATCTCGGCGTCTGCGATGTCATCGTCAACAGCGTCGGTAAGATCGACCTGCTGCGCGGCTCGCACGACCGTGTGACCGAGATGGACTTCACGATCCCCGCCGTGCGCGGCTATGCCGAGAAGATCAAGGCAAGCGGCTTTGACGGCGTGCTCATCAACATCACCAACCCCTGCGACATCGTCACGCGCGAGCTGGCCCTGCATCTGGGTCTTCCCCGCGGCCGCGTGTTCGGCACCGGCACGGGCCTCGATACCTCGCGCCTTCTGAGCGCGCTCGCGCGCCAGACCGGCCTTGACCACAAGTCCATCACCTGTTATATGCTGGGCGAGCACGGCAACCAGCAGTTCGCTCCCTGGTCCTGCGTCAGCTTCCGCGGTGTGCCGCTCGATACATGGGCCAAAACGGACGAGCGCTTCCGCTTTGACCGCGAGGCGCTGCAAAAGGAATCCATCGAGGGAGGCTGGGTCACGTTCTCCGGCAAGTTCTGCACCGAATACGGCATCGCCACGACCGCCGCGCGCATGGCCTACGCCGTGCTGCACGATGAGAAGGTCATTCTTCCGGCAAGCGCGGAGCTGTGCGGCGAGTACGGCGAGGAAGGGCTCTTTGCGGGCGTCCCCTGCGTCATCGGCGAAAACGGTGTTGAACAGGTCGTCGAGCTGCCGCTGACGGAAAGCGAGCAGGCCACCTTCCACGCCTGCTGCGAGGGCATCCGCCGCAACATGGAGCATCTCAAGGAAATCTGAATCAGCAAACAATTATCGACAGGAGGTCATTTTTATGAATATCACGATCACCAAAACCACGCATCCCGGCACGCTGCCCCCCTCCGACCGTCTCGGCTTCGGCACCGTGTTCACCGACCATATGTTCCTCATGGACTACAGCGCCGATAAGGGCTGGCACGATGCGCGCATCGTGCCTTACGGCCCCATCAGCATGTCCCCCGCGGCAAGCGTGCTGCACTACGGCACGGAGGTCTTTGAGGGTCTGAAGGCCTATCGCCGTCCCGACGGCGGCGTGCAGCTCTTCCGCCCTTGGGAAAATGTCGCCCGCCTGAACCGCTCCTGCGAGCGTCTTGGTCTGCCGCAGCTCGACCCCGATGATGCGCTGCAAGCCATTAAGACCGCGGTCAAGGTCGATGCAGCCTGGGTACCGAACGCTCCCGGCACGTCCCTTTACATCCGCCCCTTCCTCTACGGCACCGACCCGACGCTCGCTCTGCACGGCGTGCACGAGGCGACCTTCGCCATCATCCTCTCCCCCTCCGGCAACTACTTTTCTGACGGCTTGAAGCCCGTCCCCATCATGGTCGAGACGGAAGATGTGCGCGCGGTGCGTGGCGGCACGGGCGAAGCCAAGTGCGGCGGCAACTACGGCGCGTCCACCCGCGCCGGTGAGCGCGCCGAGGCCAAGGGCTATTCGCAGGTGCTGTGGCTCGACGGCGTGGAGCGCAAGTATGTGGAGGAAGGCGGCGGCATGAACGTCATGTTCAAGATCGGCGGCACTGTCGTCACCCCGGCGCTGACCGGCTCCATCCTGCGCGGCATCACGCGCAAGTCGTCCATCGAGCTCATCAAGAGCTGGGGCGTGCCGGTCGAAGAGCGGCTTTTGAGCGTGGACGAGCTCTTCAAGGCCGCCGAAAGCGGCGCGCTGGAGGAGGCGTGGTGCGTCGGCACCGCCGCCGTCGTCTCGCCCATCGGCGCGCTGAGCTGGGACGGCAAGGATTATCCGATCAACGACGGCAAAATCGGCGCGCTCTCCCGCAGGCTCTACGACGAGCTGACCGGCATCCAGTGGGGCACGAAGCCCGACCCCTTCGGTTGGACCTGCCCGATCGACTGATTTTGCGTTTCTTTCTTTTCCCATCGGAGCGGGGCGGCGTTTGCCGCCCCACTCCTTTTTGTAAATTTTCCGCTGCGGCGCTTGCTTTTCCCGCCGGGGCGGCTATACTGGAAGAAAAAACAAGGAGGATCTCGCCATGCGCATTGCCATCCCCGTTCGCGGCGACGACGTTTTCTCCCCCATGAGCGGGGCGGAGGCGTTCCATTTTTATGAAGATGACCACGGGCGCATCATGCGCCAGTTTCTCGTGCCGCTGCCCCAACCGGGGCTTGAGGGCGCGATCGCGCTTCTGGAGCAGTACGGCATCGACGCGCTCATCTGCGGCGCGGTCAGCGACGAGGAGCGCCGTGCCGCCGGTATGGCGGGCCTGATGCTCTTCCCCGGCGCTTCCGGTAAAGCGGATGACGCGGCGCTCGGCTTTCTGAGCGGCAGCGTCGTATCCGACCCCAGCAACCACTGCAATGCCTGCGGCTTCAAGAGCGCGTGCTCTCTCAAGGACAAAGGCGGCTGCGGAAAATAAAGAGACAAAACGGCGCAAGAAATGCGCCGTTTTGTCTCTTTCCGGTATTAAATTTGTAAAATAGCTTGCATTTCGCCATCAAACAGGCTACAATACATGCCTTGGGCGGCATACTCGCCCGCGATTTTTTGTTGTGAAGGTGTAACTATGACAGCCATCCTGAATCTGGCCTTTGCGCTGCTCGCAGGGCTTTTGATGACGCGTATTTTCAGCCGCTGGCACCTGCCCGATGTCACGGCGTTTCTCGTAACGGGCGTTCTGATCGGGCCTTTCGTGCTCGGCCGCCTCGGCATCCCCGGTCTCGGCTTTTCAAGCTACGATCAGGTCGAGGCGCTGAGCATGATCTCCGATGTGGCGATGGGCTTTATCGCCTTTTCCATTGGCAATGAGTTCCGCCTCAGCCAGCTCAAAAAGACCGGCAAGCAGGCCATGGTCATCGGCGTTCTGCAGGCCCTTGCCGCGCTGGCCTTTGTCGATATTGCGCTTGTCGTGTTCCACTTTATGCGCCCCGATGTGCTCTCCGTTCCCGCGGCGATCACCCTCGGCGCCATTGCCACCGCCACCGCGCCCGCGACCACGCTGATGGTCGTGCGCCAGTACAAGGCCAAGGGCGAGCTCACCGACCTGCTGCTGCCGATCGTTGCGCTCGACGACGCGGTGGGTCTCATCGCGTTCGCCGTATCCTTCGGCATCGCCCGCGCGATGGACAGCGCACAGTTCAGCCTCGCAAGCATTTTGCTCTCTCCACTCATTGAGATCGTCGGCTCGCTGCTGCTCGGCGCGATCGCGGGCTTTGTCCTCACAAAGCTTGAAACGATGTTCCGCTCGAACTCCAACCGTCTGTCGCTGAGCATTGCCTTCATCTTTATGATGGTCGGTCTTTCGGCGGTGGAATTCACCGTCGCGGGGACGGAGTGCGGCTTTTCTCCGCTGCTCGTGTGCATGATGCTCGGCACGGTGTTCTGCAACATCTGCCCGCTGTCTGACGATCTCATGGAGCGCGCGGACAAGTGGAGCACGCCGATGCTCGCGGTGTTCTTTGTCGTGAGCGGCGCGAACCTGCGTCTGAGCGTCTTCACGCAGGGCGTACTCGTGCTCATCGGCATTGTGTACATCATCGCGCGCTCGGCCGGTAAGTATTGCGGCGCGCGCTGGTCGGCCAAGGCGGTGGGCTGCGACCACACGGTGCAGAAGTACCTTGGCATCATGCTGCTGCCGCAGGAGGGTGTGGCGCTCGGTATGTGTGTGAGCGCGCAGGCGCTCGGCGCGGACGGCGAGCTGATCCGCAACATCATCCTCTTCTCCGTGCTCGTCTACGAGCTGGTCGGCCCGGTGGCGACGAAGGAATCCCTCAAGGCGGCCGGTGCCATCACCGAAAAGCCCAAGGAGGTGCTCGAGCGCCGCGAGCGCAAGCTTGCCGAGGCAGAGCCCAAGGAGCTTCTCGAACGCCGCAAGGAGCGCGCGAACAAGAAGTGAACACATTGCAAAGGAGACGGCTCGCCGTCTCCTTTTTCCCGGAACTTTTTATGAATTTGTCCGTCTAAAGCGGAAAGGGGCTTGACCATGATGGTCGAATTTTGTAAAATAAGATAGAGCAAGTCTCAAACGCTTGTTAAAGGAGGAACGGAATATGGGAGGACGTCGAGTGAGCCGCAAGCCGCGGCGCAATCCGCTGTATACGCTGTTTATGTCACTTCTGGGGCTCACGGTCGTGCTGCTTGTCACGGTGTTCGTGCTGAACGCCAAGCTGCGCACCGCGCGCCGCGACCTTGCCGACGCGCGCACGAAGATCGAGCAGCTGCAAACCGGCACGTCGCAGAGCGGCAGCATGCCGGATGACAATAATGCGGACGGCGGCACCGGGGACGGAACGAACAGCAACGATGCGAACACGTCGGACGGCGATGTGATCGACTGGCTCGATCTCACGGGCCATGACGAGGTGCAGGTCAAGCCCGCTTCCGTTTACGATAAGTATTACATCTACTACACCACCGGCGGCGTGAACCTGCGCGGCGGTCCCGGCACGAGCTACGACAAGATCACGACCGTTTCCCTCGGCACCGAGGTGCAGGCGGCTGCCAAGCAGGACGGGTGGACGTTCGTCGCCGTAGGCGGCCAGTTCGGCTGGATCAACTCTGACTACCTTGTCACCACGCGCCCCGCATCATAAGCACGGCTACAAAAAGGAGCAAGTCAAAAGACTTGCTCCTTTCATTTTGTCGAAAAAGCCCGGGGAAGACCGGGCTTTTTCTTATTCAGGCGGCAAAATGAAGGCAGAAAAGCCCGCGCCCCTTAAAAGGAGCGCGGGCCGAAGGCTCGCTGTATATTCTTTTAGTTCCCGTCCGCACGCACGGCGGTGAAGTAGCTGTTGCCGAGGCCGTCGTTGTACACGCCGCGAAGGCCCTCGCGCAAAAGCGAGGCCGTGCCGTCAAAGTACAGCGGCGAGAGCGCCGTGTCTCCCAGCAGCATCGTCTCCGCGTCGTGCAGGAAGGCAATGCGCGCCACCGGGTTTTCCGATGTTCTGGCTACGCCCAGCAGCACATCATAGGTGCCGTTCTCGTAGCCGATCAGGTTCTGCTCATCCTCGCTGCACCAGCGGTCGAGGAAGCTCATCGCATCGTCGTAGAGCGCTGTGACCTTTTTCAGCGCAAGCTCATAATTGCCCTCTTCCATGCGGCTTTCGTATTCGGCCTGCGTCACGCCGTGCAGCATCACGTTCACGCTCAGCACGCTTGACCAGGTCTGCTGCAGCAGCGCGGCCACGGCGTCGTTCTCCGTTCCGCTGACATACAGCAGCTCGATTGGCGGGAACATGGCGTTGCTGTAATAGCCCGCGAAGGTCAACTCCTCGCGCGCCTTGTCCTGCCGCTCGCCGAGCGACTCCTCGTCAATGGCGCACAGCGTGCCGCCGGTGGTGCGGAAATCGTCCTCCGTCTCCCCCGCGTCGGGGATGCCGTGCGGTACCAGGCCCGTCGCGGCACGGTTCTCCGCGCCCGCCGCCTTCGTCACGGCGGTGCGGTCGATGGCAAGGTCAAAGGCCATGCGGATGTGTTCGTTGGAAAAGAGATCTGTTTCGTTGTTGTAAAGCACGCACACCGTCGCAAGGATCTCTCTCGCCGTCCAGCCGCTCTGCTGCGACAGCTCCGCGATCACCTCGTCCGGCAGGTGGTCAACATAGTCGATCTCGCCGTTTTCGTAAAGCTCCCACGCCTCGCGGCTGCTGTCGGCAAAGACGAAGTGCAGCGTGTCGGGCCCGACGATGCGCGCCTCGTAATATTCCGCGTTGCGCGCGGCGGTCAGTTCACCGCCCTGGCTCCACTTCTCCGCATAGTAAGCGCCGTTGCTCACGAGCGGGGCTTTGTCGAACGCCGTGCTCTCGGCAAGGTCGCGACGCAGCGGCATCGTGGCGACCGCCGTGCAGATGCCCTCGATGAAATAGGCGCAGGGCGCGCTCAGCGTGACGACAAAGGTCGCATCATCCTTGGCCGAGACCTGAAGCTTCGTTTTGTCTCCGCTCTCGCACACCTCGTCGTAGCCCGCCACCACGCTCATGAGCGCGTGGTTGGGGGAAGCCGTCGCCGGGTCGGCAAGGCGCTGCCAGGCGTAGACAAAATCGTCCGCCGTGACCTTCTGCCCATCCGACCAGCGGGCGGAGGCACGCAGCGTGAAGGTATAGGTCACGGTGCCGTCGAAATTCGTCTCTTCGCTGTATTCCTTGGCCATGCCGCTATCGAGCACAGCCTCGCCGCTGCCGCCGTCGCTCATGCGCATGAGGTTTTCATAGAGGGCGTAAAAAACGCTGTTGGCGTCCGTGTCGGTGTTCATCGCGGGGTCGAGCGATGTGATCTCGCTGCAAATGCTGGCGCGAAAGACGAATGGCTCGTCCGTATCCTTCTTTTTTCCGCAGCCCGAGAGCATCGCGGGCAGCATCAGCGCGCAGAGCAGCACGCATAAGATCCGTTTTATCTTGTTCATAAGCACTCCTGATATTCAAAAGGCGGCCCACGGCCGCTGATGATTGGCATTGATGGCATCGATTATATCGAAAAAACACCGGCTTGTAAAGGCGAAAGGAGGAAAAGTTACAATTTGTTACATTTTCTCATAGTCCCGCGCGCAAAAAGGAGCGCTGCTCTCTTCCAAAGAAGAGAACAGCGCCCCTTTTAAAGTTCGATCAAAACGGAAGGCTTAGTACGCGACGCCCCAGTAGATGTCGGTCGTGCATTCCTTGCCGCAGCAGACGCACTTGCCCGTCGTGCCGCTCTGCTTGAGGGGCATGCAGCGGGAAGAAACGCCAGCGACTTCCTTCATCTTGAGCTCGCACTCAAGGCTGCCGCACCACTTCGTGCGGGCAAAGCCGCCGCGGCCGCTCGCCATCTCCTTCACCTCGTCGACAGTCTTGAGGTCGAAGGTGTTGTCCTCAAGGTTCTTTTCCGCGGCAGCGTACATGCTGTCGTGGATGGTGTCGAGCAGGGCCTTGACCTCCGTCTCGATGCCCTCGATCTTCGCCGTGACCTTCTCGCCGTTGTCGCGGCGGACGAGGCAGCAGTTGCCCTCGGCGAGGTCGCGCGGGCCAAGCTCCATGCGGATGGGCACGCCGCGCATCTCGTACTCGGCGCACTTCCAGCCCATGGACTGGTCACTGTCGTCCAGCTTGACGCGAACGCCTGCGGCGACGAGAGAAGACATCATCGCCTTGGCGGTCTCGAGCACCTCGGGATTCTTGTGCGCGGCGATGGGGACGATGACGACCTGCGTGGGCGCGATGCGCGGGGGCAGAACGAGACCGTTGTTGTCGCCGTGGGTCATGATGACCGCGCCGATCATGCGCGTGGTGGAGCCCCAGGACGTCTGGAACGGGTACTGGAGCTTATTGTCGCGTCCGGTGAAGGTCACGTCGTAGGCGCGGGAGAACTTATCGCCGAAGTAGTGGCTCGTCGCGCCCTGGAGGGCCTTGCGGTCCTTCATCATGCACTCGACGGTGTAGGTCGCCTCGGCGCCGGCAAACTTCTCCTTGTCGGTCTTGCGGCCGGGCACGACGGGGATGGCGAGCACGTGGCGGAAGAAGTCAGCGTAGCAGTTGAGCTGCTGCATCGTCTCAGCCTGCGCCTCCTCGGCGGTCTCGTGGATGGTGTGGCCCTCCTGCCACCAGAACTCGCGCGAACGCAGGAAGGGGCGGGTGGTCTTCTCCCAGCGGATGACGGAGCACCACTGGTTGTAGAGCATCGGCAGCTGACGGTAGGTCTGCAAAACGCGGGACCAGTGGTCGCAGAACATCGTCTCGGACGTGGGACGGAAGGCAAGGCGCTCTTCGAGCTTCTCGCTGCCGCCCATCGTGACCCATGCGACCTCGGGGGCGAAGCCGTTGACAAGCTCGCCCTCCTTCTTCAAAAGGCTCTCGGGGATGAGGACGGGCATCGCCACATTCTCATGTCCGGTCTTCTTGAATTCGGCGTCCATCAGGCTCTGCATGTTCTCCCAGATGGCGTAGCCATAGGGGCGCAGGATGGTAAAGCCCTTGACGCTGGCGTATTCGACAAGCTCTGCCTTGCGGCAGATGTCGGTATACCATTGGGCGAAGTCATCCTCCAGATTCGTGATCTGTTCGACTTTTTTCTCTTTTGCCATTTTATGTTCTCCCTCACATTTCAGGATAGATTTCTGAATTGTTATTGTATTGGTTTTGCGATGAAATGTCAAGCGCAGTGCGGCAAAAGGGGGACGAAAGGGGGGACGATCGCGCGGATCGTCCCCCTTTTCATTTGATTTGCTGATCACGCCACCGTCGGGAAACGGAGGATGGCCTTGAAGAGGTCGCCGTCGATGGCAATCGCCATCTTGCCGCCCTGCAATTCTGTGAGGCTCTGCGCGATGGAAAGGCCCAGGCCGTTACCCTCGGTCGAGCGCGAGCTGTCGCCGCGCACAAAGCGCTCCATCAGCTCCTCGGCGGGGATGTTGAGCGCCGCGCGCGAGGTGTTCTTGAAGGTCACGACCGCCTCGCCGCCCGTCTTTTCGAGCGTCAGATAGACGCGCGTACCGTTCTGAGCGTATTTGCAGATGTTCGAGAGCAGGTTGTCGATCACGCGCCACATCAGCGCGCCATCCACGCAGCAGAAAAGCTCCTTTTCCGGCATCACGCTCACAAGCGTCAGCTCGGCCGCCGCCAGCTTGTCGCCGTATTCGCCCTCCACCTGTGCTAAAAGCTCGTTCATGCTGCACCGCACGGCGTTCACCGGCAGGTTGCCGGTCGTCGCCTTGCTTGCCTCGACCAAGTCCTCCGTGAGCTTTTTGAGCTTGAAGGCCTGCCGCTTGAGCACGGCGAGGTATTCTTCCTCCTGCTCGCTCGTGTGCTCGTGCTGCAAGAGGTCAACGTAGTTGATGATGCTCGTGAGCGGCGTCTTGATGTCGTGCGAGACGTTCGTGATGAGCTCCGTTTTGAGCCGCTCGCTCTTGAGCTGCTTGTCGATGGCCGCGGCCATGCCGTCGCCGATGGAATTTAAGTTCTCGGCGTGGCGCTTGACGTCCCAGTACATCCATTTCGTGTCCACCTGCGCGTCAAGATCGCCGGCGGCGAGGGCTTCGCCCTCCTTCTGGAGCTTTCGCAGCTGCGCGGAAAAGAGGCACGCCGCAACGGACAGAACGAACAGAAACACGATGAGCTGCCCGCCTCTGTAATAAAACTGGTCCGCCATCAGGCAGATCATCACACCGACGATGAAGCAGCCCACCACCGTGCGCCAGACGAGCGGGATGGCGTGCAGGAAGCCAATAACGCCGCGGCAGAAGGCGCAGAGCACGCCCCAGCACCACTTGACGATCTTCCAGCACAGGCATAAGAGCCTATGAATGAGCGTTCCCTTCCACAGTCCGCCCACCTTGACGCGCGCGCAGAACGTCACCCACGCGGCAAAAACGAGCACCGCCAGCGCAAAGCTCATCCCCAGCAGCAGCACATCGTAGGGCGGGGTATAGAAGCTCACATAGGAGTAGACCTCCTCCACCGCCACGCACAGCAGCGCAATGATCGTGCCGTCAACGAGAAGGTAGAGGTCGAAGGGGATCTTTTCCTGCCAGCCGCCCTGTAATTCGCCATCCTCGCGCCGCGCCGCCGTGCGGGCGAGGAAGATGAGCAGGAACAGCTCCATCGCGCCGAAAAGGATGAGCATCTCCAGGGCGTTCTGTCCCCAGTTCTCTGCCTTGTCGTAAAAAACCTTCGCCCAGTAAATGTCGTCCTGCGCAGGAAGGCCCTTCACAAGGTAGACATCAAAGGTCTTGTCAACGTAAACGGTGCTGTAGCAGAAGATATCGTCGTCGCTGGCGTTGTTGAACTCCACCTTGTCCTGCTCGTCCGTCACGCGGAAGCGGAGGTTGCTGTAGCTGTTGCCTTTGGGATAGATCTTGTCGAGCTCGTAGTCTCCGCCCTCCATGGCGATATAGTCGTCGCAAATCTCCCACGTCTTTTTGCCGACCGCATTCAGGCAGAGGTTGCTCGTGTAAAAGTCCCTGCCCATGCCGCCGTAGGAATAGGCAAGTCCTACAACATAGGTGAGGATGACCGGCACGAGCGCTGCCGCCAGCAGAAAGGCGACCGCCTTGATCCAGAAATTGCGTATCCACGCAGCCTTCATTTCTTGTCCTCCATTTTATACCCCAGCCCCCACACGACCTTCAGGTAGCGCGGCTCGGAGGGGTTGATCTCCAGTTTTTGGCGCAGGTGGCGGATGTGGACGCTCACGGACGTTTCCGCGCCCAACGAGTCCTCCTTCCACACCAGCTCATAGATCTGCGCGGAGGAATAAATTCGGCCTGGGTTCTTCATGAGCAGCCGCAGGATGTTGAACTCGATGGGTGTGAGCGCGACCTCGTCGCCGTCGACCGTCACGCTCTTTTTCTCCTCGTCGAGCACGATGGGGCCGACGGTGTAGACGTTCGCCTGCTCCTCCACCTTCTTCGCCCCCAGCTGCGTATAGCGGCGCAGCTGCGAGCGCACGCGCGCGAGCACCTCCACGGGGTCAAAGGGCTTGGTGATGTAGTCGTCCGCGCCGATGTTCAGTCCCAGCACCTTGTCGCTGCTCTCGCTCTTGGCCGTGAGCAGGATGATGGGCACGTTGCTCTTTTCGCGCAGCTTCACCGTCGTGGCGATGCCGTCAAGCTGCGGCATCATGATGTCCATCAGGATGAGATGGATGTCGTTTTTTTCCACAACGTCCAGCGCCTCGCAGCCGTTGTGCGCTTCAAAAAGGCAGTAATCCCCGCCTGAGAGATAGATCTTGAGCGCGTTGACAATGTCCTGCTCGTCGTCACAGATCAGAATGTTGTACATTTTCTCACCTCATGTTGGTATTGTACCAGCCGTTTTCAAACAAAAACAGCAGTTGTTTCTTAATTCTTGCTTAAACTCTCTCAAAAAGGCCGAAAGGAAGCTTCCCTCCGGCCTTTTTCCCCGTATTCTATGCTTTGCGGCAGCATTTCAGGAAAAGGCGCAGCGCCCGTTCCGCGGCGCGCAGGAGACTTCGCACATCATACCGAAACGTCGCGGTGAACCATGCGGTCTCGCCCCGCGCGCCGAGCGTGATGCGCTTTTTCTCTTTGCTTCGTCTGCTGTACCAGATGGACATCCTCGCTCTCCCTTCCCTTTTCAGATGTCGCGCCCGTCGAGCGCGGCAAGGCCATAGCGCGCGGCAAGGCTGATGCGCGCGCGTTCATCGTCCGAGCGCGCCGCGTCGTATTTCGCGCGCAGCTCGCGCAGGAAGAGCCCGCGCAGCGAGTCCTCGTCCGCCCGCGCCCACACGTCCTCGCTGATGCGCGTCTCATCGCGCAGCTCCAGCGAGAAAAAGCGCGGCGCAAGCCGCTCTTCAAGCCGCTTAAGGTCAAGTCCCCGCTCGTCCGTCTCGCCCGTGAAGACGACGCGGTAGCTGTCGCGCGAGGGATCGGCGGGCAGGGCGGCAAGCAGCGCTTCCTCCGCCGTCTTTCCCGTTACATCGACGCGCGCGATCTCATATTTTCGCTTCGCGAGCGGGACAAAGGAAAGCTCCGCGCTGCCCCGCGCGACCGTTCCGGCGAGCACGCCCTTCTCGCCCAGCTCGTCGAAGCCGCGCCCCTCCGGGCAGCCGGGGCAGGCGTAGAAGGTCGCCCCCTCGCGCTGCACGCCGCCAAAGCGGTGCGTGTGGCCGAGGGCCAGATAGTCGAGCCCGCTTTGCGCGATCTGCTCTTTTGTGACGGGGTCGTAACGCGAATCGGCGGCGAGGTCTCCGTGCAGCACCATGAGGTGCGTAAGACCGTCGTCCGGCGCGTGAAAGCCTTGCAGCAGTCCCTCGTCCTGCACTGCGGAGGTGAACGCCGCGCCGTACACGGCGCAGGAAAGCTCCGGCAGCACCACGCGCTCGATCTCGCCCGACGTGAAGATATGCACATTGGATGGCCAGATCGGCAGGGCATAGGGCGAGCGGGCGCTGTAGGGATCGTGGTTGCCCGGTGCGATGAAAACACGCGCGTGCATCGCGCCCAGTGAGGCAGCAAGTGCCTCGAGCGTCTCGCGGTAGACCGTCTCGCCATCGAAAAGGTCGCCCGAGAGCAGCAGGATATCCGCCCCGCGCGCGTTGACCAGCTCGCTGAGGCGAGAGAGTAGCGCGCGGCTCTCCTGCCGGCGAAGGCGCGCCTTGTCCGCGCGCAGCGCGCCGAAGGCGCTGTCCAAATGAAAGTCCGCCGCGTGGACGATCTTCACGCTCATCGTTTTACCCCTTTCTTGCTCTTTCCGCGCTTTTTCAGCGCACGTCGATGCGCTCCACGCCCACGCACAGTCCCGTTGCGTCGTCCAGCGTGAAGATCGCACCCTGCATCTTGCCCCCGCTCTTCTCCGGCTCGCGGTAGCGTCCGGGAAGACCGCCGAGGAATGTTTCGACCGACTGCTCGACCTTGATGCCGAGCACACTGCGCACAGCGCCCGTCATGCCGAGGTCCGTGAGATAGCCCGTTCCCTTGGGGAAAACCTCTTCGTCCGCCGTCGGCACATGGGTGTGCGTGCCCCAGACGGCGCTCACACGCCCGTCGAGGTAGTAGGCCATGGCAAGCTTTTCGCTCGTCGCCTCGGCGTGGAAGTCGAGCAGGGTGAAGGTCGGCTGTTCATCGTTTTTGAGCAGCGCGTCCGCCGTTTTGAAGGGATTGTCCGCGTTGAAGGCAAGGTCGCAGCGGCCGATGAGGTTCATCACCGCGATGCGGGCGCGCCCGCAGTCGAAAACGCCGTAGCCCCGGCCCGGCAGGCGCGCACCGAGGTTGTGCGGGCGCAGAATGTACGGGCAGTCGTCGAGATAATCCGAGATCTGCATCTTGCCGAAGCTGTGGTTCCCGAGCGTGATGACGTCGGCCCCGGCGGCAAAGATGCGCTCGGCGTCGTTCGGCGTCAGGCCGACCATCGCGGCGTTCTCGCCGTTGACCACGGTGAAGTGGATGTTCTTGAGTTTTTTCACGACGCGCAGATGGCGCTCGAGGTGGCTGATGCCGCAGCCGCCCACCACATCGCCGACGGCCAGAATATTGTAGAGCATGGCGTTCCTCCGCTTTGCGTTTTTTCTTTTTCAGTATAGCAAGGGGCGGTGCAAAAGGCAAGAAAGGCATGAAAAAAGGCTCTGCCAAACGGCAGAGCCTTTTCCTTATTTTGCGTATTCGATCGCGGTCGTTTCGCGCAGCACATGCACCTTGATCTGGCCGGGATATTCCATCCCCTCCTCGATCTTCTTGGCAAGCTCGCGCGCCAGGATGACCATCTCATCCTCGCTGACCTGTTCGGGCTTGACCATGACGCGCACCTCGCGGCCGGCCTGAATGGCATAGGCCTTGTCAACGCCGGGATAGCTGCCCGTGATCTCCTCAAGCTGTTCGAGACGCTTGATGTAGTTCTCGAGATTCTCGCGGCGGGCGCCGGGACGGGCGGCAGAGATCGCATCGGCCGCCTGCACCAGGCAGGCAACGATGGTCTGCGGCTCCACGTCGTTGTGGTGGGCCTGAACGGCATGGATGATGTCGTCCTTCTCGTGGTACTTGCGCAAAAATTCCACGCCGAGGGCAACGTGCGTACCCTCCATCTCGTGGTCGACGGCCTTGCCGATATCGTGCAGCAAGCCTGCGCGCTTGGCGGCGTAAACGTCCGCGCCCAGCTCGGCGGCCATCATGCCCGCAAGGTGCGAGACCTCGATGGAGTGCTGCAGGACGTTCTGGCCGTAGCTCGTGCGGTAATGCAGGCGGCCGAGCATCTTGACAAGCTCGGGGTGCAGACCGCGGATGCCGGTCTCCAGCACGGCGCGCTCGCCCTCAGACTTGATGACGGCGTCGACCTCGCGGCGGGCCTTGTTGACCATCTCCTCGATGTGCGTGGGATGGATGCGGCCGTCGGCGATGAGCTTTTCGAGCGCGAGGCGCGCGACCTCGCGGCGCACAGGCTCGAAGCAGGAGACGGTGATCGCCTCGGGCGTGTCGTCGATGATGAGGTCGACGCCCGTGAGCGTTTCGATGGTGCGGATGTTGCGGCCTTCGCGGCCGATGATGCGGCCCTTCATCTCGTCATTGGGCAGGGG